>NZ_JAOQKJ010000016.1:0-59781 GCF_025567405.1 Suilimivivens aceti | reverse complement strand
CAAAAGTGGAAAGTCGGGTACAAAATTTGCAGGTCGCTTTCAAAATGTGAAACTCGTTTACAAAACGGGAATCTCGGATGACTATTGAACAGTGCTTCTGCGTTTCTATAGGAGATAGTCGTTCTATGCGAAAAATAGTCATTTGATGCGGAGAATGATCGAGTGAAAGATTTGTTTGATATAATAAAGAGTGCTAGGTGAGACTTGTATGGTTTACAGGCATGAGAGAAATCAAAGACAGGAATGAAAAATATGAACATTATTATTTGTGATGACAGGATAGATGACAGAAAAAATCTGTCAGATTTGCTGTCAGACTATGGTGAAAAAAAGAATTATGAGTTTGCTATTACAGAATATGAATCCGGAGAACAGTTATGCGAAGAACAATCAGCTTTGGAAGCGTGTCAGCTATTATTTCTGGATATCAATATGCAGGGGATGGATGGGCTGAAAACAGCTATGAGGATCAAAGAAAAATATCCAAAACTTCCAGTTGTGCTGGTGACGGCATACATGAATTACGCACTGGATGGATATAAGGTGAAAGCAAGCCGTTTTCTGCTGAAAGATAACCTTGCAGATACTATAGAAGAATGTATGGATGATTTGATAGCAGAAATTAATAAAAACCGTAGGATTCTCGAATTTCGTTTTGTGGAAGGAACGATAAAACTTTATGCAGATGACATCATTTATATAGAAACAGAGCTTCACAAAAATGTATTTTATACAGAAAAAGGGACATTTCAGATTTATAAAAAACTGGATGAACTGGAAAATGAATTCAAGGATATGGGATTCGTGCGGGCACATCTAAGTTTTCTTGTAAATATGAGGTACATCACAAAAATCAGCGGTTATGTGATGACACTTACCACGGGAAAAAAGATTCCGGTTCCCAAGGCACGATATGCACAGGTAAAGAGGGAATATATGCTGTATAAGGGAGAAGAATAACATGACATTCTGGGTATTGACATTTATTGCGGAAATGCTGGAAGTAAAAGGAACGCTATACTTTTTTGATACTTTTATGGAAAAAAGAGATGGCGGATATAGGAACAGATATAGATTTTTTGTTTATTGCGGAGTGCTTTATCTGGTAGCAGTCACAGGGGCATGGATCGGAATGTTAAAATGTATCCCGATTATACTGGTTATGTCTTTCCTGAATCTGGCTTATTATGAAGTTTCCTTCCGGCAGAGTTTTTTGTTTTCAATCATCAACTATACAATGCTTGTATTGATTGATTATGTGACTGTTTTGCTGGGAAGAGGAGGTTCAATCCAAGAAAAATGGTTTTTACAGGCACTGATATCAAAGACGGTTTTTATCATTCTGATGTTGTTTATCAGAAGATTTAGCAAGACAAGAAAAAGCTGCGGTCTGATTACAGGAAAAGAGTGGTTTCAGTTTTTCTGTGTTCCTGTATTTACGGTGGTCGGTTTCATTCTTATGTTTTATTCAGAAAACGATGACATGCAGAATGTATTTTTATTTCTTTCGGTGGGACTGGTTGCGATTAACCTTATCCTTATGGAGTTCATGCAGAATACCATTGAAAAAGAAGAGAGAATAAAAATTGCGGTACTTACGGAACAAAATCAGAAAAATCGTATTGCAGATTATCAGGACCGGGAAGAAATCTATGAGCGTCAGCGAAGAAAAATGCATGATTATAAAAATCAGCTTTCTACGATCCAAACGTTGATAAAGAATGGACACACAGATGAGGCACTTTCATTTACGCAGAAACTGACAGAGAGCATAGCTGTCGAGATGTCGGCAATCAACACAAATCATTCGGTGGTCAATGCTGTTTTAAATCAGAAGTACCGCAGCATGCAGGAGAAACACATAGCAGTGATCCTAAAAGTAGGGGATCTGCAGGAGATATGTCTGGAAGAGGAAGAGATTGTGATTCTGCTTTCCAATTTATTGGATAATGCAATCCGGGAGAGTGAAAAGGTACTGAAAAATACCGGAAAAGCGGTCATTCATCTGAAATTAGAGTGCGAAGAACATAAACTGATATTTGCGGTAAGAAATCCGGTGACAGAAAAGGTGGAAATTGAAAATGATACGATAAAGAGCAAAAGAGGGGATCATCACGGTATTGGATTGTTAAATGTAAAAGCAGTTGTGGATAAATATGGCGGTGATATGGTGCTTTCCTGCGATGAAAATGAATTTAAGGCAGTGGTCATCTTGTAAAGAGATGGTCTTTGTGTGCGTAATATGGTCGTTTGATGATATGGGACTAGGAGAACAGGTTATTTTATCCGATAAAGAAAGCAAAGGAGGTTACTATGAGTAATGCAATTAATGTGAACTATATGACACGGGCTTACAATCAGTACCAACAGAAAAATGCGGCTAAAGATCAGGAGAAGGAAGATACAAGGTTTGCGGATAGTGTAAGAGAAAAGAGCGAAGCTAGTGGAAGTATAGTGGGCAATTCAAAAATAGGTTCTGTGTCTGCTAAAGATATGACGATGGTGGAATACAAGCAGTACATTTACAATAAAATATCTCAAATTCCAATGCACCCCACAAGAGCAGGCGAATCAATATCTGTTACAATTTCAGAGGCGGGTTTTGAAGCAATGAAGAATGATCCAGAGTATGAAGCATGGGTATTAAATGATTTGCAAGTGGGTTGGTCACAACCAGATAAATGGTCCGGTATATGCGGAGGAGCGTTTTCTACAATATATTATGGAGCATCAAAAGAAGAATGTCATGCTGAGATGTGGAGTGCTGGTTATAACAATGGGAATGGTGGGAAGATTTTTAATGATAAGTCAAAAAATAGTTTTTGGGAGCGCAGAATAGAAAATAAAAAGAGAATAGAAAATCAGGTAAAGAAACAACAGGAAAAAAAGCGGATTCAGAAAAAACAAGCGGAAAGAACAGCTTATGAAGAATATGCGCAAAATAAAAGGTTATCCGCTCAGGATGCCAGAACTCGATTGGTGGCTGAGAGTAGTTCGTCTGTTAAGACTGTCACAATAAGTCAGGCAGTAGCTTCTTATGAGGCAAATTTTACAATGGCAGTAAGCGTATCGAACAAAACCCAATAGCCTGCAAATAAAAAATCAAGGCTAAATAGAAAGGAGAGATGCAGTATGGGAATTAATGGAGTATCATCGTATGCCAATACATACACATACGGAAATGTAAAAAATGAAAATGTAAAGCCATCAAAGAATAGTGAAAAGAATTATTATGCAGGATACACTATGAATTCAGCCAATAAGTTTAAAAATGTATCAGACTATTCAAAGTATTTGACTAACAAGTATAAATGTTTGACTCCATGCAAAAATGCTTCTGTATTGATTGACGGAAGTGTAATGCAAAAGGCATGTGGAGATGAAAAAACTGCGAAATGGCTTGAGGAAAATTTAGCAATTATGCCAGATGTTATACGAAATGCACAGAAGGCGGCAATAAGTCATGGTAGTAAACTGATATCAGTGGAGTTTAAGTTTACGAATAATGGAACCGAAATGACAACCTGTGGCATTTTTGGAGAGACTGGTACGGATTCAGAAATTGACAAATGGCTGGAGAGAATGAAAGAGGATAAAGAAAAAGAAGATAAAAAAACAGAAAATATGATTGCTATAGAAGCGACAACTAAAAATAAGGTAGGTTTTGATACATATGCATAGTATCAATTTCTATAATTTTGAAGAAAGGAGGAGTTCCATATGAAATTAGGGAAGAAAACAAAGACTGAAATCAAATTATTGGATGAACAATAATTTTGTTTATAAAATATTAGAAGAAGAAGCAATATGAGACTCAAAAAAAGTATTTTAGCAATGGTGTTGTCTTGTTTGACAATACTCAATGTATTTACCATTCCGGTAATGGCAGCAGAACCGGCAGCATCTGAAACTGAAGAAATAATGGTTGCAAGTGTGCCGTCTGATGCTAAATATGCAGGAACAATTTACCGAAACGGTGGTACTGTTTCACTTGGAAGTGTTACGTTAATCAACAATTCAAAGCTGTATGTGTATTTACCTAAAAACAATAATTTGGATTTGTATCAGGGTACGATAACATTCAGAAGCGGATTGAATGTAGTAACGAAGCAGCTCGCTAATTATTCGACAGATACATGGATTTATACTGCTGATGATATCGGATCAGGCACTTGGACTGTTACTGTAAGTGGGTATGCAGTTGGAACAACACAAAATGTGAAGTATGGTATAAAGCGGGAAATTGAGATTTAGGCACGGTGTAAATCTTGAATAGTGCTTTGGAGCAGTCTTGTTTTAAGAGGAAGGAATAGGTATAGATTTTCCTTCCCTCTTTTAAGAAGAATAATGAAATTGAGAGGTAAAATAATGAGAATAGAGAGTGGTTACTTAAAACAAGACAGGTTGTGTGGTCAAAAAAATAATAGAAATGCAGTAGGAAATTTTTCTGATGCAATGAATAAAGTCAGAGAGAGTATAAGTAATAAGGTTAGCACAAGGGATTCCTATGTGAATGGTATGGATTATAATAACTTTGGAATTTATACAAAAAATAGCATATCTCAAGATGTTGAATTACCAATAGAAACAGAAAGATATAAAATCGAAGATGCTACATATGTAAATGGAGTAGCAGCATATGAGATTGTAGATAAGCAGGCAGGAAAAGATTTTTATATAAGAGAAGATCAATTAGCAATTCAAAGAGATGAGAAAACAGGAATGGAGTTCCTGATTAATATGGATCAGCCATTTTCGTATAATGTAACCATGACAAGTGAACTGAAAAATCTTTTGAATGATTTGTCTGACAAAAGAAATATTGATATAAAGGAAATACCGCTACAGGGGGGATTGGTAGTAAACCGTGATTCAAAGACAGGGTTAAATTATTTGTCGATAAAAGGAAATGAGGCACAAGGAGTTTCGGTAATCATAACATCCGATAAAGATATAGAAACGCTGAATAAATTAGCCGATGAATTTCAAAAATATCCGGTAAGTTCGCAACAGTCTACGGCAGGATTATATGCTTTACTTGAGATATCAGGAAATCTGAAACGCGAAAAAGATGGTTTTACATTTTTGACTCCTAATGGAATTACATATATTCCGTATGATGGTGATTCCAGCAAAGCATGGGAAATTGATATGCCGGGTTCCTGTTATGCTACTGCCAGAAAATGTTTGGCGGCAGAAAATGATTGTGCAAACATAAGTACATGGACGAAAATTTTGAAAGGAATAAAGATATATTATGGTGATAATTATGGCGCCACTCAGGAAAATAATGCATATAAAGTTGATGATTTAGGCGGATATTGTATGTTTGCATAAGATATATATACAAGTATGAAACTAACAGTATGAACAGACAATGAGATTCTGTATTTTAGAAATATAATATTTTTTGGAACAGACAGAGAAAAAATCGGAATCTTGCAGACAAGCAGATTGCACTGACAAAAGGCGGAACATTAAATTTAACTATTTTAACATTAGATGGTTATGGTGTTCAAATTCAGAGTCAGGGCGTGAATGTATTGTTAAATACCGGTGCCGGCTGGGGATACGAAATGACTCCGGTAGAACTTACAAAAAAAGATGAATTCTATTCCATTTACTGGAAGGAATATAATGCCGTAAAGAATGGTATGAATTCTGAATTAAAAGAACTACCGGATTATCTGGAGAAAAGACCAGTTTTTGAAGCGAAAGCCTAATGATAATAATGCAATTCAAATAAAAAGGAGTATTGATATATGCAGATTAGTTCCAACTATTCTATGAATGGTGTGCCATATGAAAACAGACGCAGACAGAATGATATTCCTCAATTTAGTACAGAACGTGCTGAACAGGAAAATGAGAGTATAAATCCATATATGGAAGATACGGATTTTAACGAAAAAGCATTTGATATGATTGGTCCGAATGCTCCGCAGGATGTAAAAGATGCATGGATGGAAGCTGCTAAGGAAGTTAATGCAAACGGCATGGGAATAAAGAAAAATGGAATGTTGAGCCATATATCGCAGATGATGGTACAAAGGCTGAATAAACAGCTTAACGGAGAGGGAGATGTGGATAACATCGACATTTTGGGAAATACAACAGAGTCTACAATTCAGGCAACGAGTCAGGCTCTTTACGATTTAGATCACCCACGGGAATATGTTCCGAAAAGTATCGAAGTTCAGCGAGCTTGTATGAAAGAAAGAGAGTTTTATGTTGCTTTTCTGGAAAAATTAGAAAAACTAAAAGTAAAAATATAAGTATAGGTTTATTAACTGGAAACTCTTACATACACACTTGACAATATTCCTTTGAGGCGAACAATGATCCGAATGTTGCTGCAAAGGGAAGATAAAATAGCAGAAAATTGTAATGGATAAAAAAGGACACCTATAAAAATGGAGGAAACGAAAATGAGTATAGCAGGAATTAACGGTTATAATTATTCAAATTATTATACAGGAACAAAAAGAAACACTGCGAAAGCGAACGGTATGAATTCCGGTTTGTTATCAAATGTAAGCAGTACATCTTCTAATATTACATTACATATGTCGGGAACAGAAGATAGTGGAAATGCATTAACAGCAGTAGGATTTCCGGATGGCAGTAGTGCATCTGTATATAAATCAGATGCATATGATTCGGCAAACCCAGAATACAGGGTAAGATATTGGGACAAAGAAGGAAATTACACAGATACAAATGTACAGATAAATGATGTTGATCCAAGAAATGCAAGTTATTTGGAAATGCTTGCATATACAACATATAGTGATGTAGAAGGCTTTACGAAAAATGCTTTTGGAGATTTCATGAATGCGGCTGGTGGTGTGAATGGCAACATCACTTATGATTCTGACAGCATAAATGAAAAGAAAGACTATATGAGCATGATTAAAGAATTTATGCAGTTACAATATGATTCGAACAACTTATCAGGTTATCTGTCATATAAGGAATTGTATGATTACATAAATGACAGAACAGAGAGGTGATTCAATTAAATGGAAATATCAAATAATTATAGCACAGCAAAAGTGTGGAACACATCGAATAAAAATGTTTCTAAATCTTCTAAAAAAAACAAATGGAAATTAACGGATTCTTTAAAAGAGAAGATTGTTGATCTGGCAAAAAAAGATGCACAGGACAATGTATATATGGGAAATGCATTTATGAATTTGAGAAAGACGGAAGTAAGCAAAGTAGCCCCGAATAGAGCTGCTTTAATTGGAAAGTTTAGTCAATCAATGAATTCAGGTAAAATGTCAGCAATGAAAGAAGTTGAGGAAGCAGACAAAAAATGGCTCTGTATGCTGTTTGGAATACCTTATGAGGCAAAATATCAGGGAACAGGGACAGGCTCGGCAATTCATGTATACAATGAAGAGGGCGAAGAAGTTTTGACCTATACAGGGGGAGTAGGCTGGCAGGAAAAAGAAACAAAAGCAGAGTCACAGGTTCATTCAGCATTAAAAATGACATATTATGAGGCATTTAGTGAGGCGAGAAAAGCATTAAATAGTAAAGAAAAGACTGGTAGTGTAGGTGAAAACATAATATTGCAAGATAATTTTGATATGAAGGCATGAAGTATGCAATTAAAATAAGGTCTATAATTTGGAGGAAAATATCTATATATTCCGTTCAAGGCTTACCGGTAGGATCAAATAATGTTGGCTTTGATGTTATTGGAGCGTCACCGGAAGAATGTTACGGTTATGCAGGTCCAGTAGGAAAGAGTGGATCAGAAACAACGAATGACGGAGAATCTTGGTGGGAGAAGCGCCACGAAAGAATGGAAGAACTTATGAAAGAACAGGAAAAGGAAGCAGTAAAAAGAGCACAGGCAAGACGAAAAGCTGTACAAAACGAATATCTAAATAGCCGGTTGGCGGCGGCATATGAGAAAAGCAGTATTATTTTACCGGATAATCCTGTTATACTGTAGGCTCATCTTTTGACAGGAAAGCATAAGAATACAGGTAAGATATTTTTCGGGAGGAAGGATAAGAAATGGAAATAAACAGTAATCATTCTACATATGGGGCGGCATTTCGTCAAAAACCGATTTTTTTCATGTCTGGAAAGGAAACAGTGGCATTTTTTGAAGGAAAACTGAAGAAAAATATGACACTTCAAGAGGATACCTGTACACTTGGCAGCAATGACACTTATCGCAGACAGCATACTACTTATGAGGTTTCTGACAAGAAGGAAAGTACATTTCTGGATCTGGATTTTCTGATCAAGGACGAAACCAGCAGTCTGAAAGGAAGTCTCAGCGATAAAAAGGATGTGGATTTCTACAACTTTTCCATCCCTTTTAACCGGACGATACAGAATTACTTCGGTGTCCAAATCTATATGGACATGCCGGAAGGCTGCGATTATGACCTCACCTTATATGATGAATATGGCAATCAGGTCGGAAAGGCAGAATGGGATGGGGAAGGACGGAAAACACTGACCATCCCGAACTGGGATACAAATACCAATAAATATTGTATCAAAATAGAAAACAAAAATGGGGAAGAAGTTTCTCCAGATGATTATTATAAAATCAGTTTCAAGGTTACGGAAAATAAAGAACAGGAAAAGACCGATGCCATAAGGGAGGCATTCGGGAACCTTCACGGTGCATACAGCCGGAAAGATGAAAATTGGAGGGAATACCTCGACAAATATAATGAAGTCCTGATGGATACAGAGAAAAATTATACAAAAGAAATGGAGAAACTCCACCAGAAGCAGTTTGAAAGTCTGCCGGAAGAAAAACAATACAAAGGCGGGCGCACAGTGGATGAATTGTTGCAGGACATGGCAGAAGGAAAGACACTGGATGATGCGGAAACGGAGTATGTGAAGATTTTTGCAAACCTGAAAGATTTTGAGAAAGCACAGCAGAAGGCGGAACTGAAAAATGATTTTTCCGAGGATTTTGTAAAGGATCTGGAAAGCAAAGGTATCTCCCGTGATGAGCTGGAGGGAATGCAGATAAAGATTGAAAGCAATGGGAATGTAACAGTGAGCGGTATCGAAGATAAGGAAGTCCGGGAACAGGTTCAGAAACTGGTAGAGGAAAAGTACAGTGACCGGATGTATCAGTATTACACAGGAATTGCTGACAGTGTGGGAAATCTGTCGTCCAATACCTACCAGTATGCCACGGATGTGCAGGAAGTCAGGCGTTACTTAAAAGGGGTTACGGGAGAAGATATTTCTCTGGAGAACCTTTACCTGACACCAGACGGAAAGATTGGCGGGCTGCCGGAAAAAGCTGCTAATCTGATTAACAAAACAAAGGACAATGCCAAGATAGAGCGGATAAAGGATGCATTGATAAATATTATAGGACATAACCGGACAAGCGGTGATCTGGGGATTCCAGACTTTACTTCGGAGTTTCAATTCAGTAATGGTGCTTTTTCTGTGGCAGACAGTGGTTTTACGGTGGATATGGCGGCATTGGATAGAAGGCTGACGCCACAACCGCATGATAACATGTATTCGGATATGTATGCGTATAGTTTCAGGAAAGTATTATGATTATGAAAAGTAATTATACACAAGGAGAATGAATAGATGGTAATAACCCGCACAGTAGAGATGCATGCGCAGCTTGTGGGATATGATTTTAAGAAAAAAGGTTTACCCACTGATAAAAATATTGCAGTAGAAAATAGTAAAGTTTCCAATGATTATTTCTGGAAAACAAATAAATATACGGATTAGGATGTGTTTGGAAGAACACTGGATCTGACGGCACTTATCAATAAGCCGGACGGATATTTAAAGGGAAGTTTATCGGATACGGAGGATGTGGACTATTACGAATTCAATATTACAGAGTACCGGGCATTAAGTTTCGCGAAGGATACCTATAATAAGGATATTACGATCACTTTAGATCATATACCGGAAATAATGTATATAAAGTTGATGATTTAGGCAGATATTATATGTTTGTATAAGATATATATACAAGTATGAAACTATAAAAATATAGTATGTTTTATGTGGTAAAAATATTGTATTTATGAGACTTTTGGTATTTCACAAATACCTAAGAAAAAATAAAGTAGAGGAGAGTGTATATTATGAATATTGATTACAGTCAGTTTTACAGAGGAACAACGAATATTCCCTCATATGGGAATGGTATATATAAGAAAGACACCCTTGTAAAGTATGAATTTAACACTACAGATGAACATGGCAATAAGATTATGGACAAGATGTCAAGGGAAGAAACCCTGCAGGCGATGAAGGACATCGGTTCGCAGTATGGAGATGCGGTTATTGTTGAATTTTCGGGAGATGGAATGGCTGCACTTGTGGAAAACAAGAAAGGTATAGTGGATGCCAATGTAACACAGGAGCAGCGGGAATCAATGGAGGCGAGAAATGCAGCGTTCCAAAAAGAAATTACGCAGGTTGATAACTCACTAGAACTTCCGGCATATTCCGGAATGTATGGTGCAGACAAGGCGGTTGCATCTGCGGTAGAGAACTGCAGCAAAGAGGAACAGGGATTTGTGTATGATATCATCCGTCAGAATTTCCTTGTTGGAAATACTGGCTCTATGACAGAGGAAGAACGGCAGGCAAATATTTCACTTGGTATGAAAAAAGCGGAATATGCGGCAGAGAATTTTATCCCGGAAGATAGCAGAAAACCATTTTTGGAAGCAATGGAGTCTATCGCAAAGCTTGCGAGCGCAGGAAAAGCTGACAATAACGGAAATATGGACTATGGAGTAGGGAAAGGTACATATCTTGGACATGGTAGCAATCTAGTAAAGACTACAAATGCGCTTGATATGATGAGGACGATGGACGGCAGTGCATACACGGAATATCAGAAGATTAGTAAAGAAAGCAGCAATGAGGACAGACAGCTTAATGCATTAAAATACCTTACAAATTGGTATGAAGGGGCAGTGAAAAAGAATCCTTCGATGGTTGATAATTACGAAAAGCAGTCGGAGGAATATGTGGAGAAAAATGTAAAAGATCAGAAGCTGGATGCAACTTTTTCAGATATAAAGACAGAGAATAAAGCGGCTTTTTTTGAAAGTCTGAAAGTGCTCCAGAATAATAATCCTAATTTTCTCTCATCTATCATAAATCGGGAGCTGGCATCTAAATTTTGGAGCATTTGATAAACGTAGATTGGAAAAGTTATAATTGCTCGGAAAATGGAAGATAACAACAATAAAGTGTAGAGTGTGCCTTTCACATAGGGACACTTGTTACAAGCAATATTGTAAATGATACAAGTGGAGATTAAGGCACAAATATGATAAAAAAAATATATTTCAGAAATGTTGACTTCTTTAATTGAGGAGTATCGTTTTAATAAAAATACTCTTTCAAAATATTTAGAAATAACTGAAGAAACAATAGATGGAGTAGTAATGGGCAATGTGGAATGTTTGCCAGATGATCCTGCATTGCGTCTTAAAATACTTAGTAAAGCAGGATTTCTGTATTTTGGAGCGATTGAAGATAAGGATAGGCAATTAAGCGGTTTTTTGGAAGTGCTTGTTTCCTATCATGGCATATCCAAGCTAACGATAGCAAAAATGGCTGGTGTTGAGGAAAATGATATTGACAGGCTTTTAGCCAATCCACCAGAAAAGATTGAAATCGAAGTAAAGTATAAAATTGCTGTGACGGTTATGGAACTGCGATTTTGGCTAAAAGATTGTGAATCACCGATATAATCGGGATTTGTGAGTAGAGGGCACTTATGAAAAATAAAAGTATCAATCAAGTTTCCATAATAAATGGTGAAGATGGTCCCACAAGTGTTTTTATATTTGGAGAAGCTCAAAAGCAATCTCTAAAGATTAGAATCCGAAATGCTATCTATCAATCCAGACGAAAAAGGATAGAAAAGAGAATAGCGGCCAACCCGCATACCCTTGCGGAAGTGGTGCAATACGCAAAGGATCATTATGATTTAGTGGAAATCAATCCTGCCGCAACAAATTGGATAGAACGACAGAAAAATCTAAAAGCTAGTTTGATTATGCAGCATAAACCAGAACTTTTGGGCCAAAGGAAGGATATTCCAAAACCAGATTTTCATAATGAAGAATCTGTTAAAAATTTTTTGAATGAAATGGAAATTAGAAATAAATTGATTGACCAAATGCCTGATAATGTAATTCCCATGGATTTTCATTTATATGAAATAAAAATTGGTGAGGATTTAATGGAAATAGAGGTAGATTATACCTGGAATATATTTGGAATATCTTACTCTGGAAATAAGTCGGTCATAAAAAGGTTTAAGAAAATAGCCAGAGATTTATATTGTTATTATGGTGTCAGTGAGGAGGATATAAAGAACCGGACAAAAAGATATTCTTCACTGGTAACGGAATTGAGTTCATAATTCAGAATTTTAAATAGAAGTAGGATTTCTGTATTTTGGAGCGATTGAAGATAAGGATAAGCAATTAAGCGGTTTTTTGGAAGTGCTTGTTTCCTATCATGGCATATCCAAGCTAACGATAGCAAAAATGGCTGATGTTGAGGAACAGGATATTGACAGGCTTTTAGCCAATCCGCCAGAAAAAGTTGAAATCGAAGTAAAATATAAAATTGCTGTGACTGTTATGGAACTGCGATTTTGGCTAAAGGATTGTGAGTTACCTGTATAATTGTGAGGGCACTTAACGGTGAAATTTATTTCTTGGAGATTTATGACGATATATACCATATAACATTGAGTTAATTCTAAACGGATTTTGAATTTATTTACAAGGAGGTTTTTATATGGCAATGAATATCAGCGGATTAGGTAACACGTATAATGGCATCAATACAAATAGCAAACAATATAAGGCTTTGAAAGAAAAAGGCTGGTTATCTGGTATTATGCAAAATGAAGCCATGATGTCACCAGAAGAAAGAATGATATATGAAACATTCGGTGGAAGAGATACCATTATTAAGAATCTGATGAAGCAATTTGATTCAGAAGGTGATTTGCTGAATGCAAATGGAGTGGCAGGAATGGATGTTACCGGCAAAGGTACATCGTGGCAGCAACTCACAAGTGTATCTGAGGAATATCGTCAAAAGATGTTTGATAATGTGAAGAAGGAATTTATTCAGGAAAATGGTCTTTCAAATGGTGATACAACGAAGCGTTCAGATATTTTCAAAGATTATCAGTTAAGTGTAAGCAAAGACAAACGACTAAGTGGTACATGGACTTTAGAGCAATACGAAGGACAATATAAAGCTGCTATGTATGCAGCAGTGAAATCAGCTAATCCAAATTGGAAACCAGGACAAAAGTTTGATACAAGTATTCTTGATAATGTCAAAAGAGAATCAGTGGAATCTACTCTTGTCAAAAATGGTAATAGGTTAGTTCGCAATTCTATTGATGTATCAGTATAAAATTAGGAGCTTTAGATAATAATATCACAAGGGAAAAAGTTTTCAAAAACTTCTGGTAACTCTTTGAAATATGTATCATATCAATAGATACGATAATATAAATTATTTTTGTATTTGTTGATAACAGGTTTATATCTGAAAAATTGTAAATTTATTTTCTATGTGAATTTTCATTTTTGTAGGGCTGGCATTAGACCAGCCCTTAATTTCATTATAATGGATAAAAAGATATTGAATATATATGCACGGTAAAATGACTATTCTCAATAAACGATGTTGAAAAAATTACCATAGTTCTAATGAATCTTCTGCATCAACCCATATCTGCATTGTTCCATCAAGATATAATTTTGCATATTCTAGAGGTTCATCAATAGCAAGTGCATTTAAAGCACAATCTGAGCCGGGTGTAGTTTTTAAATTCTTTTCTGCTTCCCAACAGTCAATGCGGAGCATATAGCCCGCAGAGGTATAAACATCAATACTATTACGTTGTGGATTGTATTCTGCAAATATTGTTCTCATCGTATCAAATCTCCTTATCATTCAATCAATCATTTGTTACAAAAATCAGAAGCATTTCAATCAGTTCACCATGTCATTTTCATTTTGTGTTATAATGTGTTATCAGATTTTTTTGCCCTTGTATTTACCCTTATCAGAGTTCGTAAACACTGGTGGGACGATATAACACAAGGGAAACAATAGAGGAAAGCTCACCTGTGATAAACTTAGTGTTTTCAAGGACTTGGGAGATATTTGATAATAAAATATATCAGTTATTAAATCCCTTGGAATAGATAAAATCTCAATTCAAGTTTGCAGAAATATCTTTCTAACTTTTCCTATTTTACAGGCTTTTCAGCCGCAAGGAGAACGGAGAGTGCAGCTGCTCCATTGATTTGCTGATCGAACTGTCCTGCATTCTCCATGTCAGCACGGATTATCTTCTGATGGGCAGCGAGTCAAGCAAAGAGGAAGTCAAAAATGATCTTCTGAGCATTATTTCGGAGCTGTCTACGATTGCGACAAAATCAGACGATACGGAGTACGGAAAGGTTAGCTATGTGCGTTTTCATATGCTTTTCGGATTCCGTCCGGCAAGTGGTCGGGAATCAGTGTCTTTAGTCTGTCCTCACTGCCGTCTTTGATTGCCTGCTCATAGTACCAGCATTTGAATTTCAGCATGTCCAGAGTGCGGTTCATCTGCTCAAGCTCTGCCTCCATGTGCGACCGTTGCGCCTCAAACAGTGCCTTGCGTTGCGGGTAGGTGGACGGCCCTTCTACACACCAATCCATGAATTGCCGGATGTCCTTGATCTCCATGCCAGCTTTTTTCAGACATTCAATGACCCGGAGTGCTTCAATCTCCGTGTCACCGAATTTGCGGATGCCGGATACTCGTTCCATGTTCGGAAAAAGTCCCTGCTTGTCATAATAGCGCAGCGTGGAGATAGGCAATCCGAACATCTCTGCCACCTGTCCAATAGAATACATAAATTTCCCTCCCCAAATTTTCAAAAAATATCTTGACCTAAAGTTAGGTTTAGGTATTACCATGAGAATAACACAAAGAATATAAAAATGCAAGGAGTGTTCTACGATGAATAAAAAGGTACTAATCATTTCCTCAAGTCCCCGTAAGGGCGGCAACTCCGAAACGCTGGCGGCAGCATTTGCCAAGGGCGCACGGGAGGCAGGCAATCAGGTAGAAACCGTATATCTGCGGGAAAAGCAGGTTGACTTCTGCAAGGGCTGTCTTGCCTGCCTGAAGTTGGGGCACTGCGTCATCCAGGACGATGCCGTGGAAATTGCCGCCAAAATGCACGATGCGGATGTGCTGGTGTTCGCAACCCCCGTCTACTATTACTGCGTCAGCGGTCAGCTCAAGACTATGCTGGACCGTGCCAACCCATTGTTCGATACGGACTACGCCTTTACGAAAGCCTACTTGCTGGCAACAGCGGCAGAGGACGCACCGGAAACCTTTGCGGGCACAGAGAAAGCTGTGCAGGGCTGGGTGGACTGCTTCCCCAACTGCGCGCTGGTTGGCACAGTGTTTGCGGGCGGTGTAAACGGCGTGGGAGAGATCGCAGGTCATATTGCACTGGAGCAAGCTTATCAGATGGGCAAGGAGGTGTGAGCCATGGCAATCAAACAAACGGCAGGCAGAGATGCTCTAGGGGAATTTGCTCCAAAATTTGCGGAATTGAATGATGATGTTCTGTTCGGGCAGGTGTGGAGCCGAGAAGACAAGCTTTCCCTGCGAGACCGCAGCATTGTAACAGTGGTGGCGCTGATGGCACAGGGACTGACGGATTCGTCTTTTCAGTACCACCTGATTTCAGCAAAGAACAACGGTGTAACCAAAACGGAAATTGCGGAAATCCTGACTCATGCGGCATTTTATGCGGGCTGGCCTAAGGCGTGGGCGGCCTTCCGTATGGCAAAGGAGGTATGGGCGGAGGACGATGCTGCCGACGCAAAAGCCAAACACCAGAACGAGATGGTATTTCCTATCGGAACACCCAATGATGACTTTGTGAAATACTTTATCGGGCAAAGCTATCTCGCACCTCTTTCTACGCAGCAGGTCGGCATTTACAATGTGACCTTTGAACCCGGCTGCCGTAACAACTGGCACATTCATCACGCCAAAAGCGGCGGCGGACAGATCCTCGTCTGTGTGGCTGGTCGAGGTTACTATCAGGAATGGGGCAAACCGGCACAGGAGCTTTGTTCCGGCGATGTGGTAAATATTCCTGTTGGCGTAAAGCACTGGCACGGCGCAGCACCGGATAGCTGGTTCTCTCATCTGGCAGTAGAGGTTCCAGGGGATGAAACCTCCAATGAATGGTTGGAAGCCGTGGACAACACAGTATATTTTAAGGTAACAGGCAAGGAGGTCTGAATATGGAAAAATTGAATCTGACACAGGAATGGGACAAGGTGTTCCCGAAAAGCGACAAGGTGGATCACAAGAAAGTAACCTTTCACAACCGCTACGGCATCATACTGGCGGCGGATATGTACACGCCAAAGAGTGTGGTGGGCAAGTTGCCCGCTATTGCCGTCAGCGGTCCGTTCGGTGCGGTAAAGGAGCAGTCCTCCGGTCTGTATGCACAGAAAATGGCAGAGCTTGGCTTCTTGACGATTGCCTTTGACCCGTCCTACACCGGCGAGAGCGGCGGTACACCCCGCTATGTCGCTTCACCGGACATCAACACCGAGGATTTCTGCGCAGCGGTGGACTTCCTCTCCGTGCAGGAGAATGTTGACCCAGAGCGCATCGGTATCATCGGTATCTGTGGCTGGGGCGGTATGGCGATCAACGCTGCTGCCATTGATACCCGCATCAAAGCTACAGCGGCCATGACCATGTACGACATGACCCGTGTAACTGCCAACGGATATTTTGATGCTGAGGATTCTGAGCAGACACGCTTTGAGAAGAAAAAAGCCATGAATGCACAGCGCATCGAGGATTATAAAAAGGGCAGCTACGCGCTGGCAGGCGGTGTGGTCGATCCGCTGCCGGAGGACGCACCGCAGTTTGTAAAGGACTATTACGCCTACTATAAGACTCCGCGAGGCTACCATCCCCGCAGCCTGAATTCCAACGGCGGCTGGAATGTGACCTCCTCGCTGTCGTTCCTGAATATGCCGATCCTGCAATACAGCAGCGAGATCCGCTCCGCCGTACTGCTGGTGCACGGAGAAAAAGCGCACTCCCGCTATTTCAGCGAGACGGCTTACAGCAAGCTGACCGGAGACAACAAGGAATTGCTCATTATCCCCGGTGCAAGCCACACTGACCTTTACGATCAGATGGACATCATTCCGTTTGAAAAGCTCAATGCATTCTTTACGGAGTATTTGAGATAAAGCGGCATATTATGTGTTTTTGCGTAAGCATCTGGAGGAAGGTTTATATCAAGTTTCTGCTGTTTCTGCATCGGATGTACTGAAACGAAATACAGACTCTTTAGAAAAAAGAGCAGCTGCATGAGCAGGAAGTGCAGAAGGAAGAAGAAAATAGACAGAGCAGTTGATGATGGAATGTCCGGTGCAGTGTGGGTGTAATGCTCATGTTGCATCGGTTTTTTTGTAAAAATAATTTTTAATAATGTTGATTTTTAAATGCTCTTAACTCAAAAAGAGTTATAATACAAAAAAAGAGTTAAGATTGCAGGTGATGACATGGAATATCTCGATAAAGTTCTGGGAGTCAAGGTTACCTATGATGATGTAGAGTTTAAGCATTTGCCCAATTTTATAGCCACAAGGTACCGTTTACAGATGGTGTCAATGAATGAACAGAAGATGATTTTTCTTTAAGGAATGGTTCAAGGGCAGTGAACCGTTACTGTTACAGAAGAAAATTTTGATGCGGTTCCGGAAAGTATCTTAATGGCGAGCATTATTTCGGAGTTGTCTACGATTGCAAATAAGATCTAAGAAGCGACAGAATAAAGGTTGGAGGTAAAAATGGGAAAATATATATTAAGCATGGCAAGTTTGGGACTTTTAATTTTTACATTAGCAGGATGTGGAAACACTCAAAAAAATGACTTGCCAAATAGTAAAGCTCAGTCAGATACTGCTACCGCAGATGGCGAAATTCAGTCAAATACCGCTGCCTCAAAATTCCAAATGCCAGAAGAAGGCTATTATAGTAATGATTTTGATGAAATTCTGAATATTACTAAAAAGGATGATGGCACATATAGTATCGAATATAGCGTTACCCATTTGCTTTATGTCGAAAACGCAATTGGAACTTATGATTCTGAAACAGGGATTCTCAGCTTTAGCGGCAAAGATGATAGGGGAGATGATATAAAAGCGGATATCGAAAATAAGGGTGATCATTTGGAGGTCACTGTAACTCAAAGTAGTCATGAAGATATTGTTGGAACAACACAGATTTTTTCTCAGACAGATGAGTATCAATAAAAAATTTTCATTTTCCAGTTTATCAAATAGGTAACACCCACTCAACAACTGAATATATTAACCATGAGCAGTTATTTTCAATCCAGAAAACGGCTGCTCTTTTTATGGGCCGTGACCCCGTTGAGCTCGTGAAGCGTGTGAAATATAAACCACAATCACCTATTCTTGTAATAGAAAGTAGAGTATGGTAGTGTATAGAAAAGTAACTGAGGGGAGGTACATATTGTGGATATTTCTTATGAGTATGGTTACCTTTTGGGGAAAGTTGAACAAAATTCCCTCAGGGATGATGGAAAATACTCTCAGATTACAACGGTTCTTCCGGAAAAGAATGCAGTTGTTTATAAAATATGTTTTTTGCTATGCTTGTATTTTCGAATAAAAAGTTGAAAGGCGTGAAGGAATATGATCATGTCAAAAGATGAGTATTTAATTACCGATGTGCCGCTGAAAGCATTGACGGTTTTTGCAATGCCGATGATTCTCGGCAGCTTTTTTCAGCAGGTATATAATATGGCTGACTCCATTATCGTAGGTCAGTTTGTTGGTTCCTCCGCACTGGCGGCGGTTGGTGCCTGTGCAGCGCTTACTAATGTTTTCATTTGTGTGGCACTGGGTGCCGGTGTTGGTGCAGGTGTGCTTGTGAGCCGCTATTTCGGTGCCAGGGAGTATGGAAAAATGAAAACCATTGTGTCTACATCACTGATCAGCTTTTTGCTTCTGAGTATCATCCTTGGTGTCTTTGGCTTTTGCTTTTCCCATGTGATGATGAGCGGATTACAGACTCCTCCCGATATTCTGGAGGAAGCAGTGCTGTACTTGCGGGTCTATTTTGCGGGCTTTCCGTTTTTGTTCATGTACAATATTCTCTCTACCATGTTCACTTCCATCGGTGAATCAAAAATTCCCCTGGGACTGCTGATCTTTTCATCCATCCTGAATATTGTGATGGATCTTTGGATGGTAGCCGGTCTGGGGCTTGGTGTGTTCGGTGCGGCGCTTGCAACTTTGATTGCACAGGGCATTTCGGCTGTGCTTTCACTTTTGATTTTCTTTTACCGGATGCAGCGGTATAGGAGTAGCTTTGCCTGGTTTGATGGGCAGGAGCTGCGCTCGATGCTTCGGATTGCTGTTCCATCGGTTCTTCAGCAGTCTACCGTATCTATCGGTATGATGATCGTACAGGCGGTGGTAAATCCTTTCGGTACACAGGCACTCGCCGGGTACGCGGCAACAATGAGGGTGGAGAATGTTTTTTCCCTGATTTTCGTGTCCATCGGTAATGCGGTTTCGCCGTATGTTTCCCAGAACCTTGGCGCAAACAAAATCCCGCGCATCAAAAAAGGCTATCACGCAGCATTGGTGTTGGATGTGTGTTTTGCGGCTCTTGCCTTCCTTGTCATTGAAACGCTGCACACGCAGATTTCCTCGTTGTTCCTCGGAAAAGACGGAACCGCCCTGGCTTATCAGGTGTCTGGGGATTATATGAGATGGCTTGGTTACTTCTTTATCTTTATGGGAATTAAAATGGCGACCGATGGAGTTCTTCGCGGACTCGGAATCATGCGTCCGTTCCTCATTGCCAATATGGTAAACCTTGCGATTCGCTTGTCTGTGGCGTTGATCTGTGCTCCGCGTTTTGGTATTGATTTTGTTTGGCTTGCCGTGCCGGCAGGCTGGCTTGCTAACTTCCTGGTTTCCTATACGGCACTCAGAAAATCCTGGCCGACTGAGAAAGTGGAGCCATCTTGATAAGAGTCCTGTGCACGCTCCCGGGAGGAAAATCCTTGCAAAAGTCTGTTATGACGAATAGAATAAAATCAGAACAAACAGAAGCACAAAGGACACAGTCAGCATGAAAACAGCAGTAAACAATAATAACGGACTTATGACAGAGGGCAGTATCTTCCAGAAGATACTGTTCTTTTCCATACCACTGATCCTGGGAAATCTGCTGCAGCAGTTATACAATACAGCAGACTCCGTCATGGTAGGAAATTTTGTTGGAAGCAACGCGCTGGCAGCAGTTGGAGCCAGCTCATCCATGATCTATCTTCTGATCGCCTTCAGCCAGGGCGCAGCAGTAGGTGCTGGTGTGATCGTGGCACAGTATCTTGGGGCGGGGGACAAAAAGAGCGTTTCTGATGCCGTACATACATCGCTTGTGATTGCAGGGATACTTGGTATCGTGCTGACTATCGCGGGAATTGTCCTGAGCAGGCAGCTTCTTGAATGGATGAAGACCCCGGAAGAGGTTATGGAGCAGGCAGTTACTTATTTCAGGCTGTATTCCGCCGGTATGTTCTTTGGTATTGTTTATAATATGGCAGCAGGCATTTTAAATGCAGCAGGAAATTCCAAAAGATCCCTTTTATATCTGGCTGTTGCCTCTTTCACCAATATCATACTGGACATCCTTTTTATTGCCATTCTGGACATGGGCGTTGCAGGGGCAGCAATTGCAACAGATATCAGCCAGGCAGTTTCCTGTATTCTGTCCATGGCTTTCCTGATGCGGGTAAAGGACAGCTATCAGGTTTCGCTGAAAAAGCTGAAGATCCACAGGCGGATCGCAGGCAGCATGATCCGGGTGGGACTGCCTACCGGAATCCAGAATATGGTCATTTCCCTGTCCAACGTACTGGTGCAGACCAGTGTCAATGGCTTTGGGGCAGCTGCCATGGCAGGCTATACGGCTTACCTGAAGGTAGATGGCTTTAATATACTTCCGGTCATGAGCTTCAGTATGGCGGTGACAACCTTTGCCGGACAGAACTATGGAGCCGGAAACTATGACAGGGTAAAGAAGGGCATGTATGTGACACTGGCGATGGGCTTTGTGTATACGGTACTGACAGGAGCCCTGCTTCTGACCTTTGATGACCAGATCATGGGAATGTTCTCAAGGGATGCAGAGGTGATCACATGCGGAAAGCTGGCTATGAAGTATTTCTGCCCATTTTATTTTATCCTGAGTATCCTGCATGGTCTGTCCGGGGCGCTCAGAGGAGTCGGTAAAAGCATTCCGCCCATGGTGGTACTTCTTTTGTCCCTGTGTGTGTTCCGTATTTTCTGGATCTGGCTGGTGCTTCCGCATTTTTCAACGATCGAGGGCGTTTATCTGCTGTATCCGGTATCCTGGGCACTTGGGGCTGTGATGATCATCATTTATGCCTGCACGGCAAAGTGGCTGCCGGCCGGCAGACAGCAGGGTAAGGTGAGATGAATTCTCGATAGAGAAAAAACAGTGGCATATCCTGCTGAATACAGGTATAATGAGCCTGTAAAAACCATAAGGAGGATGTAAGGATGCTAGAGTTCAGATATGATACACAGCTTCTGATCGAGGGAGAGGATCTTGATGAAGATGTGATCAGTGATTATTTTACAGAGAATTTTAAAGGTGATTGTCTGCTTGCAGTAGGAGATGAGGATCTGATCAAGATCCATTATCATACCAATGAGCCATGGAAGGTTCTTGAGTACTGCTCTACTCTTGGAGAGATCTACGACATCGTTGTAGAGGATATGGACAGACAGGCACGTGGACTGAAAGGCTAGGAACAGAACCATGACAATGGACGAAACCATTAAGCGTATCAACGAGCTGTACCACAAGTCGAAGAAGGAAGGGCTTTCTGAAGAGGAAAAGCAGGAACAGAAAAAGCTGAGGCAGGCTTATATTGACAGTGTGAAGAAGAATCTGCAGGGTCAGCTGGATCATATGGAGATCCAGAGACCGGACGGCAGTATTGAAAAGGTAACCAGGAAGAAACCCATTACAAAGGAGGAAAGGACAGAATGAGCAATTACAGGATGAGTACCAAATGTGTACAGGCAGGCTATACACCTGGAAACGGTGAACCACGTCAGATACCGATCATTCAGTCAACTACCTTCAAATACGAAACCAGCGAGGATATGGGAAAGCTTTTTGACCTGGAGGCCAGCGGCTATTTTTATTCAAGGCTCCAGAATCCTACTAATGATTATGTAGCAGCCAAGATCGCAGAGTTGGAGGGCGGCAGCGCAGCCATGCTGACATCCTCAGGACAGGCAGCGAATTTCTTTGCCCTGTTCAATATCTGTGAGGCTGGCAGCCATATCGTGGCATCCTCTTCCATTTATGGAGGTACCTTCAACCTGATCGATGTGACCATGAAAAAGATGGGCGTGGAGGCAACCTTTGTTTCTCCTGACTGTACGGAGGAAGAGCTGGATGCAGCCTTTCAGGAAAATACAAGAGCCGTATTCGGAGAAACCATTGCAAACCCGGCACTGACAGTTCTCGACATCGAGAAGTTTGCAAAGGCAGCACACAGCCATGGTGTACCGCTGATCGTGGACAACACCTTTCCGACACCTGTCAACTGCAGACCTATTGAGTGGGGTGCGGATATTGTGACCCATTCCACAACGAAATACATGGACGGGCATGGCGCAGCGATTGGCGGAGCGATCGTAGATTCCGGTAAATTTGACTGGATGGCTCACGCAGAGAAATTCCCTGGTCTCTGTACACCGGATGAGTCCTATCATGGGATCACCTATGCAGAAAAGTTTGGCAGGGAAGGTGCCTTTATCACCAAGTGTACCTCCCAGCTGATGAGGGATCTTGGCTGTATCCAGGCTCCCCAGAACGCATATATCCTGAACCTTGGACTGGAATCCCTGCATGTGCGGATGCCAAGACACGTGGAGAACGGACAGGCAGTGGCAGAGTTCCTGGAAAAGCAGGAGCAGGTAGCTTATGTAAATTATCCCGGACTTCCCGGAAACAAATATTATGAGATCGCAAAGAAGTATCTTCCAAACGGAGGGTGCGGGGTGGTTTCCTTTGAATTAAAGGGTGGCAGAGAGGCAGCGGAAACCTTTATGAAGCACCTGAAGCTGGCTGCCATTGAAACGCATGTGGCAGATGCCAGAACCTGCTGTCTGAATCCGGCGACCTCCACACACAGGCAGATGACGGAGGAGCAGCTGATCGAGGCAGGTGTACCGGCAGGGCTGATCCGGATTTCCTGCGGACTTGAAGATAAAGAGGATCTGATCGAAGATCTGAGACAGGCACTACAGGCTATCTGAGAGAGGAAAACGCAGCAGAATTTCTGTTGCGTTTTTCTTTATTTTATGACATAATAGCTACAGTTTAAAGCGTTACGCTTTAAAGCACTAAAATACCGGCAAGATAAAAGAAGTATTGTAAAGAAAACGAGAGAATATGAACAGGCCGGACGGACAACACAGGAGGAATCAAAAATGAGTCGACAGAGACAGGGATCACTGGTATCCTACAGACCGGATATCAAGGTGCTTGACTGCACCATGAGAGATGGAGGATTAGTCAATAACTTTGCTTTTACGGATGAGTTCGTAAAGGATCTTTATCTTGCCAATATCAAGGCAGGTGTAGATTATATGGAGTTTGGCTATAAGGCATCCAGTGAGATTTTTGATCCGCAGAAGTTTGGAAAATGGAAATTCTGTAAGGAAAAAGACATCAGGGATATTGTTGGGGACAATAAGACTGATATGAAGCTGTCGGTCATGGCAGATGTGGGAAGAACCGATTACAAGAAGGACATTCTGAATAAAAAGGACAGCGTGATCGATCTGATCCGTGTGGCTACTTATATTAATACCATTCCGGCTGCTATTGAAATGCTGGAGGATGCGAAGAAAAAAGGCTATGAAACAACCGTAAATATTATGGCTGTTTCCAAAGTAAATGATGAAGAACTGGATGCAGGACTTGAGCTGCTGGCACAGAGCAGTGCAGATGTGATCTATCTGGTAGACAGCTTCGGAGCATTTTATCCCGAGCAGATTGAACGTCTCAGTGACAAATATCTGAACGTGGCAGCCAAGTATAATAAGAAGATCGGTATCCATGCGCATAATAACCAGCAGCTTGCCTTTGCGAATACCATTGAGGCATTGTCAAGAGGTGTCAGCTATCTGGATGCTACCGTGAGCGGCATGGGGCGTGGAGCCGGTAACTGTTACATGGAATTGTTGTTGAGTTTTCTGCGTAATCCGAAGTATAATAAGATTGCTATTATGAACTTTGTGGAAAAGCATATACTGAAGCTGAAAGAGGAGGGCGCTGTCTGGGGATTTGATCTTCCATACCTTCTGACGGGGATTTTGAACAGTCATCCTTCTTCTGCCATTCAGTTTGAAAAGGAAAAAAGAACGGATTACGCCATGTTTTATCAGGAGCTGATCGATAATACCCTGTAATCCGGAGGAGGATTATGGAACGGGAGATCGATTTACAGGAAGTATCAGATGGAAGGCTTTATACCTCGGCAGATATGGTGAAGCTCGGCTGTAATGACTGCAGCGGATGCTCTGAGTGCTGCAGGGTGGTGGAGGATACCATCATTCTGGATCCTTATGATATCAGTCAGCTCTGCCAGGCACTTGAAACCGACTTTCAGGGACTGCTTGCAGGCGGCAGGATAGAACTATCTGTGGTGGAAGGTGTGATCCTGCCTCATTTAAAGCTGAAGGAAGGCAGGGGCGGCTGTACTTTCCTTGACGATGCCGGACGCTGCATGATCCATGATTATCGCCCGGGATTCTGCCGGATGTTCCCCATGGGAAGGATCTATGAAAACGGAGATTTCCGATATTTCCTGCAGGTGCGTGAATGCCCCTACCCGAACAAAACCAAGGTCAAGCTGAAAAAGTGGCTGGGGATCCCGGAGCTTGCAAGGTATGAGCGGTTTGTAAAGGACTGGCACTTTTTCCTGAAGGATACGGAAAGAAAACTGGCAGAGGCAGAGAATGAGGAGATCCCAAAGAAAATCAATCTGTTCCTGCTGCAGCAGTTTTTCCAGAAGCCCTACGGAGATGCGTTTTATGAAGCATTTTATGAGAGACTTTCAGAGGCGGGGGCGGTACTCTGATTCCTTTCTTTTCTCCTTTCTTTTTTGCTGTACGATTAGACAAAAACGCAATTATCCATTATAATAGGGAGCATATGAGCAGAGAATGCAAAAGAGAAAAGATAGCATTCCGGAATGGAGAACATAATGGATAACTTTTTATCAATCAAGGAAGCCGTACAGAGATACAGTGCTTCCTGTGACGGCAAAATAAAGACACCCTTTGACAAGCTGTTTATCAAGGCCATGCTGGCAGGTATGATGATCGCCATGGGTGCGGCAGGCAGCAGTGTGGCGTGTCATGCGATCGGCAATGTAGGACTTGCCAGGCTGGTAGCAGGTGTGGTATTCCCGGTTGGCCTGATGATGGTCATTCTGACAGGAGCAGAGCTGTTTACCGGTGACTGCCTGATGATCGTAGCGACCGTGGAGAAGAAGAATACCATGGCACAGATGATCAAGGAGCTGGTCTTTATTTATATTGGAAATTTTGTGGGCGCAGCCCTTCTGGCACTTGGTGTTTATTTCAGCGGGCAGCTTGGTTATTCTTCTAATCTGCTTGGCGCTTATACGATCAAGGTGGCTGTCGGCAAGACAGGCCTTTCCTTTGGCACAGCACTGGTATCCGGTATTCTGTGTAATATCCTGGTATGTGTAGCCGTACTGATGGCGATCTGTTCCAAAGATATTGTAGGAAAACTGTTTGTTTCCTTTTTCGTTATCATGCTGTTTGTTGTCTGCGGTTTTGAGCACTGCGTTGCCAATATGTATTACATCACAGCAGGACTTCTCTGCAAGCTGAATCCGGCTTACGTGCAGATGGCCATGGAACAGTATGGCTATACGGCGGATCAGCTTGCTGCTTTGAACGTTGGCTCTTTCCTGGTCGGAAATCTTCTGCCGGTAACCATTGGAAATATGATCGGAGGAATGGTAACACTTGGTCTTCCTCTCTGGTATGTTAATAAAGAGGGTAAGTAGGGGATCCGGTTGGAGGATAATGCGATGAAGAAGACGGATTTGCAGATGAGGGGACAAAAAATAGGAACGGCATTCGCCATGGTTCTGGCAGTGCTGCTTCTGCTCTTCCCGGTTACAGTCCATGCGGAGGGAGAGTTTCAGGTCACAGAGCTTTCTACGCAGGGTGAGATCACCAGTGATGTTAATGTACGAAAGGGGCCAAGTACCGACTATGACAAGATCGGTACGGTAAGAGTCGGAGAAACGATTCCTGTTACCGGAGAGACAGCAGATGGGTGGTACAGAGTCACCTATCAGGGACAGGAAGGCTATATTTACGGGAAATATATGACGGTACAGCAGACAGAGCCACCTGCTGATAACAATCCGCAGGATGGAGATGGCACAGCACCCGGGGAACTACCAGAGAAAGAGGGAGGCTTCAGTGCACTTAAGCTGGTTGCCATTGTTTTTATTATCATTGTCATCATTATTATGATCTTCCTTACGATCCGCAGTATGCGTCAGACAGTTGATGAGGATGATGAGGATGAAGATGAGGAAGATTACGAGGACGAAGACTACGAAGATGACGATGAGGACGGAGAAGACTACGAGGATGACAGCAACGAAGAGGAAATAGAGGATGACGGTGAAGATGCCGGGGAAGAGGATACAGAGGAGGAAACAGCCCCGGAATCATCTGCGCAGAAGCAGTCAAAGAGTGAGCCTTATGTCCTTCGGGAAGAGGATTATCAGCTTCACATTGATCCCAAGTATTTTGAAGATGAACCGGTACCTCAGCCGGAGTGTGTGACCGGTTACCTGAAGAAAAAACAGGAAGAGGAAGAACTGGAAAAGAAGAAAGAGGAAGAAAAGGCTTCCTCCGGTGATCTGCAGAAGGCTATGGATAAGCTGCAGGAATTACAGGAGGAGCTTGAAAGACTGAAGAAAAACAGCAAAGAATAAAAAAGTGTTATGGCAAACGGGAGGGTAAACTATGAGAATTGGAGCACTGGAAGCTGGCGGAACCAAAATGGTATGCGCCATTGGCAATGAAAAGGGAGAGATTTTCGAGAAGATTTCGATCCCTACCAAGACACCGGAGACAACCATGCCGGAAATGATTCAGTGGTTTAAGGCAAAAAAAATAGAAGCACTGGGAATTGGCTGCTTTGGACCGATCGATCCGGATAAGGATTCTCCGACCTACGGGTATATTACCAGCACACCCAAGCTGGCGTGGAAGGATTACAATATTGTAGGGGCTTTTGAAGAATGCCTTTGCTGTCCGGTTGGCTTTGATACGGACGTAAATGGTTCTGCACTTGGTGAAGTGACCTTTGGTCAGGCGAAGGGCAAGAAGAACATTGTTTATCTGACAGTTGGGACTGGTATAGGTGCCGGTGTTTATGCAGAAGGAAAACTCCTTCATGGCATGCTGCATCCGGAAGCCGGGCATATTCTGATGCGCAGGAGAGAGGATGATCACTACGAAGGCAAGTGTCCTTATCACAAGACCTGTCTGGAAGGACTGGCAGCAGGTCCTGCCATTGAGGAGAGATGGGGAAAGAAGGGAATCGAGCTGCAGGACCGAGATGAGGTCTGGGATCTGGAAGCCTATTATCTGGCACAGGCTCTGACCGATTATATTCTGATACTGGCGCCCCAGCTTATCATCCTTGGCGGCGGCGTAATGCATCAGGAGCAGCTTTTCACGAGGATCAGGTCATATGTAAAGGAAATGCTGAACGGTTATATCAAGACCAAAGAGCTTGAGGATATTGACCATTATATCGTACCGGCAAGTCTCCATGATGATCAGGGGATCATGGGAGCTCTTGAGCTTGGAAGAAGAGCCTTTGAAGAAAAGAACAGTTGATAAAGGACGGACATGAAACAATTAACACTGGGAATACTGGCGCATGTAGATGCAGGAAAAACAACGCTTTCCGAAGCGCTGCTTTTCACTGCAGGCGCCATCAGGAAGGCAGGAAGAGTAGACAAGAAGGATGCCTTTCTTGACAATTACGAGCTGGAAAGGGAAAGAGGGATCACGATCTTTTCCAAACAGGCGGTTTTTTCGTATGAGGATCTTCGGATCACGTTACTGGATACACCGGGACATGTAGATTTTTCCACAGAAATGGAGCGTACCCTTCAGGTACTGGATGCAGCAGTACTGCTGATCAGTGCAGCAGACGGGGTGCAGAGCCATACCAGAACCTTATGGAAGCTGTTGGAAAGCTATCAGGTGCCGGTTTTTTTGTTTGTCAACAAAATGGATCAGCCGGGAGCGGATCAGGAAAAGATCCTTGCAGGGATACAGAACCAGCTATCTGGAAACTGCGTGGATTTCACGCCCCTTGTGGGAACGGCCGCTACCGAAAGCAAAGGAGCAGCACTGGAAGCGGATATGCAGGAAGCCATGGAAGCAGTGGCCATATGTGATGAGGAGCTGTTAAACAGTTTTCTTACAGATGGCAGGATCAGTCAGGGGCAGCTCAGGGAAAAGATCGCAGAACGGAAGGTATTTCCCTGCCTGTTTGGTTCAGCGCTGCGCCTGCAGGGAATAGAAGCACTTCTTTCCGCTATCGAAGCCTATGCGCCGGAGAAGACGTATCCGGAAGCATTTGGAGCAAGGGTGTTTAAGGTAACAAGGGACAGCCAGGGCAGCCGTCTGACCCATATGAAGATCACAGGTGGTACATTGAAAGCCAAAATGGAGCTTACCTGTGCAGAGGATAAAACAGAAAAGGTGAACCAGATCCGGGTCTATTCAGGAGAACGGTTTGAAGCAGTGAATGAGGCTGTGGCAGGCAGTGTCTGCGCGGTGACAGGACTGCTTGGAACCATGGCGGGACAGGGACTTGGCATGGAGAAAAATCTGGAAAGCCCATTTCTGACACCGGTATTGAGTTATTGCCTGCTGCTTCCGGAAGGAACAGATCCAATGGCGGTGATGCCAAAGCTGAAGGAGCTGGAGGAAGAGGATCCGGCGCTGTCCTTTACCTGGGAAGAGGAGCTTAAGGAGATCCATGTGCATGTCATGGGCGAGGTTCAGATGGAGATCCTGAAGGTACTGATCAGGGAACGCTTTGGACTGGAGATTGCTTTTGGAAAAGGAAGAATTGTGTATAAGGAAACCATTGCCGACACGGTAGAGGGAGTAGGGCATTTTGAACCTCTGCGGCATTATGCCGAGGTACACCTTCTGCTTGAGCCGGGAGAGCCGGGGAGCGGTCTGCAGTTTGAGGCTGACTGCAGTGAGGATATCCTTGCCAGAAACTGGCAGAGACTGATCCTGACCCATCTGGAGGAAAAGCAGCACAGAGGTGTCCTGACAGGCTCGGCGATCACCGACATGAAGATCACACTGGTATCCGGCAGGGCACATCAGAAGCATACAGAGGGTGGTGATTTCCGGAAGGCAACCTACCGTGCGGTCAGACAGGGACTGATGGAGGCCATGAGCGTGCTCCTGGAGCCTTACTATGAATTCCGGCTGGAAATTCCGGAGGAAATGACGGGACGGGCCATGACGGATATGGAAAAGCTTTTTGCTGACTTTACGCTGACAGAAAGGGCAGAGGGGCGCTGCGTGCTGACGGGCTGTGCCCCGGTAGAAACGATGCGTGACTATCAGAAGGAGGTATACGCCTATACAAGAGGTCAGGGAAATCTGACTGTCAGACTGAAAGGCTATATGCCCTGCCATAATGCAGATGAGGTGATTGAGGAGCGGCATTATGATCCGGAGGCAGACCTAAGGAATCCTGCCGGTTCTGTATTCTGCTCCCATGGAGCAGGCTTTGTGGTGCCATGGAATCAGGTAAAGGAATATATGCACGTGGAGAGCTGCTTTGCCGGTGACAGGAGGGCAATAGAGGAGAGTGCGTTTCAGGAGGAACTGGAGAAGCGCAAGGAAGCTGCCAGAAAGAGGGAAGAAAACCGAAGCGCATCCGGTGGGGAATATTTCCTTGGAACGGATGAGATCGATGCGATCCTGCAGCAGGCGACAGGAGCCGGCAGAGGCCTAGAGAAAAAGAAGGAAGGCTGGCAGAGACAGAGCCGCAGTACAGAAACCAGGCAGGCTACGACGAGAGTCTATCAGGGACAGCCAAAGAAGGAGGAATATCTGCTGGTGGATGGCTACAATGTGATCTTTGCCTGGGAAGAACTGAGTGCACTTTCCAAAGTGACACTGGATGGGGCGAGAGGCCGGCTTCTTGATATTCTCTGCGATTATCAGGCTATGAAGGGCTGCCGGCTGATCGTGGTCTTTGATGCCTACCGGTTAAAGGGACACCCGGAGGAAGCCTATGCTTACCACAATATTTATGTGGTATATACGAAGGAGGCAGAAACAGCAGACCGCTATATAGAGCGTTTTGCCCATGATAACAGTAAGAAATATCAGATCACAGTGGCAACCTCTGACGGTCTTGAACAGATCATCATCCGGGGAGAGGGCTGCCGGCTTTTATCATCCAGGGATCTGCAGGCAGATGTGGAAAGACAGAAGGAACAGACCAGAGGGATCCTGGAAGAAAAAAAGGAACGCCAGCTTACCAGCGTTCCCAGAATAGATATATGATCTGAATCAGAAGTAATATGGCGAGGATGCCGCCGTTGATCAGATGCATCAGGAAAGGAGCAGCTTTTTTAGTGGCTCCTTTTTGACTGCCCTGGTCTTTGGAAGCCCCGCTGCCCTGCAGATAGTACTTGTTACCAAGGCCAAGGGCAATGGAAATGTACATAAGGCATATTGTTACATAGCGGAAATCACTGCTGCAGGTATAAGGGTAGATCACAACAAAGGCTGCAAAGGAGATCAACATGATCACATAGCCGGTCAGCAGAAATACCCGGTCTTCCAGACAGGTCTGCTTATTTAACAGCACAGCAATAAGAAGCACCGCCGTCAGGACAGCCATGATCAGCGCCAGCACAAATACCACCTGGCAGAGGATCAGAAGAATATCGGACAGATCCGTAGGATATTCCTCGGCAAACAGGGAGGTATGCATCATGATCGCCCAGGTATTGCAGCAGGCTTTTGCACTGATCGGATGGAACGGAAAGTCCAGATGAAGCTGTGACAGGGAAGGGATCCCAAGCCGTTCCCAGAGGGAAAAGGGCTCCGTATACATGGGAGAGGTTTCTCCAGGTACCGGTACACCGGGCTTTTCTGAGAAGCGGACAAGATTCCGGATGATCCATGATAAGCCGATGGGCATTACGATCACGGCAAAGATTGCATAATTTCTGATCCATGTCAGCAGTTCCCTTTTGTCCTTTTTGCGTATCACAGAGATGAAGTGCATCAGGAAGATGATCGCAAGCGGGATGGCAAGTACGGCACTGTTCAGCTTCGTGATCATGCCAAAGCCGATGATCAGAGCCAGAAATACCAGATTTTTCAGGCTTTTATCCCGGATGAAGCGTAAGGAAAAAAGCAGAGTCAGGCTCATAAACAGGATCGTCAGCATATCGTTGTTGACACTGCCTGCCATGATGATCGTAGCAGGATGGAACACAAGAAAGGCAAGTGCGATATACATGCCTTTTCCACTTATCTTCAGAAGCTTCAGGGTTCTCCATGTTACGACCATACACAGACAGGAGTACAGCAGCGTCAGGATCTGCAGATTTTCAAAGGCAAGAGCCTCGGATACCCCCAGGAAAATATTCAGCTGCAGCCAGAGACAGGACAGAATATGATGCAGGGGTGGATGGTAATAACCAAACAGAGTATACGGATTGATATCGGGAAGCTTATGGAATTTGTAAATATATTCCACATAGCCGATGTGCCCCGGATTGATAAAGTCAGTACCCATACCGGTGAAGGCACCGGCATCATGCTGCCTGTCATACAGACCGGACAGAAGAACATAGGAAAGCCGAAGGAGCACACCAAGCAGGATCATCATGGTTACAGCCGTGTCTTCATGGGAAAGCAGCCCTTTCAGCCGGAAGCTATAAAGCATGGCAAAGTAGATAAGAAACAATATCGTCAGGAAGAAAACCTGATGGTAATGGGTCATGGAAAGAAAACCATTTCCCTGCAGTACAGCACCAGACAGGCACAAAACTACGATCAGAAGAAGCTGCACCGTAAGGGCTGACATAGGTTTGAAAGAAAAGCTTTTGATTTTATTCATGGCAGAGAAGCATCCTTTAATAAATAGTAGTCACATTTGTGATCTCGTTCTTGTCATTTACCTGAAAGCTCCAGATGGAGTGGCCGGGAAGCCGGTGTTCTGTCAGGTAATAGGTATCATCAATTCTGGAAATATAATAGGGAGTGCCGCCACCCACAAAGGAAGCATAAACATCCTCATAGCTTCCCTTTGCAAGGTCTGAGAGCTTCCTGGCACGGATCATGGTCGCGTATTCCTGATTGCCGGTGGCATCTGTTGAGATTGTCAGGTAGCAGTAATCACGGATAAAGGTAAGCTGTACCATGCCGGACATGCTGTCCGGAACGGGATATTCCTTCCTGACCTTGAAGGTATCAAGCTCTGCTTCGATAATGGAGGAATTACCGGATACAAAGTAAATGGTATCATCCTCTATGGTGAAGGATCTTACATAAACACCGTTCAGCGAAGGAATGGAACGTACCTCTGTCAGATAAAGACCGGTATCATCGGCCGGTCTGCGAAGCAGGTACATTTCACCGCTTTCTGAGCTCCAGACGTAAAAGGTTTTTGTTTTTTCGTCATAAACAATATAATGAGGTCTGTCCCCGATTTCTGTAAATTCCTGTGTGGGGAGAAAAACAGACTGTCCGTTTTCATTAACACCCTCTTCCATTACAAGTACACGGTTATTCTCTGTATCATCGATCAGATAGACAAAGCCGTCACTGGCAAGGGTGTGTGGCATGCCAAGACCGGAGGCCATGATACGCCATTCATAGAGCGGATCGGTCAGATTTCCATTGTAGATGACCTGATTGTGATAGCAGTCCACGATAAAGTAGGTATCTTTAACCTTGGTGATATAGGTTGGGACGCTTAACGTGGGATTCGGATTATCCGGAATTGCATTTAAGGTGGAGACATCAAAATCAATCCTGTCAGATTCCCGGATATAGGGATCGGTATCCGGATTGAAATAGGTGGCCTCCTTTTTTCCACACCCGGTGCATAAAAAAATGACCGGAAGAAGCAGTATCATCAGATGACAAAATCCGGCAGTAAAATTGTAAGTGTAGTTCATATTCTTTTCCATAAGGCTATTATAAAGATTTTACTTCCTTATGACAATAAAATTTTGTATACTGATGATAAAAGGCATGTATCAAAGGAGAAGCATATGACAGGACATTATGAAAATAAAGAATTCCGGATTTTATCGGCAATCGGAATGATTCTGGTCGTGGCAGGACATCTTGGCTTCAATGTGTTTGATGTTGGAGGCCTGTTTCCCTATTATTCCTTCCATGTATTTATTTTTTTGTTTGTATCCGGTTATTTTTATAAAAAGGAGGCAGAGAAAGGGATCGGAAGCTACCTGGCCGGAAAAGTGGTATCACTGCTTCTTCCTTATTATATATTCAATGTGGTCTATGGTGTGCTGGCGGCAGTGCTGCATCATGCGGGCTTCAGTATTGGTCAGGAACTGTCTTTTTATTCACTGGTTCTGGCTCCCTTTGATGGGGGACATCAGTTTATGTATCAGTTCCCGGCATGGTTTGTGCCGGTACTCTTCCTGATCGAGGTGATCAATGTCTGTATGAGAAAGGTGTTGTCACTCATCCGTCTTAACAATGAATGGCTGATTTTCAGCCTGTGCCTTCTTGCCGGTATCCTTACGGTCTGGCTTGCGGATGGCGGTCATGTATATGGCTGGTACAGGATACCCGGGAGACTGCTGTTCATGCTGCCGGGCTATGAGCTTGGCTGTCTCTACAGGCAGAAGCTTGAAAGACTGGATACCCTGCCACATGCGGTTTACTTTGCTGGTGTTATGGGAATTCAGCTGTTGATCTCTGTTTTTTCAGGAGGACTGGCATTCAGTGCAGTCTGGGTGACCAGCTTTGCCAATGGTCCCTTCATTCCCTATCTGACGGTGATCACAGGGATTGCTTTCTGGCTGCGGGTAGCAAGGATCCTGCAGGATATCCCTGTTCTGGCAGGAAAGCTTGTGACGATCGGACGCTATACCTATTCTATTATGATGCACCATATATTTGCGTTTTTTCTGGTGAAAACAGTATTCTACTGGATATCCAGACTGACGCCGTTATGTCAGGAGTTTGATGCTGCCATGTATTTTTCGGAAATTAACTTTGTATATCTGCCAGGCGGCGCAGAGGCAGCCAAATGGCTCTATCTTTTTGCCGGGATTGGTCTGCCGCTGCTGTTCTCCTTTGCTGTGGAAAGACTCAGGAGAGATTGACACTGAAATCGCACTTGACAGAGCCGGTGCCTGGTGATATGCTTGACTATACTTACCGATTAGAGAAAACAGAAGAAGGAAACAGTGACCTGTCTATGGAAAGCATAGGCGGGTCTTTTTGTTGTCTGCAGCCGGAAAGCTGTTTATAGGACAGACCGGGAAATGCTTCCGGGACAGAAAAGAAGACACGCTGTAAATTTTATGTATGTGAGTATCGAAAGGAAAAGAAAATGAAAAAGAGAATCGTACGCTACAAAAGAAAAAAAGTATATGACCTGTCAAAAAGGTTTGTTGCAGTGGCAGCAGCCCTGACGCTGGCAGTCCTGGTGCCGGTGAATGTGAAAGCAGAGGAGAAAGGCTCTGAGACACCGCAGAATCAGGTCATTCATTATGTGTACCACTGTCATGCCGGAAACGAGACAGCAGAAGGCGGCTGTTATCACGGGGTTGTTTATCATGCCCATCAGGGAAATGAAGAAGATGGCGGTCCCTGCTATGGAAAGCCCATATACCATGCCCATCAGGGCAGTGAAGCAGAGGGAGGAATCTGCTATCAGACACCGATCTGCCATGAGCACAGCGGCAATCCACAGGAAGGAGGCGGCTGCTTTGTACCCGTATACCACAGTCATTCCGGAGGCTGCTATAAAACGGTATCAAGCAGTGAATATGGCTGCAGTACAGTGAGATGGTGGGACACCTCTGACGGAGACTATGAGGGACATGATTACAAATACTATGAGATGTCCTGTGGAAGGACCATACATGGAACCAATTCCTCCCATACGCATACAGTGACGGTCTGCAACAGGGGAGGGAGCATTGAAAGATATACCCTTGGGTGCGGTAAGACAGAGGAAACCCCGGAGAGCTATGTCTTTGACTGTCAGAAGAAACCGGGGCTGACGATCGATTCCTATGAATTCGACTGCCAAAAGACGACAGATACCATTGATGGTTACAAGCTTGCCTGTGGTATGGATGAACAGACAAGAGTAGGAAAAATCATATTGACAGAGGTGCCAATGGAGGACAGAAAGAAAGCGTCGGTTAAGGCAGCTTTCGAGGATCTGACCGGCGGGCAGCTGACACTTTCTGAAAATCCCTTCTGCTGGAAGGATAAAAGCGGTAATCTGATATCCAATGATCTGGAAGCAGTGGTAGATAAAAACGGGGATTATAGCTTTCAGGTGGATATTACCAATGAGGATGTAAGCAAGGGAGATCTGTCTGCAGCGATCAGTATCAGCAGCATTTATGTTCCGGCTTCCGGTGGTGGAAATGGTGATGGCGGCAGCGGTAGCGGGAATGATGGTGATGGAAGCCATGGCGGAAATGGAAGCGGAGGCGATGGAGGTGACGGAAATGACCAGGACGCAGGCACTTCTCCTTCCGCATCTCCATCAGCATCGCCTTCTCCATCAGCAACACCTGCACCTTCAAGGGTCCCGGAAACTGCCGGTGGTAAAGGACATGGCAGCAATGGAAATGGTGATGGCGGCAGCGGTGCAGAAACAGAGGATGACAGCAGTACCGGAAGCTGGTGGCCGAGGGAAACCGGAGAAACAGAAATACCGGATATGCTGGCAGAGACAGAAACTGTAGTGCTTCCTGAAATTGCAGCAAACCGTGAGATAGAAACCGGGGAGATCACCGGCAGGGAGGATAATGGCAGTGGAAATATCATTGGAAAAATTCTGTCAGCAGGGGCAGTGAAGGTGATTGGTATCACCTTTGGCGCATTACTGACACTGACGGGACTTTCTGCACTTATCTATTTTCTGTGTATGAGTGTAAGGGTCTATAATGATCAGGGGCAGGGAAAATGGAAATATCTCGGCAGATATGCCGTAAAGCTCGATGAGGATGGTTACCTGCTCACGATCACGGAATCTGCGGTGGAAAGATCTGTGTCAAACAGGTACCGTATCAGACCGGATCTGTTCGGACTGTTTAAGAAAGAGGAGGAACTGCTTGTCCGGAAAGAAGAAAGGGCAGTGTCTGTGCAGATTCAGAAGGAAATAGTCATTACTGTATAAAATACACATGTTTCGCATAAAGAACTTGATTTTGCCTGGAGAAAGTGATAGACTACCTATGATTCAAAGGGAATAATTCCCGAGGATAGATAATTTGGTTGCATAAATATGCACCCAAGATTTTCAGGAGGAGAAAATTATGAAAAAAGTATTGGCAGCAGTCGTAACAATGGCAATGACAATGAGCCTGCTTACTGCATGCGGAAGCACAGCAGCTTCTACAGATGAAGCGGCAGAGACAACAGAGGCAACAGAAGCAACAGAAGCAACAGAAGCTTCTGCAGATGAAACAGCTGAAGCAGAAACACCTGTTGAGGAAGCAGCAGATGAAGCTGAGGTTGCAGAGGCAGCTGAGAGTGATGCACTGGCAGACGGTGTACTGACAGTAGGTACCAACGCAGAGTTCCCGCCTTTCGAGTATGTAGATGACAATGGTGAGGCAGATGGCTTTGATATGGCTCTTTGCAAGGCAATCGGTGAGAAGCTTGGTGTAGAGGTTAAGATTGAGAATATGGAGTTTGCTTCCCTGGTATCTTCTATCGGCAGCAAGATCGATATCGCAGCAGCTGGTATGACAGTAACAGATGAGAGAAAGGAAAGCGTAGACTTCTCCAATCCTTATTACGAAGCAGTTCAGTATGTGATCGTTTCTGCAGATTCTGATATCGCAACAGCAGATGACCTGAAGGATAAGACAATCGGTGTCCAGCTGGGTACAACAGGTGATTTTATCGCAGAGGAATATACAAGCAACGTGGCACAGTACAACAAGGCTGTAGATGCTGTTAACGATCTGGTAAACGGCAAGGTTGACGTTGTTATCATCGACAAGAATCCTGCACTTGTATTTGAGACCAAGTTCGAAGGCAAGGTAAAGGCAATCGAAGGTGCACAGTTTGGATTTGAGACAGAGGAATATGCGATCGCACTGCCCAAGGGAGACACCGCACTTGCTGATGCTGTCAATGGAGCCGTTGATGAGCTGAAGGCTGATGGTACCTTTGATGAACTTGTAAAAACTTATATTGAAGCTGAATAAAAAATAAGATACAATATAGGAAATAAGGATGATCAAAGAGGATAGCATTCTATGCTATCCTCTTTCAGTCAGAAAGGTATGATTGAGGGAGAACATATGCAGGAATGGTTTGATTCAGTGGGAAAGAAATTTGTCCTTGCGTTCGTGGAGGGCGACAGATGGAAACTCTATTTTAAGGGACTCGGTGTTACACTGGAAATTGCTCTGTTTGCAGCAATTCTGGGTATGGTGATCGGTACAGTGGTAGCCTTGATGCGTCTGTCACAGAAGCGGAACGGCAAAAAGACGATCTGGGCGAGGATCGCCGGTATCTATGTGGATGTTATCAGGGGAACCCCGTCAGTATTACAGCTTCTGATCATGTGGTTCATCGTCATGAAGAATTCACAGAACGGTGTACTGGTGGCCAGCCTTTCCTTTGGAATCAACAGTGGAGCCTATGTTTCAGAAATTGTCCGTGCAGGAATCCTTGCCGTGGACAAGGGACAGACAGAGGCAGGAAGAAGCCTCGGGCTTTCCAAGGCACAGACCATGATCTACATTGTAATCCCCCAGGCAATCAAAAATGTGCTTCCTCCGATCGGTAATGAATTTATTGTCCTGCTGAAGGAAACAGCGATCGTAGGTTATGTGAGCCTGACTGACCTGACAAGGGCAGCCAACCAGATCACATCAAGAACCTATGAAGCATTTATGCCGCTGATCGGTGCAGCAGTGATCTACTTTACTGTCATTAAGATACTGACTATTCTGTTGGATAAGCTGGAGAGGAGGCTGCGTAAGAGTGATAATCGTTAAGGATCTGCATAAAACATTTGAAAATAACCATGTATTAAAAGGGGTGAGCTATCATGTCCACCAGGGAGAAAAGATTGTTATCGTAGGACCCTCCGGTTCCGGTAAGAGCACCTTTCTCCGCTGCCTGAACCTTCTTGAAACACCGACAAGCGGTGAGATCTGGTTTGACGGACAGCTCATTACTGATGAAAAGGTAAATATTGACAGGATCAGACAGCATATGGGAATGGTATTCCAGAACTTCAATCTGTTCAATAACCATACCATTATGGATAATATCACACTGGCGCCAGTGAAGCTGAAGCTGATGAGTAAGGAAGAGGCTTCGGAGAAGGCGCTTACGCTGCTTGACAGAGTAGGACTTAGGGAAAAGGCAGACGCTTATCCGAGCCAGCTTTCCGGTGGACAGAAGCAGAGGATTGCTATCGTGCGGTCCCTTGCCATGAATCCAAGAGTGATGCTGTTCGATGAACCTACATCAGCACTGGATCCTGAGATGGTAGGAGAGGTTCTGGCTGTTATGAAGGAGCTGGCAGAAACGGGTATGACCATGGTAGTTGTTACCCATGAGATGGGATTTGCAAGAGAAGTAGGTACGAAGGTATTGTTTATGGATGAAGGCAGGATCATGGAGGAGAACACACCGGCAGAATTCTTCGCGAATCCCCGGTGTGACCGTCTGAAGGAGTTCCTGTCCAAGGTACTGTAAACAGCACTGCAGAAGGATTTCCTTAATGCTCTGACATTTCCAGTACAGCAGTCATCAGATAGAATGGCAGTGAAAATACCATGAAATAAACATAGCGGAATTCGGTGGCCACGGGAGTGGCGATCATGACCGTGAGATAGAGGGCAAAGCTTGGCAGGTAATAGACGAGCTTTGCTTTTTCTTTTCTTACAAAGGCATTGCTGATAGAAAAGAGCATAGCCCAGAAGATGACACCCATACTCCAGAGGAGACTGTAGATGGGAACCATGCTGCCCATTTTGATAGCAATCTCCTTTCCTTTTACGACAAAGGGACCGCCGATCAGCGGTGTATGGGAGACACCAAACTGGGTGGCACTGACACCTTCTGCTTCTGCTACCAGATAGAAGGAATCGGGATACCAGTAGCCATAGGTCTGATTGACATAAGCCTGAATGTAATCACCGGGATAAGCAGCGAAAAGACGCAGGTACAGGTTCAGAAATTCTGACTTATGGCTCGTCAGATAGCTCTGGTCTCCGGCACGTACCAGCTCTTTGATATTGTCGGCATAGGTAGGATTGTAAAGCTCCTTGATATATGTCAGGTCTACTACATGCTCGATCAGGTCAAGATCCTCTGGAGCAATCTCTCTGTCATTGCAGATCACGGCAGCGATCTGCTGGACAGGTATGGAGCAGGATTCAATGAAATCCGGCTGGATCACATGGGCAGCATTTATAACGGGATATTTGATGACTGCTGAGGTCAATACGATAACTGCCAGACAGGGATAGAGCTTCAGTGCCTTTTTCCTGTAATAGATCAGAAGGAAGGGAAGGGCGAATAAAAAGCCATACCAGCCGTTGGAACGGAACAGGCAGAGCATCAGCCCGGAAAGCGTGAATGTGACAAGCTCCCTTATTGTGATCTGTCTGGAGATGCGGAGCAGGCAGCAGCTGAAGATAAGCACAGCTCCCGCAAAAGGGATATCCTTCCAGATTGTTACGGAAAAGACAGCATGATAGGGAACAAGGGCATAAAAGAGTGTGATGAAAAACAGGATCAGGGAACGTACCCTAAACTGCTTCAGTGTGCGGATCAGATAGGCTGCCGCAAAAGCGAGAAAGCACATCTGCGCAAAAGTATAAAAGGAGATAGCGATCACTTTGTTATTTGTAAAGAGAAGGCCAATCTGGTAGAAAAATTTTATGGTCAGGGTGTGCGCAAGTGGATGGTGATTGCTGTAAGGGACAAGTTCCAGGATCTGCTCATACTGATTGATGCTGTCTGGTGTCATGATACCTGGATATTGATAAAGAAAATAGGGAAGCCAGCAGAGCAGACAAAGGAAGAAGCTGCAAAGACCGGTTTTTCTGCGGTACAGCTCCTGAAGAAAATTGACTGTCCTGGTTAAACGTGGAAAACGGCAGGAAAAGAGTCTGCCGGTATGGTCGTTTTCAAACAGATAATAACGCAGCATTTCCCGGTTGCAGGAATACGAATAGAGGAACAGCAGCAGCTCGTAAAAAAGAATGGTAAAGCCGGCAAATACAGAAAGCAGGATGATACCCTGGTAGAGCCGGCTTGTAAGCTGCTCGATATAGTGGTGCCCATCCACCAGCATATACATCAGAGAAAACATCAGGGAAAGGATCAGTGCATTCCGTGCGGCAGGCAGAGAGCTCATGAAGGGCATATCCTTGATCCGGTGGTGGATCCGCCTGTATAGGAAGAAAGAAAGTAAAAAGAAAACACCGGTCAGAATATTGCCGGGCTCCAGCCTGGCAGCCTTCATCAGCGCCCATGTGGTAAGGAAGCTTTCCAGTATATGAATAAGTAATCTTACATTTCTGCTGACCTTCATGAATAACTCCTGTTCTCTTGCGGAATTTTATGCTATACTAAATTGATTATCCTCTTTCCTATCATAGAAAAAAGAGGGTGAACTGTCAACCAACAAAAGGAAAACAATATGCCAACGATCAGCCTTTGTATGATTGTAAAAAATGAAGAGAAGCATCTGGCAAGGTGCCTTGATACTGTCCGGGATCTGATGGATGAGATCATTATTGTAGATACCGGCTCTGTAGACCGGACAAAGGAGATCGCAGCCAGGTATACGGACAGGATCTACGACTTTGCCTGGATCGATGATTTTTCGGCGGCCAGAAACTTCGCTTTTTCCATGGCAGGCTGTGATTATATCTATAGCGCAGATGCTGATGAGGTTCTGGATGAGGAAAACCATGAGAAATTCCGTCTGCTGAAGGAAAATCTGCTTCCTGAGATTGAGATCGTACAGATGTACTACGGCAATCAGCTTGCCTTTGGAACAGTTTACAACTTTGACAGGGAACTGCGTCCAAAGCTTTTTAAAAGGCTTCGGACATTTCAGTATGAGGATCCGATCCATGAGATTGTGCGTACCATGCCGGTGATCTATGACAGCGATATTGAGATCACCCATAAGCCCCACGAAAGCCATGCAGAGAGAGATCTTGCCGCTTTCCGGAGACTGACAGAGAAGGGGACGATCAGTGACAGGCTTCTTTCCATGTATGCCAGGGAGCTGTATCTGTCGGGAACAGAAGAGGATCTTCTGCTTTCTGAGGATTATTTTACAGAAAGAGCAGACAGCGGGGAGCTGGAGCTTTATCATTTAAAGGAAGCAGTCTGTGTGATCGTAAGGGCGGCAAGGCTCCGGGGAGATTACCTGAAAATGTACCGGTATGCCATGAAGGATATTGCCAGCGAGGGTGTCAGTGAGGTATGCTGTGAACTGGGAAATTACTATGAACAGGCGGGACTTCTGACAGAGGCTGTTATCTGGTATTATAATGCCTGCCATGAGACGGGGGCGATCCTCAATATCCGTATGCAGAAGCAATTCCCCCTGGAAAAGCTGGCAGAATGCTATGAAAGGCTTGGAAATCAGGAGCTTGCAGATCAATATAGAAAAGAAGCGCAGGAGGAAGAATAACATGGGCTTTGAACAGAATATCAGAAAGGTAGAACCTTATGTGGCAGGGGAACAGCCAAAGAATCCCGGTGTCATCAAACTCAATACCAATGAATGTCCATATCCCCCGTCTCCTCTGGTAAAAGAGGCAGAAGGAAAGATCGACTATGAAAAACTCCGGTTGTATCCGGATATGAATGCAGAAAAGCTGGTAGATGCCCTTGCAGAGTATTATCAGGTAAAGCCCTCGCAGGTGTTTGTGGGTGTGGGAAGTGACGATGTACTTTCCATGGCCTTCCTTACCTTTTTTAACGGCAGTCTTCCGGTGCTGTTCCCTGATATCACCTATTCCTTTTATGATGTCTGGGCAGATCTGTACAGGATCCCCTATAAGACATGCCCTCTGACAGAGGACTTCCATATCAGGAAGGAGGATTATCTGGTACCAAATGGTGGTATCATTTTCCCAAATCCCAACGCGCCGACAGGTGTCCTTGAGGAGGTTTCCATGATTGAGGAGATCATAAGAGCCAATCAGGATGTGGTCGTGATCATTGACGAAGCCTATATTGATTTTGGAGGGGAAAGCGTCCTCCCCCTGATCGATAAATATGAAAATCTTCTGGTTGTGCAGACCTTTTCCAAGTCAAGAGCCATGGCCGGTATGAGAATCGGCTATGCCATGGGAAATGAGAAGCTGATCAGGTATCTGAAGGATGCAAAATTTTCCTTCAATTCCTATACGATGAACCTGCCGTCTATCGAAATGGGGACGGCAGCAGTAAAGGATGATGCGTATTTTAAAGAAACAACAGGCAAGATCATAGCAACCAGAGAGCGTGTGAAAAAGGAAATGAAGAAGCTGGGCTTTTTCTTTACAGATTCCATGAGCAATTTTCTGTTTGCCGGCCATGAAAATGTACCGGCGGGAGAGCTGTTCCGGGCACTGAAAGAAAATGACATATATGTCAGATACTGGAACAAGGACAGGATCAGCAACCGTCTGCGTATCACTATCGGTACAGATGAACAGATGGATCGTTTCCTGGAATTTTTAAGAAGCTATCTGAACAACTAAGGAGGAAGTAATCTATGTTTAAGAATTTTTTAAAGGGAATGGTAATGGGACTTGCCAATATCATCCCAGGTGTCAGTGGAGGAACCCTTGCGGTTTCCATGGGTATTTATGACAAGCTGATCCACTGCCTGACACATCTGTTCAGGGAATTCAAGGAAAGCATCCGCTTCGTACTGCCGATCATACTTGGTATGATCGTGGCACTGGCAGGACTGTCATTTGTGATCACTCCGGCATTTGAGCATTTCCCGCTGCAGACAAACGGACTGTTTATTGGACTCATCGTTGGCGGACTGCCGCTTATGTTCAGGAAGGTAAAGGGCAGCAGGATCAGGATCGGACACGGGATCGTGTTCCTGATCTTCTTTGCCATCGTGATCGGAATGGCCATGCTGGGTGACACGGAAGGCAAGGCGGCCGATCTAAGCTTTGGCCTTGTAAATGTACTGAAGCTGTTCGGCGTTGGCGTTATTGCATCTGCAACTATGGTGATCCCCGGGGTCAGCGGTTCCATGATGCTTCTGGTCATGGGCTATTATAATCCCATTGTGGCAACTATTAAGGAATTCGTAGAGGCACTGGTACATTTCAATATGCAGGAAATCCTGCGCTGCTGTGGCATCATGATCCCGATGGGGATCGGCGTTATTGTCGGTATTTTCGCCATTGCCAAGGTGATTGAGATTATTTTTGAGAAGTTTCCGGTCTATGCATACTATGCGATTATCGGACTGATCCTGGCATCACCCATTGCGATCCTGATGGCCTCGGAGCTTGGTGTGATCACTGTTCTTTCTGTGATCACCAGTCTTGTCACCTTCGCTGTCGGATTCGTGGTTGCCATGAAGCTTGGAGAATAAAACTGGAGAACAGAAATGGAAGAAATGGAAGCCTATACGGGGTTTGCAGAAGTATATGATACCTTTATGGATGATACACCCTATGAAGAGTGGGCGGATTTTCTGGCAGGGCTGATCGGGAAATATGGGATTTCAAGACCGGTACAGTCAGCCGGAGAGGCAGGCTGCGCGGCAGGAACAGCAGAAAGCACCGGCACAGAGCAGGAATCCGGTGCAGATCCCTCCCTCAGGGAAGCCCTTGAGGAAGAGAAAAATCTGGTGCTGGATCTTGGCTGTGGCACAGGCACACTGACGGAGCTCCTTTCACAGAAGGGCTTTGACATGATCGGTGTAGACAGCTCGGAAGAAATGCTGCAGCTTGCCATGGACAAAAAGGAAAAAACCGGAAGCAGAATCCTGTATCTCTGTCAGGATATGAGGGATCTTGACCTGTACAGTACTGTGGGAACCGTTGTCAGTGTCTGCGACAGTATAAACTATCTGCTTGAGGATGAGGATGTGGCAGATACGTTTTCACTGGTTGAGAATTATCTGTATCCGGGAGGGATCTTCATTTTTGATTTTAATACGCTTTATAAATATGAAACAGTGATCGGGGATACCACGATCGCTGAAAACCGGGATGACTGCAGCTTTATCTGGGAAAACTACTATCATGAGGAAGAGCACATCAATGAGTATGACCTGACGATCTTTGCAAGGGAGAAGAAAAACAGGGAATCCTTCCGCAGATTTCAGGAGACCCATTACCAGAGGGGATATACCCTGGAAGAAATGAAGAGCTTTGTGGAAAACAGCGGACTTTCCCTGATCCTTGTAATGGATGCGGAAACCCACAGGGAACCTACAGAAGACAGCGAACGGATCTATGTGGTGGCAGGAAAAGGGCGGAAAGCCGCGGAAGAATGTAATACAGGAGAAAACAGATGAGTGATTATATAATCAGGGCGACGGCCGCTGATGCAGGTATCAGAGCCTTTGCGGCAACAACGAAGGAGCTTGTGGAAAAAGCAAGACAGATCCACGATACCAGTCCGGTGATCACGGCAGCCCTCGGAAGGCTGCTGACAGGCGGGGTGATGATGGGAACGATGCTAAAGGGAGAAGATGACCTTTTGACTCTGCAGGTCAGCGGAGATGGACCGGTACGGGGCATGACGGTTACTGCGGGAAGCAACGGGACAGTCAAGGGATATGCAGTCGAGCCACAGGTGATGCTGCCAAAGAATGCTGCTGGAAAGCTGGATGTAGGCGGTGCAGTAGGAAGGGGAACACTGCGTGTGATCAAGGACATGGGACTGAAGGAGCCTTATGTGGGGCAGACCGCCCTGCAGACCGGTGAGATCGCTGATGACCTGACCTATTACTTCGCAGCCTCCGAACAGGTGCCTTCCAGTGTAGGACTGGGTGTTCTGATGGAGAAGAACAATACAGTGAAGCGGGCGGGTGGCTTTATCATCCAGCTGATGCCCTTTGTCGGAGAAGAAGTGATCGGAGCACTGGAAAAAAACCTGGCTGCTTTTTCTACAGTCACAACTGTGCTGGATGAAGGAAAAACACCGGAAGAAATGCTGCAGCAGCTGCTTGCAGGACTGGATCCGGTGATCACAGAGAAGGTGCCGTGCCGGTATGAATGCAGCTGCAGCAGAGAACGTATGGAGCGTGCGATCATCAGTATTGGTAAGAAGGATATCGAAGAAATGATAAATGATGGGGAAGCCATTGAGGTAAACTGTCAGTTCTGTGGAAATTCCTATCACTTTTCTGTAGAAGAGCTCAAAGAAATGCTGAAGGCAGCAAGATAAGGGTGATCATATGAAGCATGGATTTATCAAGGCGGCAGCCATTACACCGGATCTGAAGGTGGCAGACCCGGTTTATAACAGTCAGGTGATCTGTCAGAAGATAGAGGAGGCTGAGAAGGAAGGAGCAGTGCTCCTTGTTTTTCCGGAGCTTTGTATTTCCGGTTATACCTGTCATGACCTGTTCCTGCAGGAAACACTGCTTGTGGCATGCAAAGAACAGCTGCAGAAAATTGCCGGATTTACCAGAGGGAAGAACTGCATTGCTTTTGTGGGACTGCCGCTGGAAAAGGATGGGAAGCTGTATAATGTGGCGGCGGCTCTTCATGACGGTGAGGTGCTGGCACTGATCCCAAAAACATGGATCCCTTCTTATGGAGAGTTCTATGAAACAAGACAGTTTCAAAGGGGGAATGAAACGCCTGTTTTTGTAGAGCTGTTTGAAAAGCAGGTTCCGTTTGGAACGCATATTCTCCTGACTGCGGAAAATATCGGTGGGTTTACGATAGGATGTGAAATCTGTGAAGATATGTGGGTGCCTGCTTCGCCAGGTCAATCGGCGGCACTGGCTGGTGCGACTGTGATAGTCAATCTTTCGGCATCCAATGAAACCATTGGAAAAGAGGCTTACAGAAGACTGCTTGTGAGATCAGAGAGCGCAAGGTTCCTTGCCGGTTATATTTATGCCAGTGCAGGGGAGGGAGAATCGACACAGGATCTTGTCTTCGGGGGACATGACCTGATCACAGAAAATGGAACCGTGCTGGCAGAAAGCAGAAGGTTTCAGAATGAAATAATCTATGGAGATATTGATATCCACAGGCTTTCCATGGAACGCCGCCGGATGAATACCTTTGCTTTGGAGAAAAGCAGTGATTATCTGACCGTGGGCTTTTGGCTAAAAATAGAAGAAACAAGACTGACAAGAAGCTTTGCACGACAGCCTTTTGTTCCGTCAGACAGGAAGGAAAGGGAAGAACGCTGCAATGAGATTCTTATGATCCAGTCCATGGGACTGAAAAAGCGTTTTGCCCATACCGGCTGTCAGAAGGCAGTCATTGGTATTTCCGGTGGCCTGGACTCCACACTGGCATTGCTTGTGACCGTAAGGGCATTTGATATGCTGGGGATTCCCAGGGGAAATATTTATGCAGTGACCATGCCGTGCTTTGGCACCACAGACAGAACCTATGATAATGCCTGTAAGCTGACAAAAACGCTTGGAGCCACACTGGAAGAGATCGATATCAGGGAAGCAGTCACGATCCATTTCAGGGATATCAGGCAGGATATGGAGAACCATAACGTTACTTATGAAAACGGACAGGCACGGGAGAGAACCCAGATCCTGATGGATATTGCCAACAGGGAGAATGCACTTGTGATCGGAACCGGAGATATGTCGGAGCTTGCGCTTGGATGGGCAACCTACAATGGAGATCACATGTCCATGTACGGTGTGAATGCCGGTGTGCCAAAGACACTGGTGAGACATCTGGTGGCTTATTATGCAGATACCTGTGAAAATGAAACCCTGTCGGCAGTTCTCCGGGACGTGCTGGATACACCGGTCAGCCCGGAACTCCTGCCTCCCGTTGAGGGAAAGATTTCCCAGAAGACGGAAGATCTGGTAGGACCCTATGAGCTTCATGATTTCTTCCTATATTATATGCTGAGGTGCGGCTTTGAACCGGAAAAGATCTACCGGATTGCCAGGAAGACCTTTACAGGTGTCTATGAGGACGAAGTGATCCTGAAGTGGTTAAAGACCTTTTACCGGAGATTTTTTGCACAGCAGTTCAAACGCTCCTGCCTGCCGGACGGTCCAAAGGTCGGAAGCGTGGCACTTTCACCAAGAGGAGATCTGCGGATGCCCTCTGATGCCAGTGCAGCCTGCTGGCTTGCCGAGGTGGAGAAGCTTCAGCAGACTTGCAAAATAAAAGAAAATGATATATTATGATATCAGTGATTGCAAAGAAGCAGTATCCTTACGTGGAGACTGCTTTTTTTCTTTATTTGAAGGACAGGGGGAAAGGGTATGAAAAATCCTGAAAACAGTGATTTCCTGGTTCTGAACAGAATGATCTACCGGATCTATACGACTGAGGATGAAAAGACGATGCGCATAGATCTTCTCGAACAGATGAAAATGCTTGTAGATTTTGACGCAGCAGACTTTTATCTGGCAGGAGAGGGAAAAGAGGTACTGGAGGATCCTGCCCTGTATAACTGCGAAGGTACAGCTTCGGAATTTGTTGATATGGCGCCCTTTAAGAAGCTTATGGAAGGGGGAAAGAGCCTTGTGATCCGGGAAACAGATCTGGTCGCGGAGGAGAAAAGGCAGGAAAGCCTGTATTACAAAAAGGTATACCGGCCGGGAAACTGGAATTATTCCCTGCTGATGGTGCTTGCCAGCGAAAAACAGTTTCTTGGTATCATGACACTATACCGTTCCATAGGGAAGGACAATTTTGACTATGATGATATTTTCCTGCTGGATATGCTGAAGGATCATCTGTCATACCGTTTATACAGGGACAGACAGCTGCGTCTTTATGAACCTCATAAATATACGATCGTGGAAGCTACAAGGGAATTTGGCCTGACTGGCAGGGAGGAAATGGTTCTCCAGTGTATCATGGAAGGGAAGGATAAGGAAGAGATCTGTGAGGAGCTGTCGATCAGCATCAACACATTTAAAAAGCATTCTCTCAATATTTACAGAAAGCTGCAGGTAAATAACAGAGTGCAGCTTTTCAAGAAGGTGCTGGAAAGAGAATGAAAATAGCAGGTCAGGACAGGGAGCGGCTGTAAAGGGAATATGGCCGCTCTCTCTGATCTGTACAGATACCCTGTCACCTGCTGCCGGAGCCGGCAGGATCCTCAGAGGCAGACGGTGAAGGAGAGGCTTTCTGCAGGGAAGCTTTAATCGCGTTTAAAAGCACGGTGGAGGTATATTTATTATCATCGGCATAGGTAATATTTTCCAGAGACTGGGTTTTCAGTATTTTCTCTGCCAGATCATCAAAGACAGGCTCGATCAGGGGGAACATGGTCGTAACGGCTTCGTCCAGATTGACGATCTGGATATCATTGATATTGTTCTCATCAACCGTGACCTCTACATCCACAACATTATCATTGATGATCAGTGAGGTAGTATAGACACCGGGAACATAGGCAGCGGTATTTGCTGAAGCGGATGTTTCCTTTGCTGTAGTCTTTGGCAGGAACATGACGATCATCAGGATCAGGAACAGGATGCCAAGGACAACAAAAATACCTGTATATATTAATTCTTTCAGATGCAGTACAACGATCTTTGTCTTGGAGCTCATGGATTTTCACCGGTTTTTCTCTTTTTACTATAGTATTAGTGCGGGAAAGGTTTTATTACAGAAACATCCCCTATTGACAAATAAAAAGTGCGGTTGGTATTATTTTTTTAGAATATTTTTACTTATTGAGAATCAGGAACGGTGGGAGGAATGAACCATGCATAAGCATTATACAAAGGAAGATATTATGGAGCTGGTACAGGATGAGGATGTGGAATTTATCAGGCTGCAGTTTACGGATATGTTCGGACAGATGAAGAATGTGGCGATCACAGTCAGCCAGCTCGGAAAGGCTCTGGATAACCGCTGCATGTTCGACGGTTCTTCCATTGAAGGCTTTGCCAGGATCGAGGAGGCTGACATGATCCTGTATCCGGATCTGGACACGCTTGCTATTTTTCCGTGGAGACCACAGCAGGGCAAGGTAGCAAGACTGATCTGCGATGTGAAGAGACCGGGAGGGGAGCCCTTTGAGGGGGATCCCAGATATGTGCTGAAAAGGGCTGTCAGGGAGGCAGCAGAGCTTGGGTATACCTTTGAGGTCGGACCGGAATGTGAGTTTTTCCTTTTTCATACAGATGAAAACGGACTGCCAACGACCATTACCCATGAAAAGGCAGGCTATTTTGACTTAGGACCTCTGGACCTTGGAGAGAATGCAAGAAGAGATATGGTCCTGACGCTGGAGGATATGGGATTTATCGTAGAATCCTCCCATCATGAGATAGCACCGGCGCAGCATGAGATTGATTTCCAGTATGATGAAGCACTGGCGGCTGCGGATAATATCATGACCTTCAAGCTGGCCGTCAAAACGATCGCAAAGCGTCATGGTCTTCACGCTACCTTTATGCCAAAGCCTAAATTCGGTGTGAATGGCTCGGGTATGCATATCAATATGTCTCTTGCAAAGGACGGAAAGAACATTTTCTCAGATCCCTCTGATAAAAACGGACTCAGCAGGGAGGCCTACTGGTTTATCGGCGGTATCATGAAGCATATGAAAGGAATGACAGCGATCACCAATCCCCTTGTCAATTCCTACAAGAGACTTGTGCCAGGCTATGAAGCACCTGTTTATATTGCGTGGAGCGCAACAAACAGAAGTCCGCTGATCAGGATCCCTTCTTCAAGAGGGGAACATACAAGGATCGAGCTGCGCTGCCCGGATCCGTCAGCCAATCCCTATCTTGCGCTGGCAGTCTGCCTGCGCGCCGGACTTGATGGTATCGTGAACCATATTGATCCGCCGGAAAGTGTGGACTGCAATATCTTTGATCTGACAGAGGAAGAAAGAAAGAGCCGTGGCATTGAAGCAGTGCCGGCTTCCTTAAGAGAGGCTGTCAGTGAGCTGGAGAAGGATGAACTGATCAGGGAGGTCCTTGGAGTCCATATGGCAGATAAGTACATCAGGGCGAAAAAAGAGGAATGGGAAAAGTATACCGCACAGGTCACAGAATGGGAGATCAGCCAGTATTTAAACCAGTACTAGGAAAGCTGTGATCGAGAGGAGGTGTGCTTATGACCAGCGTGATCATCGCCCTTCCCAAGGCAGAGGTTGCACAGGGAATACGGAACCTGTTAGTCAGAAGCGGCATACCGGTAGCTGGCGTATGCACAACTGGAGCGCAGGCACTTGCACTTGCGGATGGGCTGAATTACGGAATCGTCATATGTGGTTATAAACTGGCAGATATGATTTATTCACAGCTGCATGAGGATCTGCCCTTTGGGTTTGAAATGCTGCTCATGGCTTCCCAGAATATCCTGGGAAGTGGTATTGTAGAAGAAGGGATTGTCTCGGTGATAATGCCGCTGAAGGGAAATGACCTGATCAGCACAGTTGATATGATGATCCAGGCAACAGAACGGCGGAAACGCAGACAGCGGCTGAAGCCGAAGGAACGGAACCCGGAGGAGACAGCACTGATCAGACAGGCAAAGGAGCTTCTGATGGATCGGAATCACCTGTCAGAGGAGGAGGCTCACAGATATATCCAGAAATGCAGCATGGACAGTGGCACGAATATGGTAGAAACTGCCCAGATGGTGCTGAGTATGATGCAGGTATAAGCATGATATATGGGTTTAAGGACAAAAATATATAAGAACAGAAGAAAGCAGAGAAACAGGAGAAAAGATAATGGGAGATTTCAGTAGTATTTACAGTGGAAGTAAAAAGCTTGGCTTTGGTCTGATGAGACTGCCGCTTTTAAATCCGGGTGATGCCGCAAGCATTGACCTTGAGCAGATGAAGCAGATGGTAGACACCTTTATAGAAAGAGGCTTTACCTATTTTGATACAGCGTGGATGTACTGCGCCTTCAAAAGTGAAGAGGCTGTCAGGGAAGCACTGGTAAAACGTCATGACAGAAGCACTTATACACTGGCAACCAAGCTGCATGCGGGATATCTTAAGACAAAGGAGGACCGGGACAGGATCTTTCAGGAGCAGCTCCGTAAGACAGGTGCAGATTACTTTGACTACTATCTGCTCCATGATGCGGGAGCCCACCATTATGAGATCTATAAGGAGCTGGACTGCTTTACCTGGATCGCAGAGAAAAAGAAACAGGGTCTGATCCGCCATATGGGATTTTCCTTCCATGACAATGCAGAGTTTCTTGATAAGGTACTGACAGAGCATCCGGAAATGGAATTCGTACAGCTTCAGATCAATTATATTGACTGGGACAGCGAAGGCGTGCAGTCCCGGAAATGCTATGAGGTAGCCAGAAAGCATGGCAAGCCGGTCATCGTTATGGAGCCGGTGAAGGGAGGGACACTTGCCAAGGTACCGGAAGAAGTAGAAAAGGAAATGAAGACTGTGCATCCGGACATGAGTATACCCTCCTGGGCGATCCGTTTCGCGGCAGGACTTGACAATGTCATGCTGGTGCTCAGCGGCATGAGCAGCATGGAACAGCTGCTCGACAATATCAGCTACATGGAGGACTTTAAGCCTCTGGACGATGAAGAACAACAGGTCATCAGAAGGGCAGTGGACATCATTAACAGGGATATTGCCATTCCCTGTACAGGGTGCTCCTACTGTACAGATGGCTGTCCGAAGCATATTCCGATCCCGAAATATTTTTCACTTTATAATGCAGAGATGCAGAAAACAAGGGACAAGGACTGGATTTCCCATAGAGGGTACTACAGAAATCTGACAAAGACCTTCGGGAAGGCCAGTGACTGTGTGTCCTGCAGGCAGTGTGAGCGGATCTGTCCCCAGCATCTGCCCATTGCAGAGGATCTGAAAATGGTTGCAGCAATGTTTGAAGGCTGATTTTACATAGACTTTACATAGAATTGACCTCCACTTGACTCAAACGGAAAAAAGCTCTGATATACTAAACTGGATGATACATGGATTTTACATTCTGAGGGACAGAAACCAGTTTGGAGGAGAGAGATGAGTAACACGGTACAGATTTTGTTTGGGTTGTTTGGAGGTCTTGCTGTTTTTATCTATGGCATGAACATGATGAGTGAATGCCTGCAGAAGGCGGCGGGAGAAAAAATGAAGGCCGTTCTGGCACTGCTTACGAAAAATCCGGTGCTTGGTGTACTGGCAGGCGCACTGACAACAGCAGTACTGCAGAGCAGCAGCGCTACGACAGTCATGGCGATCGGCTTTGTCAGCGCAGGCCTGATGACGCTGCCACAGGCGATCTCTATTATTTTTGGTGCGAATATCGGTACAACGATGACAGCACAGATCATAGCATTTAAGATCAGTGATTATATTTTCCTGATCATCTTTGTGGGATTTCTGATTTCCTTTCTTTCCAGATCCGAGAGAATAAAAAATATCGGCCTTACCATTTTTGCCTTTGGCCTGCTTTTCCTTGGCATAGATACTATGGGAAGTGTGATGCAGCCGCTGGCAAACAGCCCGGTGTTTACAGAGCTTTTTGACAAGGTATCGGATATACCGGTGCTTGGTGTGCTGACCGGTACGGTCATGACCCTGGTAGTACAGAGCAGTAGTGCGACGATTGCCGTTCTCCAGAACTTTGCCATTCAGCCGGGAGCTGACGGAGTGAGCAGTGTGATCGGTCTGACAGGGGCGATCCCGATCCTGCTTGGTGATAATATCGGAACTACGATCACGGCAGTGCTTGCCAGCATCGGACAGCCAAGGAATGCCAAGAGGACAGCGGCCGCGCACTGTATCTTCAATGTCAGCGGATGCCTTCTGTTTATCTGGTTTATCCGACCCTTTGCTGCCTTTATCCAGATGATCTCACCAAAGGGACCTGAGGTAGAGGTTATTTCCAGACAGATCGCCAATGCACATACCACCTTTAATATTGTGATGACTCTGATCTGGACACCACTTTTGTTCGTTATGGTGAAGCTTGTCATGAGACTGATACCGGACAAAAAGGAGGGAGAAGGAGATCCGGCGGAGCCGGTTTATCTGGATGACAGACTGATGGCGCAGCCGGCAGCCGCACTGCAGCTTGCAGCCAAGGAGATTCTCCATCTGGCTTTCCTTGTGGGGGAACAGCTTCATCTGACAACCGGTATGGTAAGAAGGAAGGAAGAAGGACGGCCGGCAGCCGGGATAGAGCAGCGTGAAAGGCTGAAGGGCTTAGGTGGTAAGATCACAGAGTATCTGTCCGGTCTGTTTTCTGCGGGTGTCCTGACAGAAGAGCAGGCGGCACAGACAGCGGGTGTTATGTATCTGCTCGGGGATGTGGAACGGATGGGAGAGCTGTGCGTGGATGTGACACTGGCGATCGAGGACAGAGATCGGAGGAAGACGAAATATTCCAAGGAAGCCATGAAGGATCTGGAAAAAAGCCTTAAGGTAATAGAAGACATGTATGGAGCGGCATTGCAGGTATTGACTACGGGAGACGAAGAGAGTGCCAGGAAGATCCGTAAGAAAAAGGAAAAGGTGCTTGATCTTGATATTGAGATGAGGAAGGGACATATGGACAGGGTCAGTAAGGGAAAATGTGCCACAGAGATGACAGGCCCCTTAAATGATATCCTCCATGCCGTTGACAGAATGGGCAACTGCTGTGTGAATATCGCAGATGCAGCCCTTGACAAGGTGGATCTGAATTATTTCAATGCCACAGGCAGTCCGGAAGAGCTTACAGCTAAAGAATAGCATTTTTTGCAAACCCTCCAGCAGAAAACATTATTTTCCTTCATATTGGGTATGGTATATAATAAAATTTGCAATGCAGGAACAGGAGGGTTTCTCTATGCTTAAATTTACGAAAATGCATGGCTGTGGAAATGACTATATTTATATCGATGGTGCCAGGGAAAGGATTCCGGCAGAGCAGAAGCCGGAGCTCGTAAGACGTCTGAGCGACAGACATTTTGGTATTGGCGGGGATGGCGTGATCTTCATCAACCCTTCTGATCAGGCGGATTTTGAAATGGAAATGTACAATATGGACGGAACCCGTGCAGAAATGTGTGGAAACGGGATCCGCTGTGTGGCCAAATATGTATATGATAAGGGACTGACGGATCAGACGCAGATCAGTGTGATCAGTGCGGGAAGGATCAAGTATCTCGATCTTCATGTAGAGAATGGCAGGGTGTCGACTGTGAAGGTCAATATGGGAGAACCTATCCTGAAGGCCTGTGAAATCCCTGTGCTTGCTGAAGATGAAAAGGGAGAGGTGATCGCAGAGCCCATAGAGATAGAGGGGAAAGCCTACCGGATGACCTGCGTATCCATGGGAAATCCCCATGCAGTTGTTTTCGTGGAGGATGTGCAGGATTTTCCGCTGGAGCAGGTTGGACCTGGGCTTGAGAAGCATCCGAGATTTCCAAAGAGGGTCAATGCCGAATTTGTAAAGATACTGGATGAGGAAACGATAGAGATGAGAGTGTGGGAAAGAGGAACCGGGGAGACGCTGGCCTGCGGAACCGGAGCCTGCGCGGCTGCTGTTGCCTGCAGCTTAAATGGTTTGACGAAAGACACGGTTACTGTTAAACTATTAGGTGGTACTTTACAGATTCAGTGGGATAAAGCAGAGAACCGTGTTTACATGACAGGACCTGCCACGACTGTATTTGAAGGTGAAATAGAAATCTAAAGATCCAGGAGGAGACAGAATACATGTTTAAAGTAAATGAAAACTACCTGAAGCTTCCGGGCAGCTATCTTTTCTCAACAGTAGGAAAGAAGCAGAGAGCCTATCAGGAAGCACATCCGGATAAAAAGGTGATCAGGCTCAGCATTGGTGATGTGACCCAGCCCCTTGTACCGGCGATCATCGAGGCACTGCATAAGGCAGTAGATGAGATGGGACATGCAGAAACCTTCAGAGGCTATGCACCTGACCTTGGTTATGAATTCCTGAGAAATGCGATCGCAGACAATGATTACAAGGCAAGAGGCTGCCAGATCTCTGCGGATGAGATCTTCGTGTCAGATGGTGCCAAGTGCGATTCAGGTAATATTCAGGAAATCTTTGGCCTTGATAACAGGATTGCCGTATGTGACCCGGTTTATCCTGTGTATGTGGATACCAATGTCATGGCGGGCAGGACCGGAACCTATGATCCGGTCAGGGAAACCTGGAGTGATGTTATTTATATGCCCTGTACAGCAGACAATAATTTCGCACCGGAGCTGCCGAAGGAAACACCGGATATCATTTATCTTTGCTTCCCCAATAATCCGACAGGCTCCACGATCACGAAGGCTCAGCTTCAGGAATGGGTTGATTATGCGAATAAGACTGGTGCAGTTATTATTTATGATGCTGCCTATGAAGCCTATATTTCAGAGGCCGATGTGCCGCATTCCATTTATGAATGTGAAGGTGCAAGAACCTGTGCCATTGAGCTTCGTTCCTTTTCCAAGAATGCAGGCTTTACCGGCGTAAGGCTTGGCTTTACTGTGATCCCGAAGGAATTAAAGAGCGGAGACGTATCCCTTCATTCTCTCTGGGCAAGAAGACATGGCACCAAGTATAACGGTGCTCCCTACATCGTGCAGCGTGCCGGCGAGGCAGTATACTCACCGGAGGGAAAGGCACAGCTGAAGGAGCAGGTTGCTTATTATATGAAGAATGCAGCTTATATCCTGAATGGCCTTAAGGAAGCCGGCTACACCGTGTCCGGTGGTGTAAATGCCCCTTATATCTGGCTGAAGGCACCAAACGGCATGACAAGCTGGGAGTTCTTTGATCATATGCTGGAGAATGCCAATGTAGTCGGGACACCCGGTTCAGGCTTTGGACCGAGCGGAGAGACCTACTTCAGACTGACTGCGTTTGGAAGCTATGAGAATACGGTAGAAGCAGTAAACCGGATAAAGGCACTGTAAGAAGCCTGAAATTTAAGAAAACAGTATGAATATACTGCCCTGATATGTAAGTACCTGCCGGGTTTCCCGGTAAAAGGAATCATATCAGGGCAGTTTTTTAGATTAAAAAAGCAGCCTGTCGTGTGACAAGCTGCTCTCCTTACCTGAGTGCGTCAGTTCTTGGCGGAAACCTGGGGACCAACGTACTCTGCACTGCCGAATCCAAGAATCAGAATGAAAATGGTGTTCAGGAATAATAAACCGAAACCAAATCCTGTGCCCTGACCGAAAGCCTTAGCTAACTTGAAGAGCATCATGATTCCAACAACAACGTTCACGCAGGGAACAAACATCAGCAGGAATAACCATCCATTTCCCCATGCGATATCATACAGACAGTATGTGTTGTAAAAGGGAATCAGGCACTTCCAGCCTGCCTTGCCAGCCTTTACAAAAAGCTTCCACATAGCAACTAAAGTAAGAACAGAAATTGCCAGAGATAAGATGACGTAAACTGCAGAAACTCCAGAAGCGGCTGCTGCATAAGCTGCATCATAACTTTCCATTAGAATATCCTCCTTCATAAGTTTTATAAAAAATTTATATGTTCTTAATGATCTTATAATACATCTAATGGCTTGTCAATTTATAAATGGTACTAGTTGGCACTTTTTTTACTTTTTTCGACAGAGATTTTCCCATGATGATTTTCCCATGATAAAGGTGAATGCAAAGGGGAATATAGTGCAGAACGAAAAGATGCAACATTTTATAATGAAATGTTGCATCTTTGCTTTGTGATTATTATTTCGGATGGTTTGCAGGAAACTTTAGAGGTGAAATGAAAAATTTTTGAAAATTATTTAGTCCTCTATTGCCAAAGTAAATTCCGGCAGCCAGATTCTGACCGGAGTGCCTTTCACAGAAGCTGCTTTCGCGCCGCATCTGCAGTAAAAAATCTGTAATTTCCTTTAAAAATATCCCTCAGTCTGGCTGAGATAATGACACATTTCATTATAAAACGTTGCATGACTGACAAATTGTTACAGAAAGCAGGGAGGCTTGGCTGGAGGCTTCAGACCCATGGAGCAGCAAAGCAGGATACCAGCAGACAGGGAGGTTAAGGATGTTAAGACTGACAGTAAGCACAGAAGAATATCTGATGATCGGTGACAACGTGAAGATCGTGTTCCTTGGCGGAACGAAGAACCATCTCCGCATCATGGTGGATGCACCGAAGGACGTGAATATCGTCAGAAGCACCGTACTGGAAAACAGGGTCACAGATCCGGAGGAGAAGGCAAAGCTTCCCAAATACTATGCCGAGCCGGAAACGGATCCCAAGTACCTGAAAAAGAAAAAGTCCAGAGTCGTCATTACCCACGGCAATCTGGAGGACTGAGCAAGGTAATAACCGGAGGCTTTGAATGCCATAAGGCAGGGCCCGTCTTTGAAGTTCGGGTTTCCGGTTACTATAAAAGCAACAAAAAGCAACTAATAGCAAAGTAACTGACGCAAACGGATTTGCGCAGAAATACAAGGAGGTAACTATTATGGTAGTACAACACAATTTAACAGCTATGAACTCTAACAGAATGTTAGGATTAACCACCACTTCTCAGGCAAAGTCCACCGAGAAACTGTCTTCCGGTTACAAGATCAACCGTGCAGCTGATGATGCAGCAGGTCTGTCCATCAGTGAGAAAATGAGAAAGCAGATCAGAGGTCTGACACAGGCTTCCCTGAATGCACAGGATGGTATCTCCGCAGTACAGACCGCTGAAGGCGCTCTGACCGAAGTACATGACATGCTGCAGAGAATGAATGAACTGGCAGTTAAGGCTTCTAACGGAACCAATTCTGAAGATGATCGTGGATACATCCAGGATGAGATTGATCAGCTGGTTAAGGAAATTGATCGTGTATCGGAGACAACCAAATTCAACGAGACCTATCTGCTGAAGGGTGACGGAACGGCTACACGTGAGGTTACTAAGATAACTCCCGCCAAGGAAGCTATTAATGTAAAAGCTGAGTATGTAGCTGGTATGGGAACCGATAAAGTAGGATTTGCCCAGAATAAGACAATAGCTGATGCAAAATGGTATAAAAAAGGTTCAATAACTGCTATTACCGAGAATGACTTTGATGAACTCTTTGAGGTTAAAAATGGAAAGGTAGTACAGAAGGAAGGTGTTGAACTGTATAAAGTTGCAGCTAATAGTACAGTCGATTTTGGTAACCAGGTAGCTGCTCAAAAAGTTGCGGATGTCGCAGATGTGCAGCAGACACTTGCGGTTAAGAGTACAAAAGTTGCTACAGATAATACTGGTGCAACTCTGATAGATGCAAAAGATTTGGCAAATCATTTTAACACGAATGGATCTATTAAAACACCGTTCTACGCGCAGAAGAGTGACGGGTCATGGGTTGAAGTTGGTGCTGATCAGGTTGACAAATTTGTAAAAGTAACACCCGGTCAGGATCAGGCTGCAGAAGTGACTGAAACAGTAGACGAGACTTATACCAAAGCCCTTACCTTATCTCTTCATGTTGGTGCAGATGGAAATGATGATAATAAGATTTCTCTTGATATCGAATCCATGAGTGCTGAAGGAATTGGTGTTAAGGGACTGGATGTAAGTACTGAGGATGCAGCTACCAAGTCTATTGAGACCTTGAAGGCTTCTATTCAGAAAGTATCCACCCAGAGATCTGCACTCGGTGCTATCCAGAACAGACTTGAGCACACCATCAACAACCTGGACAACGTAGTTGAGAATACCACCAGCGCAGAGAGCCAGATTCGTGATACCGATATGGCTACTGAGATGGTTAAGTATTCCAATAACAACATTCTGGCTCAGGCAGGTCAGGCTATGCTGGCACAGTCTAATCAGGCTAACCAGGGCGTACTTTCCTTATTACAGTAATTTCTGTAAGAGTAAAATTGCAAAGATAAGTTGTGAAGGAAAAGGCCGGTTTATCCGGTCTTTTCTTTATCTGGATATGAAATGAATACAGAAAGAGAAACAACAAAAAAATGCAACATTTTGTAATAAAATGTTTCATTATTGCTCCAGTAAATTGTTTGCAATATCCGTGTCCTGTCCGGAGAATGGACATTGGCAGCATGCCTGAAAGGAGAAAAGATTTTATGAGTACAACACAGCCGATCAAGTCAGTAAAGCAGCTGGAACAATTTAAAAAATATTATCAGGA
>NZ_JAOQKJ010000015.1:0-61726 GCF_025567405.1 Suilimivivens aceti | reverse complement strand
GGAACAGAACTGGCAGACATTATGGATACCATAGAAAAACAGCAGTATATGGAACCATCCCTTTTGATGCAGCACTTCTTTAATGTCTTTGTGGTAGATGCCCTGCTTGGAAATTTTGATAGGCACAATGGAAACTGGGGCTTTTTGTATGATGATTCCACAAAAGAGGCAAGCATTGCTCCGGTTTATGACTGTGGAAGCTGTCTGTTGCCGCAGGCAGACGAGAGGATTATGGAACAGGCACTGGTAAATGAAGATGTGATGAATGCCAGGATATACCAATTTCCAACATCAGCAATTAAGTTAGACGGAAGAAAAATCAATTACTATGATTTTCTTATGTCGGCAGAGGAGCCGCAGTGTAATGCCGCAATACAAGGAATGGTTCCGAAAATTAACTTGGAGCAGATAAAAGGGTTTATTGAGGAAGTACCCTTTATTACCGAGTTGCAGAAAACCTTTTATAAGAGGTATATAACTGCAAGGTTCGAACAGATTTTAAAGCCTGCATATGACATGGTAATGTCAGAAAAGCAGGAGTTGTCCGAGCCGAATATGACAATGTAATAGATGAACTTAGAGGACACCGTAAAAAATGCGGTGTCTTTTTTTGTGAAGAATTGGAGGTAATCATGAAAAAAATGTTAGTAGTAGCCGGTGTGCTGGCAGTTATCACTGGAGTAGTGGCTGCAGTATGTAAGAACCGCAACCCTGTGTAAGAGAAAATACGACATGGATGATGAGGTGCTGATGGATTTGGTAACGGAGGCATTCCCCATCGTGGTATTTACCAAGCAGCTTGAGAACAAGAAAAGAAGGCTCATGGAAATCATGGAGTGTGAAATCACACCCGATGGAAAGAGACATTTTAATTCCCTGTTTCGTTATGAAATTACGGAAAACCGGGTGGAAGGAGATAAATTCATCATCAACGGAACCCATAAAAAGGTGTGCGGTATTTCAGAGAGCTTAAAAAAGAGGTCCCTTGAAAACGGAATGCCTAGGGAAGTGTTAAATAAAATAACGGGAGGAGGTGCAAGCATATGCTGACAATGCAGGTAATGGCCTGTATGGGTATCATCATAGGCTTATTTTTATTGCTGGGCATTAATCTTACGGATTTTACCGGTAATATTTTTAAGAGGCTGTTAGACGGACCAAAAGGCATCCGAGAGGAGATTTTAGAGCAGACGCAGAGAAAGAAAAAGTCCTTCTTAAGAAGAGAAGTGGAAGAGATACAGAGTATCCTAAAGGCTACCAACAGGGAAAATACATTTCCGTTTTTATGCACGGTATCATTGGTTTTATTTGCTGTCGGTGCCGCCGGGGCAGCCATGCTTGAAAATTTCTTTCTGGTACCCGTTGCAGCGGTAGGGTTTATGTTCCTGCCCTTCTGGTATATTAAGCTGACTGCATCCCATTTCAAAAAGGATGTGTCAGCAGAACTGGAAACAGCACTGTCCATCATTACCACCGCATATCTAAGAAGTGAAGATATCCTGACTTCTGTGGAAGAGAATCTGGAATATTTAAATCCGCCGGTAAAGAACATCTTTCAGGATTTTGTGTCAAGAATCCGTCTGATTGATCCTGATTTGGAGGCGGCCTTGGACGAACTGCGTACAAGGATAGCGGATGATGTGTTTAAGGAATGGAGAAGGATATCTTTATACAGAGGATGAGGGACTGGAAGATTTGGAAACCGAAAGGGAAGAAATGGATGCAGATGATTCTGAAGTGCTAGAAGATATGGTAGAAGCTCCGGCAGATGATTTCAGTGATGAGCCAGAAACAGAAGATACGGATGGTCAGGAGTTTTATGCCAAGTGGACGGATGCCTATAAAGAGGCAAGGGAGTATCTGTATGGCACACCTGAGATGGAGCCGGATGAGGAGGCCGCTTATGAAATCATGAAATTGCACAGATAAAGCAGAAGCATGGAATTATAGAAAGAGAGAACTATAATAAGCCAAAATCTGAGAAGGGCGGACAGCCGGAATGCCCAAAAGAAAAAGAAATAGCGATTGAAGAGGCGTTGAAGTATTTTCAGATGATTCCAAGTGAATCATAGGCTAACTTGGCTTATCGGATGGAGAAAATTCAACTAATGTTATTGAGCCTTCGGACATTTGGAATAAAATCTGATGTTCGTAGGCTTTTTGTTCATGACAATAGAATGTTTGCGGAGCGTGCATTCTATCGTATACAGAAAAATTTTTCGCAGATATAATAAACATGACATATAGCTGTCGTGTTGAATCAGGTATAATATGTATGGAGTGTAAGAAACGATGAAAATAGATAGACTTATCGGTATATTGTCAATCTTACTGCAGGAAGAAAAGACAACGGCTCCTGAACTGGCAGAAAGATTTGAGGTATCTCGAAGGACAATAAATCGGGATATTGAAGACCTTTGTAAAGCAGGTATTCCTATAAAAACTGCACAGGGTACCGGTGGTGGTATCAGTATTATGGATGGATATCGTATGGACAGGACGATTTTGAGCTCCAAAGATATGCAGATGATTCTTGCGGGTTTGCGGAGTCTTGACAGTGTGAGCGGAAGCAGGTACTACAGTCAACTGATGGAGAAAATCCAGACCGGATCATCAGAGTTCATCAGTGGAAGAGACTCTATGCTGATTGACTTATCTTCATGGTATAAGGGTTCTCTTGCTCCAAAGATCGAGGTAATACAGAGTGCAATAGAAAACAGGCGCATCATACGATTTAAGTATTATGCTCCGTCCGGAGAGAGCAACCGAAGGGTAGAACCATATTATCTGGTTTTCCGGTGGTCGAGCTGGTATGTATGGGGGTGGTGTTTAGAACGTAAAGATTATAGGCTGTTCAAACTGAACCGTATGGATTGTGTTGTTGAAACAGACCGTGGATTCCTGCGTAGAGATGTACCAATGCCGGATTTGTCAAATGAGAAGATATTTCCGGGTGGGATAAAGGTAAAAGCTCTTTTCACACCGAATATGAAGTGGCGGCTGGTTGAAGAATTTGGACCGAACTGCTTTACAGAAACGGACGATGGAAGGCTGCTCTTTTCAGCAGACTATACGGATATGGAAAACCTTGTGACATGGCTTATGACATTTGGAGCAAAAGTAGAGGTGCTTGAGCCCGAAGAAGTGCGGGACATTATTCGCAGGAATGCAGAGGAAATATTAAAAATCTATGGAGGATTAGGAAAATGAGATTAGACGGTTTTGGGTTGTTTGTTGATGATATGGCAAAGATGATTCGTTTTTACAAGGATGTCCTCGGATTTGAAATTAAGGAAGAAGAGAATACTTCCAATGTTTATCTTGTAAAAGACGGAACACTTTTTTTACTGTATGGGCGGAATGATTTTGAGAAGATGACAAACCGGCGATATGAGTATATCAAGGGTCTGAATGGTCATTCTGAAATAGCTCTATATGTTGATACTTTTGAAGAGGTGGACGAGGCATACAAGAAGGCTGTGGAAAATGGTGCAACATCTGTGCTTGAACTGGAACTTGAACCTTGGGGACAGAGAACCTGCTATATTGCTGATCCGGAAGGAAATCTGATAGAGATTGGTTCCTGGAATAAGCCTTATGAAGAGAAGGACTTAGAGGGGGTGTAAAGGATATGGCTTTTGACTACAAGAAGGAATATAAAGAATTTTATATGCCGAAAGGCACACCGTCTATCGTAACTGTTCCGAAAATGAACTATATAGCGGTAAGGGGAAGCGGCAATCCAAATGATGCAGACGGAGAATACAAGCAGGCTATCGGACTTCTGTATGGAATTGCATTTACGATTAAAATGAGCAAAAAGGAAGATCATCAGATTGATGGATATTTCGATTATGTCGTGCCGCCATTAGAGGGATTCTGGTGGCAGGATGGAGTATCCGGAATTGATTATGCTCGTAAGGAAGATTTTAAGTGGATCTCTGTTATTCGATTGCCGGATTTTGTTACCAGGGAAGATTTCGACTGGGCTGTCAGGAAAGCTACGGCAAAGAAAAAGCAGGATTTTTCTAAGGCTGAGTTTTTTTCCTATGAGGAAGGTCTGTGTGTACAGTGTATGCATATCGGAGCGTATGACGATGAGCCTGTTACGGTAGGTGCAATGCACAGGTTTATGGAAGAACAGGGATACGCATTGGATATAACGGATCGGAGAATGCACCACGAGATTTATCTGAGCGATGCGAGGAAAGTAGCGCCGGAGAAGTTGAAGACTGCAATCAGGCATCCGATAAAGAGAGCCTAAGGGTGTGGAGGGAAATAATATGGCATCAACAAAAGAGTATTTGGATTTTGTTATGGAACAATTATCAGGACTGGATGAAGTCAGCAGCCGGGCAATGATGGGCGAATACATCCTTTATTACCGTGGAAAGATTTTTGGTGGAATATATGATGACAGACTTTTGGTGAAGCCGGTTCCGATGGCATTGAGGCTGATGCCGGATGCCGAGATGGAACTGCCGTATCATGGCGCTAAAGAAATGATTTTGGTTGATAATGTAGATGATCGGCAGTTTTTGTGTGAACTGGTTGAGAGTATGTGGGAAGAATTGCCGGAAAAGAAAAAGAAAAATATACATTAAGAACTAAGACTTGACAAAAACAAACAAATGTGAATGCACAAATGAAGCTCAAACTGACCAGCTGGATGAAGTAAACAGACTCATTGAAAATTTCATTGGAGAAATAAAAGAACAAAATCCCTTGGTAAAATTTCACAAAAACTGAATATGAATTTTGTGAGTGGTTACGCGTTTAACCTTTGTAAAACCGATACTTTTGCTGTACCATATGATCAGAATATCAAAAAAGAGGAAATCGACATGGCACAGAACAGGATCAGGATCGTGGATGTCGCAGATGCATTAGGACTCAGTACAGCGACGGTCTCAAAGGTGATTCATGGCAAAACAGAAAAGATTTCAGATGAAACGGTAAAGCGCGTCCAGCAGGAGCTTGAAAGGTCAGGATATATCCCGAATATGGCGGGTATTCTGCTTGCGAGAAATAATTCAAGAATCATCGGGGTGGTGATCAATGATAATGAGAAGTATGAGGGCAGGGTTTTACAGGATGGATTTGTGATGTCATCACTCAATGCTCTTTCCCGCGAGGTAAATGAAAAGGGATATTTTCTGATGATAAAAACAACTGCGGATATCAGTGAGATTCCGGTGTTTGCCTCCATGTGGAATATGGATGGACTGATCCTGATGGGATTTTGCGAAGCGGATTATGAGCAGCTCAGAAACCAGACGAGGATTTCCTGTGTTGTGTACGATGGCTATTTTGAGAAATGCTCAAGGGTGGTTAATCTTGTCATCAATCATTATGATGGTGGCTGCCAGGCAGGAAAATATTTGAGGGAGCTCGGCCATAAAAAAGCATTATGTATAGCTGATAATTTTATTTGTATGGATAAGGAGCGCATCGAAGGCTTTCGCAAAGCCTTTGAGCCGGGGAAAGTCATAAGATGGGAGATTCCAAAGACCGAAAAGGAAAGATTGGATTTTTATGAGGATAAATTTCCGGAAATGTTAAAGCATAATATTACTGCTGTTTTTGCGGTGTCAGATTTTTATGCGCTTGAGTTCATGCGTTTTCTGCAGGGAAAGAGTATGCAAATCCCCAAAGATATCCAGATGATCGGCTTTGATGACAATATGGCAAGCAGGGAAAGCAGTCCTGCGCTTACGACGATTCATCAGGACGCATCTTTAAGGGCAAAAACTGCAATTGAATGTCTTGAGGCAATGCGCGATGGCTTTGATTGTGAAACGGAGATCGTATTGCCGGTTGAGCTGATAAAAAGAGAAAGTACGGGTAAACTATAATGTCAAAGTTTATGAAATCACTGTGTAAAATAGCAGTTCCTGTCACACTGCAAAGTATGCTGCAGGCATCATTTTCAATTGTTGACCAGATCATGATCGGACAGCTGGGAGAGACTAATATATCGGCAGTTGGGCTTGGAAGTAATTTTTCTTTAATTTTTTCTGTGGTGATTGGAGCGGTAGGTGCGGTTGCCGGGATATTAATCGCACAATTTATGGGTGCAGAAGATAAAAAAGAGGCATGGTGCAGCTTTGATGTGAGCCTCATTTGCGGAATTATGATATCAGCATTGTTTCTTTTGGCGGCAGGAGCCTTTCCATTGCAGATTCTTGGACTTTATACTGAGGATATGAGTATTATAAATACAGGTACAGTCTATTTCCGAATTGTAGCGTTTTCTTATATCCCTATGGCAGTCAGTAATATTTTATCTGCATGGCTGCGCTGCAGGGAACATGCCACGATACCATTTCTGGCAAGCTTTGGAGCAGTTGCTGTAAACACAGGGCTGAACTATCTGCTGATATTCGGTAAATTTGGATTTCCGCGTATGGAGATCAAAGGAGCTGCGATTGCAACGCTTATTTCACAGCTGTTTAACCTTGTATTCATTGTTATTGGATTTGTTGTATGTAATAGAAGAGATGGGGATAAGCCGGTGCTATCCCTGCGTTTTAAGAAGATCACAATCAGGGATTATCTGGTTATGATCATGCCGATTCTGGTCAGTGAATTTCTGTGGAGCCTTGGACAAAATGTGGAGTCAGCTGTATATGGACATCTTGGCACATCAAACCTGGCAGCATATACGCTTACCGGTCCGATACAGGGATTGATAGTAGGTGCATTGAGTGGACTGTCAGCGGCGGCAGGTGTAATGATCGGCAAGCGGCTTGGCAGGAAAGAATATGATGAGGCTTATGCTGAGTCAAAGAAGATCATGTATGCCGGTTTAGCCGGTTCGGTTGTGGTAGCCTCATTGCTGATTTTACTTGCAGGAGTCTATACCGGATTGTATCGTGTGGATAACAGCGTAAAAGAACTTGGGAGAATACTGCTTATTGTATTTGCCCTATATGCACCGGTCAAGGTGGAAAATATGATACTTAGCGGAGGCATCATAAGAAGCGGCGGCAATACAAAAATCATCATGGTGATTGATATTGTTGGCACTTGGTGCATAGGAATTCCTCTGTGTCTGCTTGCTGCATATGTGTTTAGATGGGGCATTGTTGGTGTATATGCATTGCTTACCACAGAGGAAATATTCAGGCTTGCTGTAGCACTTGTTATTTTCAGAAAGCGTAAATGGATGATCAGCTTATCATAGCGATGTATCCGCTGCATAATAAGCAGCGTAGGCATCCTGCAGAGTTTTCAGTGTCTTTGGATCCCTGCCGCCAACAGGCTTACCGTCAAGCTCAACAGCCTGGATGCACAGACCACCGGAGCTGCTGACGATGATCTCGTCGGCTTCTTCCAGCTCCTTCATGGTGAACGGAGCCTCTTTGGTAGGAATGCCGTTCTGCTCAGCCAGCATCAGCAGATGCTTCAGGGTAATACCGGGAAGGATCAGGTTGTCCCTTGGAGGAGTGCAGAGCACACCATCCTTGATCATCAGTATATTGCTGTGTGCACATTCTGTTACACGGTCGCCACGGTGGAATACGGTTTCCTGGCAGTCCTTTTCAATACATCTCTGATAAGCGATCACACTGGGGATCAGGTTCAGGGTCTTGATATTGCAGTGCAGGAATCTGGTATCTTCCATGGAGATCAAACGGAAGGTAGTGGTAAAGGGGATCAGATCGCAGGGGACTGTGAAGATCATCAGGTTTGGCTTTACGGAAGCCGGTGGGAACTGGTGGCCGCGGAGGGCAGTTCCACGGGAGCACTGCCAGTAGAGCATGCCGTGATCACTGTCATTGGCATCGATACACTGCTGCAGGGCAGCAATCAGTTCCTCTCTTGGCATGGTAAAAGGAATTTCCAGTAATTTGCAGCTGTTGTAGAAACGGTCCAGATGATCCTTTGCAGCAAAGATATGATTGTTTGCAAAGGTGGTAGCATCATAGCAGCCGTCACCGAAGTATACGGCACGATCCAGCATGGGAATCTTCATTTCTTCCAGGGGACCTATTTCTCCATTATAATATCCAACATATTTCATAGCGTTCTCCTTTTGCAATTATTACTTCTATATTATAATGTCGGGGTCAAAAGCCCCCGACTTTGATACCTACGGATTGCTTCGTGCTACGCACTTCCACAATCCTACCCAATATTCGCATATCGTGGGATTAGCATCCCACGATATGCTCATATCGGGGCGGGTCCTAAGGTCTTTCACCCACTTATGAGCAAGCTCATGTGGGCTTAGACCTTTTGACCCTGGTATCATATTATATCAATTATATCACAGGAATTCATACTTTCCAGTTCTTTATGATCTTATATCCGCCGATTAACAGCGTAGGAAGCAGATAGAAGAGGATAAAGCCATAGGAGAGGAGAGAATAGCCTTTCTCGATCAGGGTAACAACACCGATCCTTGATAAGATCAGGGCAGCGATCAGGGTAATGACAGTGATGATTCCGCGCTTCCTGTCAGAAAGCTTCTCTGATCCCTTTTCAACCAGTGCTACATCAAAACGGTCAATGATCATATGGATACAGCCTGTTGCGGTTTCCACAAGAGTCCAGCCCATAACAATACTGAACAGAGTGATCAGGACAGGACCGCCGTTGATGGCAAGGATCATTTCCATCCAGGGGGTTGTTACGTCAGCACCGACAATGGAGGGATCTCCATAGAAGCACATCATTGCGAAGTAAGACAGGAACCACGGGATTACCATCAGAAGACCTGCGATGATACCGGAAATGAAGGTTTCCTTTCTTTTGGTCTGTCTGGTCAGGGAGAACATACCCATGGGAATGGCATTGATGTTATAGGCAACATACAGGATGCCGGTGCCGATACAGAGAGGAACCGTTACGGAACCATCATAGGAGCTGGTATCCATGGTGCTGAAAACATGGGAAATGTTACTGCCCTTGTTTATCAGAACAAGAACTGTGAACAGGATATAGCCACCATAGAGAAGGATCGTACCGATGGACTCAAATTTCTCGATTACCTTGGAGCCTTTGAAATTCAGAAGACCACAGATCAGGACGATCACAACAGAGCCAAGGATATTAGGCAGTCCGGCCTGCTCAAAGATACTGCCGGTAGCGGCGGCCATTACGGCGATCAGCAGGATAGCGATCAGAACGGTCAGTATATCCATGACGGGCCATAAGGGACCGATCACCTTTTTGATATAGTTTTTGTAATCATAAACCTTATAGATACGGCAGATCTCAAAGGTAAGGAAAGCAAACAGGGCAAAACCGATACCGATCGTCAGACCGGAGATCCAGCCAAGGGCACCGAATTTGGCACCGTAGGAATAAATTTCACGTCCAGTAGCATAGCCGCCGCCGATTAGAACGGATTGAAGAAGAACACCGGGCAGAATATATTTTGCATAGGTGCCTTCATAGAAGTGCTTGAAGTTTTTCATGATAGTGTTCGCTCACTTTCTTTTGTTATTTATAAAATGAATTATAGAGGATACCAGGAAAACTTGCCAATAGAAATATCACATATTATAATAAGTAAAACTTATTATGTCAGAGGCAGAAACCTAAGCCCCAAAGCTGACTCATGGGGGTTTAGAATGATAGACTCTGACAGTATAAAAAGGGGAAATTATGAATCTGAAACAGATGGAATATTTTGTGGCGGTAGCAGAACAGCTTAATTTTACCAGAGCAGCCAGACAGTGCTTTGTTTCACAGACAGCCATGACATTGCAGATACAGTCATTGGAAGAAAAGGTGGGAGTACCTTTATTTGTCAGGGATAAGCACCACGTGGAGCTGACAGCAGCAGGAAAGGTTTATCTGAAGGAAGCCAGGGTTATCCTGATCAGGGCAGAGGAAGCTGCCAAGCTGGCAAGGACAGCAGCAGAGGGAGTATACGGGGAGCTTACCATAGGATTTATCCGTGGTTATGAGCAGAGCCGGTTCTCAGAGACTCTGCGGAGCTTCCGGGAAGCCTATCCGCATATTTCTATCCATCTTGTCCGGGAAAATATGACAACCTTATACAAGCTGTTGGAGGACGGTACCTGCGATGTGGTGTTTAACCTCTCCCAGTTCACCCAGAGCTTTGAAGATCTGGAGCATCGTTTCCTGAAAAGGTATCCAATGATGGCAGTTCTGTATCCAGGACATATCCTTTCAGGAGAAAATCATCTGCAGTACAGGGATCTTGCCAGGGAGGATTTTATCATCATGCAGCCAAAAGGGCGGTCCAATGACGAAGCGGAGGAGGTTTTGATCTGCTATAACAGAGGCGGGTTTATTCCTAATATAATACTCCGTGAGCAGGAGGTGCAGACAGTACTTCTTGAGGTGTCGGCAGGGTTTGGAATAGCGATCCTGCCGGAATATGCTGTCCGTTATTACAGAAATGCCAGGAATCTGGTGATCGTACCGCTTGTGCGGGAGGATGGCAGCGCAGAGCAGCTGGATCTGGAGATTGGCTGGAAGCGTGAAAATAAAAATCCGGCGATCGAAAAGCTGCTTGCGTGGATGAAAACTCACGAATATACAGAATGATGTCATATCAAAATTATTTTTCCGGGCAAATGTGAAAAAAGATCAAAAGAAATATTACAAAAAACAGGTTGCAAAAAACGCAATACCGTATTAGAATAAAAAACGCAAAGAATCTTAACATGAAATTAACATATGTGGAGAACCATCGGAATGGAATATACAAGAGAAGCAGTCATTGACAGACTGCTGAGGAGCTATAGCTCCTGCTATAATATTCATCTGATCGAAGATGACCAGGTACCAATCACAGCACGCTGTGATTTTTTTGAGCACTCAGGGAAATATGTGATATCAAAAAAGGCAGAACTTTGGTCTGCTGATAATGAAGAATTCCTATATCTTGTCAATATTCCCCATCTGACAATGGAGCTTTATCAGAAATGGAGAGATTATATCCATGAAGATGGCATGAACCGCATTCATGTCGGACCGGGACACATGGCCTCTTATATCACCCCGGTTTTTATCTGTGATACCTGTGAGGAAGAGGCAAGAAAGGCATTGAAGAAGTGCCGCATTTACAAAAGTTTTCATTTTTCGCTGCATGGCTGGGCAGATCATCATACCGCGCTGATAGAGCTGTCAACAGGACAGATTGACGCAAATGCAGGCGGCAGACAGACAGCGAAAATTTTGAAAAAAGTACTATATTCAAAAAAATCGAAGGGAGATAGGTAATATGAATTCATTAGTACTTCTGATCATCTGCGTTGCCATTCTGGTGCTGGGATATATCTTCTACGGCGGCTGGCTGTGCAAACAGTGGGGCGTAGGTGAAGGAAACAATGAGACACCGGCTCATACCATGGAAGATGGTGTTGACTATGTACCGGCGAAAGCACCGGTTCTGATGGGACATCACTTTTCATCTATTGCAGGTGCCGGCCCTATCACAGGACCAATTGGTGCAGCTATGTTTGGATGGCTGCCTGTAACACTCTGGATTCTTATAGGAGGTATTTTCTTTGGTGGTGTACATGACTTTGGTGCACTTTTCGCATCTGTCCGCAACAAAGGCATGTCTATCGGAGAGATTATTTCCGCAAATATGAGCAAGCGTGCAAAGAGGCTGTTCATCATCTTCTCTTATCTGACGCTGATCCTTGTTGTAGCTGCTTTCGCATCTATTGTAGCATCTACATTCGGAGCAACCTTTGATGAGAGCGGAGCAGTAGATATGGTTAAGTCTGAAACACCTGCATCTGTAGCCATGATTTCTTTACTGTTCATCGTTATTGCCATTGTATTTGGCTTCTGCGTATACCGCAGAAATATGCCTATGGGTATTGCATCCGTAGTTGGCGTACTTGCTATCATTGGTATTATGGCGGTCGGTATGAACTTCCATCCCATCTATCTGTCTACAAAGACATGGATGTGGATCGTTGGTCTTTACATTGCAATCGCTTCTGTAACACCGGTATGGATCCTGCTTCAGCCCCGTGACTACTTAAGTTCATTCCTGCTTTATGCAATGCTTGCGGTAGCAATCTTTGCTGTTGTTGTGGGACATCCTACCTTTGATGCAAGCTTCCCGGCATTTGGAGGATTTGCAGTAGACAATGGAAATGGTACGCAGTACTTATTCCCTGTACTGTTTACAACAGTTGCCTGCGGTGCAATCTCCGGTTTCCATTCACTGGTTTCTTCAGGAACAACATCCAAGCAGCTGGATAAGGAAAAGGATGCCAAACCCATTGCTTATGGTGGTATGCTTCTTGAGTGCGTGCTTGCAGTCCTGACTCTTTGTGCAATCGGATATGCATACAAGTGGAATGCAGCTAACCCGGACAATGCCCTGGTTGGTGCAACAGCAATCTTCGGTGGCGGTATCGCTCATATGGTAGATGATGTGATCCCCGGAAGCTATGCAATCCTGAATTCCTTACTGGTATTAACCTATTCTGCATTCTGTCTGACATCACTGGATACAGCAACACGTCTTGCACGTTTCATGTTCCAGGAGTTCTGGCTTGAGCCCGGTCAGACAACAAAGGATGTAAAGGAAGGCTGGAAGAAGGTAATGGTTAACCCTTACTTCGCAACGATCCTTACTGTAGTTCTTGGTATTCTTCTTGGTATGACAGGCTATGCAAAGATCTGGGGTCTGTTTGGTGCTGCTAACCAGCTCCTTGCAGGTATCGGACTTCTTGCAGTTGCAACATGGCTTGGTAATGCAGGAAAGAACAATAAGATGTTCCTGATCCCTATGGCATTCATGATCGTAGTAACGATCAGCTCACTGGCTCTGACTGTAAAGAACCAGATCGGAATTATTTCCGCAGGCGGTGCTGACTGGGGGCCTTATGCACAGACAATTCTTGGTATTCTGCTGATCGTGCTGGCTGTAGTCCTTGTCATTGAGGGTGTACAGACTCTGAAGAATCAGAAGGCAAAGAAAGCCGCATAAGAAAACTGAATTTAGCTGATATCAGAGGGCAGGACAGCCGGCAGGCTGTTCTGTCCTTTTTTACCCGGTCCTTTTACAATGGTGAAAATATGTACGAAGTGGCAATTACATATTGAAAAAATGCAGGTAACATATTTATAATAGGAATATCTACCTGCAAAGCAGGGAATGAGCGAAAGAGGAGAGAGCACGGAAATGAAATTACTTGAGGAACGTATCCGTAGGGATGGAACAGTAAAGGCGGGCAATGTATTAAAGGTAGATTCTTTTCTGAATCACCAGATGGACATTGACCTGTTTAATGAAATGGGAAAAGAGTGGGCACGTTTGTTTGCAGACCGTCCGATCACAAAGATCCTGACAGTGGAGGCATCCGGTATCGGTATTGCCTGTGTGGCTGCCCAGCATTTTCATGTACCGGTGGTATTTGCCAAGAAAACACAGTCTCTGAATATTGACGGAGAGGTGTATACCACAAAGATAGAGTCATTTACCCATAAGAGAGTATATGATGTGATCGTTTCCAAAAAATTTCTGAGCCCGGAGGATCATGTCCTCATCATTGATGATTTTCTTGCTAACGGCTGTGCACTGGAGGGGCTGATCGAGATCGTACAGAAGGCAGGTGCCACAGTAGAAGGAATCGGTATTGCTGTAGAGAAAGGCTTCCAGAAGGGCGGAGACCTGATCCGAAGCAAAGGTGTCAGACTGGAGTCACTGGCAATCGTAGAGAGCATGGATGCAGAGACAGGTGAGATCACCTTTCGCTAAAATATAACAAATTTTGAACCTTCTCTTGACAAGGGCAGTTACAGATGATTATACTGACTATTGTTGAGAAAAGACGGACATTGGGGTTGTATGGAAAGTCATACTGCCCTTTTTACGTCAGGTATGCAAACACCCTAAGAGGGAAAACAGGAGGAGAATTATGAAAAAGAAAGTCGTAAGTTTACTTACAGCTATGGCTTTGACAGTTGTTGCACTGACTGGATGTGGTTCTGCCGCAGCAGATACAACTGACACCGCAGCAGAAGCAGCAGAAGGCACAGAGGAGACGGCTGACGCTGAAGCAGCAGACACAGAGACAGCTGATGCAGACACAGAGGCAGCTGAGGGCGCAGATATGTCCAGCGTAAAGGCAGGTTTTATTTTCCTGCATGATGAAAACTCTACCTATGATCTTAACTTCTTAAACGCAGCAAAGGCAGCTTGTGAAAAGCTTGGCGTTGAATGTGTAACAAAGACAAACATCCCGGAAGGACAGGAGTGCTACGAAGCAGCATGTGAACTGGCAGATGCCGGATGCAATTTCATTTTTGCAGACAGCTTTGGACATGAGGATTATATCATTGAAGCAGCTAAGGAATATCCTGATATCCAGTTCAGCCATGCAACAGGAACCAAGGCACATACAGAGAATCTTTCCAATTATCATAATGCATTTGCATCCATTTATGATGGACGTTATCTTGCAGGTATTGCTGCAGGTATGAAGCTGAATGAGATGATCGATAATGGTGATATCACAGCAGACCAGGCTAAGATCGGTTATGTTGGAGCATATACTTATGCAGAAGTTATCTCCGGTTATACATCTTTCTTCCTTGGCGCACGTTCTGTATGCCCTACAGCAACCATGGAAGTAACCTTTACAGGTTCCTGGTATGATGAGACAGCAGAGAAGGAAGGCGCTAACAAGCTGATCGAGGACGGATGCGTACTGATCAGCCAGCATGCAGACTCCATGGGAGCTCCTACTGCATGTGAAACAGCTGGTGTACCTGATGTTTCCTACAATGGAAGCACAGCAAGTGCATGTCCTAACACATTCCTTGTATCCTCCAGAGTAAACTGGGAGCCTTACTTCGAATATGCTATGACCTGTGTTGCCAATGGAACTGCTATTGACACTGACTGGTGTGGAAATCTTGAGACCGGTTCCGTAGAGCTGTCTGAGCTTGGAAGCTGTGCAGCAGAAGGCACTCAGGAAGCTATTGATGCAGCTAAGGCAGATATCATTGCAGGTAATTTACATGTATTTGATATCTCTACATTTACTGTAGAGGGCAAGACACTGGACAGCTATGAAGCAGATGTTGATACAGATGCTGATTATACACCTGATCATGAAGTAGTAGTTGATGGATATTTCCATGAATCTGGAGAAGGATTCCGTTCAGCACCTTACTTCAATGTTCAGATCGATGGAATCACCCTTCTGGATACAGCATTCTAACAGGGCCATTTGATTGACTTTTGAATGATTCAGAGGGCGGCGCAGCGAATTTCGCCGTGCCGCCCTTTTTCTATTGTCATACAGTGTGTGATAATAGAAAAAGGGCGGAAAATGACGCAAAAGACTCGAAAGGGGATAGAAGATGGAAACCAAAACAGCCGCAGTGTCAATGAAAAATATTACCAAGACATTTGGCCCGGTAATAGCCAATGATAAGGTGAACCTGGATATTTACAAGGGAGAGATCTTATCATTACTTGGAGAGAATGGAAGTGGAAAGACAACTCTGATGAATATGCTTTCTGGAATTTACTTTCCGGATGAGGGACAGATATTTATCAATGGAAGGGAAGTAGTGATCAAATCCCCGAAGGATGCGCTGAAGCTTGGAATTGGTATGGTACATCAGCATTTTAAGCTGATCGATGTGCTGTCGGCGACAGAAAATATCATTCTCGGACTGCCCGGCAAGCTGAATATCAAGGAAGCTTCCAAAAAAATTGAAGATATCTGTAATAAATATGGATTTGAGGTAGATCCGGGTCAGAAGATCTATGATATGTCTGTTTCCCAGAAGCAGACAGTAGAGATTGTCAAGGTACTTTATCGTGGGGTAGATATCCTGATCCTGGATGAGCCGACTGCGGTTCTGACTCCACAGGAAACAGAGAAGCTGTTCCATGTTCTTCGTAAGATGAGGGATGACGGTAAGGCGATCGTTATTATCACCCATAAGATGCATGAGGTGGAATCCCTTTCTGACAGAGTGGCAGTATTGCGGAATGGACAGTATATAGGCAGTATGATGACCAAAGATACCAATGTGACAGAAATGACCAATATGATGGTTGGACATGCAGTTACTCTGAATATTGAAAGACCGGATCCGGTGGATCCAAGGCCGCGTATAGAAGTGGAAGGTCTTACCATACGGAATGAGGATGGGATACTGAAGCTGAAGGATGTTTCCTTCACCGCAAACAGTGGAGAGATCCTTGGTATTGCAGGTATTTCCGGATGTGGACAGAAGGAACTGCTGGAAGCGATCGCAGGTCTTCAGGTAACAGAGTCTGGCAGGATCAGCTATGTGGAGGAAGACGGCACGAAGGAAGAGCTGATCGGTATGGATCCGAGGAAGATCGCAGAAAAGGGAGTATCTCTTTCCTTTGTACCGGAAGACCGCCTTGGCATGGGACTTGTTGGAAATATGGATCTGACAGATAATATGATGCTCCGTTCCTTCAGAAGGGGACACAGCCCGTTTACCAACAGAAAATCACCGAGGAAGCTGGCAGAGGATGTAGTAGAAAGTCTGGAGGTAGTAACACCAGGTATTACAACTCCGGTCAGAAGGCTTTCAGGTGGAAATGTACAGAAGGTACTGGTTGGACGTGAAATTGCATCAGCACCGACGGTACTCCTTACTGCTTATGCTGTGAGAGGGCTTGATATTAACTCTTCCTATACAATCTATGATCTGATCAATGAGCAGAAAAAGAAAGGTGTAGCCGTTATTTTTGTTGGAGAGGATCTGGATGTACTCCTTGAGCTTTCAGATAAGATCCTTGTGCTTTGCGGCGGTGAAGTGAGTGGTATTGTAGATGCCAGAAATACAGATAAAAATGAGGTTGGTATGCTGATGACCAGAGTAGGAGGCAGGAAAGATCATGAATGAAAAAAAGAAAGAACCGCTTTTTCATATAGTGAAAAGAAGTGCGCTTCCCTGGTACCAGGCACTTCTGATCCGTATCGCAGCTATTATACTGGCATTGATCCTGTGCGCTGTTATTACAACGATAACGACAGGGATTAATCCGATCCAGGTGTATGAATCTATTTTTGCAGGGGCATTTGGCAGTGTAAGAAAGACTTGGGTCACTCTGCAGAATATTTCCATTCTTCTTCTGATTTCGCTGGCACTGACACCGGCATTTAAAATGAAGTTCTGGAACATAGGAGGAGAAGGACAGGTGCTTGTCGGTGGTCTTGCAGCTGCAGCGTGCATGATCTGTCTGGATGATAAAATGCCGGGTGGACTTGTGATTTTATGTATGGTGCTTGCCAGTATCGCGGCTGGTGCTGTGTGGGGATTGATCCCGGCCTTCTTTAAGGCTAAGTGGAATACCAATGAAACACTTTCCACGCTGATGATGAACTACATTGCCACACAGCTGGTAGCCTTCTTTACAATCGTATGGGAGGTGCCAAAGGGCTCCGGAAAGATCGGTATTATCAATCAGGATACCAATCTCGGATGGCTGCCACAGGCATTTGGATCCAAATATCTGCTGAGCATTATTGTAGCAGCTCTTGTTACTTTATTTATGTATGTTTATCTGAACTTCAGTAAACAGGGATATGAGATCTCTGTTGTAGGTGAGAGTGAAAATACAGCCAAATATGTAGGAATCAAGGTAGAAAAGGTTATTATCCGTACCATGCTGTTATCCGGTGCGGTCTGCGGACTGGTAGGACTTTTATTAGTTGGCGGGATCAATCATACTGTGACAACTACGATCGCAGGCGGACAGGGCTTTACAGGTGTCCTGGTATCCTGGATGTCCAAATTTAATCCGCTTACTATGGTATTTTCCAGCTTTCTGATTATTTTTATGGACAGAGGTGCCAGTGAGATTTCTACAAATTTCGGACTGAATCATTCCTATGCGGATATTCTGACTGGTATCATTCTGTTCTTTATTATCGGATGTGAATTCTTTATCACTTACAGACTGCAGTTCCGTAAGAAAGCAGAAAAGGAGGAACAGTAATCATGTGGAATTTTTTACTTGCCTTTATACCAAGAGCAATCGTCCAGGGAATCCCACTTCTCTATGGAAGTACCGGAGAGATCATCACAGAAAAGTCAGGTAACCTGAATCTGGGTATTCCAGGAGTTATGTATGTGGGTGCGATCAGTGGTGTTATTGGATCCTTCTTTTATGAAAGATCTGCAGGAAGTGCGGCAGCCATGAATCCGGTGCTGGCAATCCTGATTCCCATGCTTTGTTGTCTGATCGGGTCCATGCTGATGGGTCTGTTATATTGCTTCCTGACAGTAACTCTGCGGGCAAACCAGAACGTGACAGGTCTTGCCATGACAACCTTTGGTGTCGGTTTTGGAAACTTCTTCGGGGGTTCCCTGATCAAGCTGGTTGCAAGTGATGTTCCGTCTATTGCCCTTTCAGCGACCAGCAGTTATTTCAGCAAGTCCCTTCCGTTTGCAGGAAAGCTTGGCTGGTTTGGAAAGCTGTTTTTATCCTATGGATTTTTGGCATATCTTGCAGTTATCATTGCAGTAGCGGCGTCCTATTTCCTGAATCATACCCGTGCAGGACTGCACCTGCGGGCAGTGGGAGAGGGACCAAATACAGCAGATGCGGCAGGAATTAGTGTAACAAGGTATAAATATCTGGCAACCATAGCGGGCTGTATGATCGCAGGTCTTGGTGGTCTGTATTATGTCATGGATTATGCCTGCGGCGTTTGGTCAAACGATGCCTTTGGTGATAGAGGATGGCTTGCTATCGCTCTTGTTATATTCACCATATGGCGTCCTAACGTCAGCATATTTGCTTCCTTCCTGTTCGGTGGTCTTTATATCCTGTATCTGTATATACCGACAGGAATGGATCATATGGAGTATCAGGAACTATATAAAATGATCCCTTATGTGGTAACCCTGGTGGTACTGGTAGTGACCAGTATCAGGAGTAAGCGTGAAAGTCAGCCGCCGGCAAGTCTTGGACTGGCGTACTTCAGAGAAGAAAGATGATCAAAGAAAGCAGGAAAGGAAAAAAGGATGAATGAGATAAAAAAGCCTAAGAAACCATTGATTTTTTATTACACGCTTGTACTGGTAATCATAATTCTAATTAATTCCCTTCTGGTTCCCTGGATGGCAAAAATGCAGATCAAGGAAGTAGATTACGGCACTTTCATGACCATGACCGATAATAAAGAGATCGGAAAGGTAGAGATCCAGAGTAACCAGATCCTGTTTACCAATAAGGATGAATCTGTTATTTACAAAACCGGAGTGATCGAAGATCCGGGACTGGTGGAAAGACTGCACGATTCAGGAGCAGAATTTGCCAGTGAGATCGTAGAACAGACATCACCGTTACTTTCATTCCTGCTGACATGGATCCTGCCGCTTGTGATTTTCTTTGCCATAGGTGAATTCCTGAGCAGGAAGATGATGGACAAGGCAGGAGGCGGAGCCGGTTCCATGATGTTTGGTATGGGTAAGTCCAACGCGAAGGTCTATGTACAGTCATCAGAAGGAATTAAATTTAATGACGTGGCAGGAGAGGATGAAGCCAAGGAGAATCTGACTGAGATCGTAGAATATCTTCATAATCCTGAGAAATATAAGGAGATCGGAGCCTCCATGCCAAAGGGTATCCTGCTTGTAGGTCCTCCCGGAACCGGTAAGACCATGCTTGCCAAGGCAGTAGCAGGAGAAGCAAGCGTTCCATTTTTCTCTATTTCCGGTTCTGAGTTTGTTGAGATGTTTGTCGGTATGGGAGCAGCCAAGGTAAGGGATCTGTTTAATCAGGCCAAGGAAAAGGCGCCCTGTATCGTGTTTATTGATGAGATTGATGCCATTGGCAAGAAGCGTGATGGAAGCATGGGCGGCAATGATGAAAGAGAGCAGACTCTGAACCAGCTTCTGACGGAGATGGATGGTTTTGAAGGGAATAACGGTGTCATCATCCTGGCAGCAACCAACAGACCGGAATCTCTTGATCCGGCGCTGACAAGACCGGGACGTTTTGACAGACGTGTACCCGTTGAGCTTCCTGATCTTAAGGGAAGAGAAGAGATCCTTAAGGTACATGCAAAAAAGATCCGTATTGCGGAGGACATTGACTTTAACAAGGTGGCAAGGATGGCATCCGGAGCCTCTGGAGCAGAGCTTGCCAATATCGTAAATGAAGCGGCACTCCGTGCCATCAGGGATAACAGAAAGTATGCAACCCAGTCAGACCTTGAGGAAAGCATAGAGGTTGTTATCGCCGGTTACCAGAAGAAGAATGCGATCCTGACAGACAAGGAAAAATGGACAGTAGCCTACCATGAGATCGGACATGCCATGGTTGCAGCCCTGCAGACCCATTCCGCACCGGTACAGAAGATCACGATCATCCCAAGAACCTCCGGAGCCCTTGGCTATACCATGCAGGTAGAAGAGGGCAATCATTATCTGATGACAAAGGAAGAGCTGGAGAATAAGATCGCTACATTGACTGGTGGACGTGCGGCAGAGGAAGTAGTTTATAACAGTATATCCACAGGCGCTTCCAATGATATTGAGCAGGCAACCAAGCTGGCAAGAGGCATGGTTACCCGTTATGGCATGACAGATGACTTTGACATGGTTGCACTGGAGACAGTAACGAACCAGTATCTGGGCGGAGATGCTTCCCTTGCCTGCTCACCACAGACACAGGCTCTGATCGATGAAAAGGTGGTAAGCCTTGTGAAGACACAGCATGAAAAGGCAATTTCAATGCTGAAGAATAACAGGGAAAAACTGGATGAGCTTGCAAAATTCCTTTATGAAAAGGAAACAATCACAGGAGAGGAATTTATGGAGATCCTGAATAAGGAGCAGCAGTGATATGCAGAGGGTACTGCGTTTTGAAGAGGCCTATAAGGCAGAAAGCATCATAGACAATATGGCACTGCAGAAGGGTGTGCTGAAGGATTATCTGGAAAAGCGCAGAACAGCCGCCTTTGAATCCTATATAAATTTTAATCTGTGCAGCTTTGATTTTTATGATGTAGACAGTACTCTGGTAGATACCGCCAGAGTACTTCTGTATCTTGACAGGGAGGATCTGATCATTTTCTGTGAGGATGAAAGAACCTGTCAGAGCATGAAAAAACTTCTGCCAGAGCAGGAAGCAGACAAGGAAATGGCACTTCGTGGATTTTTCACAGCACTTCTGGAAAACGATATGGATTTTATCGACAGCTGGGAGAATTCCATTACTGAGGCTGAGGATCAGGCTCTTGCAGGGGATACGAAGGATTATCTTGGAAAGATCATAGAGTACAGGAAGGAGCTCCTCCGGCTGAAGCGGTATTATACGCAGCTGCAGGCAATTTTTGACGGACTTCTGGATAATGAAAACGGACTTCTTTCAGGAGAAGCACTGAGGCATCTGGGCATCATAGACAGTCGTATTGACCGCTGCTACAGAGGCGTTCTGAACCTCAGGGATTATGTGACACAGATGAGAGAGGCATATCAGTCACAGATCGATATCGAACAGAATTCCCTGATGAAATTTTTTACCCTGATCACGGCAATTTTCCTGCCGCTTACCCTGATGGTAGGCTGGTATGGCATGAATTTCAGAAACATGCCGGAGCTTGCCAGCAGATATAGATATCCGGTATTTATCGTGGTCAGTATATTGGTCAGTATCTTCCTGATCCGGTATTTTAAAAAGAAGAAATGGCTGTAAGATGATATCATCTTACAGCCATATTTCGTATTCGTTTTGGTCTGAGTCATTCTTACTTCACATCATTTTTGCTTTCCTTACCAGCAGCATAGGTAAGGGCGTTCTCCAAAGTGGTTTCAGCAATTGCTTCCATGGCCTCTCTTGTGAAAAAGCCCTGATGGGAGGTGATCATAACGTTCGGGAAGGAGAGCAGCCTGGCCGTGGTAGAGTGTTCAAGAATCTCATCTGAGCGGTCTTCAAAGACATTTTTTGTTTCTTCCTCATATACATCCAGTCCAACACCGGCAAACTTATGCATACGAATGCCTTCGATCAGATCATCCGTTTTGACAAGGGCACCTCTTGAGGTGTTGACAAGGATCACACCATCCATCATTTTTTTGATCGTTTCAATATTGATAAGATGATAGGTGTCATCCGTCAGAGGACAGTGAAGGGAGATCAGATTGCTCCCTGAGAGCACCTCATCCAGTGAAACATATGTTACAAAATCCTTTAAGTCCGGGTTCTGATACATGTCATAGGCAAGAACCTTCATGCCAAAACCATTGCAGATCCGGCACATGGCAGCACCAATTTTTCCGGTACCAATGATACCGGCGGTCTTTCCATGGAAGTTAAAACCCATCAGACCGGCAAGACTGAAATCATTTTCCCTTACCTTGTTATAGGCTTTGTAGAGTCTTCTGTTGCAGGCAAGAGCCAGAGCCATGGCGTGTTCGGCAACAGCCTCCGGGGAGTAATTGGGTACACGCATGATGCGGATGCCAAGCTCCGTGGCCTTTGCAGAATCTACATTATTAAATCCGGCGCAGCGCATCAGTACAAGTGAAACACCCTTGCTGTGCAGGATCTCAAGAGTCTGTTCACCTACGTTTGAGCTGACAAAAGCGCATACAGCATCAAAACCCTCTGCAAGGGAAGCAGTACGTGGATCGAGGTCATATTTGATATATTCAATTTCAATTTCCGGGAACCTGGAAAGAGCAGCATCAAAGGACTCTTTATCATAACTCTTGGTATCATAAAATAAAATTTTCATGGTAAAACCTCCTTCTATCATTGTTACCATTTTGAAACGGGTTCATGCGCCTGTTATCTTGCTTTCATGATCATTATTATAGCATATGTTAAAAAATTAACAATATGTTTTAGAAAAATTTTAGAATTGCGGTTACAGAAAGAATCAGATACAATACAGAGGAAACTATAAATATAGAATCGAGTGAACGGATCGTGAACAGGCAGGAAGCAGAACAGTATTTATATTATGCCATGAATATCGGAGAACTTCTTCTGGAAAACGGAGCAGAAGTGGGACGGGTAGAGGATACCGTAAGGAGGATCTGTCTGGCAGGTGGAGCAGAGCGGGCAGATGTATTTTCTATTACCTCCAACATGAGCGCCTCTATTTATGGGAAGGAGTTTGGGAGCTGTACCCAGACAAGACGGGTGGTGAACACCGTTAATGATTTTCACAAGCTGGAGGAGCTGAACTGTTTATCCAGAAAAATATGTGAAGATGGAATGACCTTTGGCGAAATAGAACGGGAAATCGAGAGGATACAGAAGGAGCAGGGGTATTCATTCTGGTGGCTTGTGCTCGATTATGCATTGATATCCGGAAGCTTCTGCGTTTTCTTTGGAGGTAATGCAAGGGACATGGTGATCTCGGCACTGATCGGTGTGCTTCTTAAATTTCTGATGACCTTTATGCAGAAAACGGCAGCCAACCACCTTTTTAATGCGCTGATCTGCTCAGTGGCAGGAGGATTTCTTGCTAATCTTGCTGTATTTGCATCGGTGGCGGATCATGCTGACAGAATCAGTATTGGTAATATCATGCTGCTTATTCCGGGTATTGCCTTTACCAATTCTCTGAGGGACATGTTCTCTGGGGATACGATCACAGGACTGATCCGGTTTATGGAATCGATCCTGCTTGCTGTGATCATTGCATTCGGATTTAACATTGCGGGATTTTATTTTCGTTGAGGATATAAGGAGAAAAGAACATGAAGGAGATCATACAGCTTCTGATGGCAGGGGCAGGATCACTGGGGTTTGCAATTTTATATAATATACGCGGAAAAAAGCTCTGGGTGATAGCTGCCGGGGGAATTGCTGCCTGGGGCGTTTATCTTGCAACACAGCAGCTTACCGGAAATGACTATGCCAGCAGCTTTACAGCCTGTGTAGTACTGACCTTATATGCAGAAGTAATGGCTATTATATTCAGGACACCGGTAACTGTATTCCTGGTATCGGTTGCGATCCCGCTGATACCAGGAGCGCCCCTGTACCGGGCCATGAACAGCCTTATGCATGGCAGTGTGGAGGACTTTGCCAGGGAGGGAATCTATGCCTTTTTATTTGCAGCATCCATGGCGGCAGGAATTACACTGACGACGCTGGTATTCCGTACCATGCGGGCAAAGCGTTACCACAGAAGACATCTGTAACTGCCAGCGCATGAAAAAGCCACCACAGCTGTACGTACTGGTGCTGCGGCGGCCTTTGTTTTTACAGCTCTCCACGATATTTTTCTTCACAGTATTTACAGCGGTAAATCTCCCGTTCTTCATCTGCGAGGACAAAGATGTGGGGGAGTCCCTGCTCAATGGAGGTGATACATCTCGGGTTTTTGCAGTGGATGACATTTTTGATCTCTTTTGGAAGCTCCAGTACCTTTTTATCAACGATCTCTCCATCCTTGATCACATTCACAGTGATGTTGTGATCGATAAAGGCAAGGACATCCAGATCCAGCATATTGATGTCACATTCTACCTTCAGGATATCCTTTTTTCCCATCTTATTGCTTTTTGCGTTCTTGATGATAGCAACAGTACAGTCCAGCTTGTCCAGCTGCAGATGATGATAAATGGCAAGGCTTTTTCCTGCCTTGATATGATCAAGAACAAATCCTTCTTCAATTTTTCCTACATTTAACATAATAATCGTACCTCCCTTTATAATGAAGCGGTGTCAATACCAAGAAGCGTCAGGATCAGTGCCATTCTCACATAGACACCATACTGTACCTGCCTGAAATAGGCAGCTCTCGGATCATCGTCTACTTCAACGGAGATCTCGTTTACTCTCGGAAGTGGGTGAAGAACGATCATGTCAGGCTTTGCCAGCTTCATTTTGGCCTCATCCAGTATATAGAAATCCTTCAGACGGACATAATCCTCTTCATTGAAGAAACGCTCCTTCTGTACTCGTGTCATATACAGCAGATCCAGATCACCCATGACATCCTCAAGACGGATCTTTTCCTCGTAAGGAATGTTCTTTTCCTTCAGCATATCTGTGATGTAATCCGGGATACGGAGCTCCTCCGGAGATATGAAGAGAAAACGGATGCCGGAATATCTGACAAGGGCATTGATCAGGGAATGTACGGTACGTCCAAATTTCAGGTCACCGCAAAGACCAATGGTGAAATCAGACAGGCGTCCCTTCAGGGAACGGATCGTCATCAGGTCAGTCAGTGTCTGGGTTGGATGCTGATGACCGCCATCACCGGCATTGATCACCGGGATAGAAGAGTGGCTGGCAGCAACCATGGGTGCTCCCTCCTTGGGATGGCGCATGGCACAGATATCCGCAAAGCAGGAGATCACGCGGATCGTATCGGAAACACTTTCACCCTTAGAGGCAGAAGAGGAACCGGCATCGGAAAATCCGATCACACTGCCGCCAAGGTTCAACATGGCAGATTCAAAGCTTAAACGGGTTCTGGTGCTTGGCTCGTAGAAACAGGTGGCAAGCTTTTTGCCATCACAGGCATGGGCATACTTTTCCCGGTTTTTTTCGATATCACTGGCAAGAACAAAAAGCTGATCCAGCTCTTCTACCGTGAAATCAAGAGGATTCATTAAATGTCTCATAACAGAGAACTCCTTCCAAAATAAAATTTTGATCCACAGGAAAGCTTCAGAAAATATTTCCTGTGCTGACATAGAAAATCGAAGAGCTTTACCGCTCTTCGATTTTATTTTTATTATTTAAATGTTAACAGATCAGCAACTGCTTTTCTTCTTGGTGCAACAGGCTCTTCATCAGGAATTCCAACAGGAATCAGAACAGCCACCTCCTGGTTTTCAGGAAGCTCTAATAAAGAAGCAGCCTTTGCTTCATCAAAGATACCCATGATAACGGATCCCAGTCCCTTTTCATATGCGGCAAGACAAAATGCTTCAGAGGCAACCCCCGCATCAAACATCTGCCAGCTGTCCTTTCTGTCTGTGGAATAAGAGCCATCTCTTTCGAAACCACTTCTTCCCTTGATAAAGGAAAGACAGATCAGCATGGGAGCATTTTTGATGATCTCACCATTGTGGGGATAAGCATCTGTGCATTCATCAGCGATCTTATCCTTCAGGGCACCTTCTACAGCAACATATCTTGCGATCTGGGAATGCTTCCAGCTCGGTGCATAAGAAGCAGCTTCAATAATTTCGTTTACTACCTCATGGTCAACGGGAGTGTCCTTGAATTTGCGGATACTTCTGCGGCCCATGATACATTCTTTTGCAGTCATGATAACCCTCCTTTTTGCCTATTTTTCCTATCATAGCACAAGAATAAATTTCTTTCAAGAATACTTTGCATTCTAAGAAGGGATATTGTACAATAGCCTTATTACAGAGGAAAAGAGAGGGAGAGGCTTATGGCTACAGAACTGAAAGAGAAGAAAAGATGGCTGTTTTTCGGGCTTCCTTTTACATTTACCACATATACAGTCAAGGAGAATGTACTGACAGTAAACAGTGGATTTCTGAAGAAGGTTGAGAGTGACTGTTACATGTACAAGATTCAGGATGTGGAGCTTGTAAGTACACTGTTTGAAAGAATGTTCGGACTTGGTACGGTGATCTGCTATACAGGAGATACGACAGATCCCAAGCTTCCTCTGACCCATATTAAGAATGCAAGGACAGTGAAGGATTTTATCCTGGAGATGTCAGAGGCAGCCAGATTAAAGCGCAGGACAGTGAACACACTGAATATCGGGGCAGATGTGACAGATCTTGACGGAGATGGGATTCCGGATTAAGTAAGAGCGGTATGACTTGTCATACCGCTTTTTTTGAGAGAAGCTTTTCAAAGAGCAGGCCGGAAAGGAACCAGTTGGGGAAATAATCCAGCCGGATCACGTTTTTGATGCGCCAGCGGCAGTTTTCATAGCTCCATGGACAGATTCCCTTTCTTGTAAGGAACTGGCCGGAGAGAAATTCGCCGGTGAAGATACACAGGGCATAAATACTTCCCCGGACAGAAACAGGAAGTCTTCGGAGGAGGACAAACAGTGGCTTTAAAAGGACAGCACTCCCATAGATCGGGAACATCCAGAGAGAGGTTGTTCCTTTCAGGGAAAGCTCACGTCTTCTTAAGGAGCCGAGAGCAGTATATACTATTTCAAGGCACCAGCCGGTCATACCGCAGGTGAGAAAGTCTTTGAACCATTTTTTCATCATAAGGTAAGTATGGCCAGGCGGAAGGAAAATTATGCAGACAGATGAGAAAAAAATGATGACATATCAGGAAACCATGGACTATATTGACAGCCTGCAGAGCGGCGGGATCGTACCGGGACTTGATAATATCCGGGCATTATGTGAGAAGCTTGGCAATCCGCAGGATGCACTTTCCTTCGTGCATATTGCAGGAACCAATGGAAAAGGGTCTGTTCTCTGTCTGGTTTCCAGTGTGCTGAAGCAGGCGGGCTACCGGACCGGAAGATATATATCACCAACGATCTTTGACTACAGAGAGCGGTTCCAGATCGGGGAGCGGCCGATCAGCAAAAAGGATCTGTGCCTGTATATGACAAGGCTGAAAAAAGCATGTGAGGAGCTGAAGGCAGAAGGAAACAGGCAGCCTACACCCTTTGAAGTAGAGACAGCGCTTGCTTTTCTTTATTTTAAGGAAAAGGACTGTGACATTGTTGTACTGGAAACCGGTATGGGCGGCAGATTGGATGCCACCAATATTATTCAGAATACACTGGTTGCCGTATTTGCATCCATCAGTCTTGACCATATGAGGTTTCTTGGAAACACGCTTGCGGAGATCGCAAGGGAAAAGGCCGGGATCATCAAGCCAGGCTGCAGCGCGGTCAGTGCACCTCAGAAGGAAGAGGTTCTTTCGGTGCTGAAGGCTGCCTGTGAAAAGCAGAAGGTGTCGCTTGACGTAGCAGATCCTGGCAGCCTGAAAAAGATCAAGAGTACCATAAAGGGACAGAGGTTTTCTTATGGAAAGTATCAGGATCTGATGGTCACATTAGCTGGCAGATATCAGCTTGACAATGCCCTGACAGCCCTTCTTGCCCTTCAGCAGCTTTCAGAAAAGGGATTTCCCGTCAAGGAAAAAGATATTTATAAGGGCTTTGCGGAAGGAACCTGGCCAGGAAGATTTGAAGTGATCGGTCAGAAGCCTCTTTTTATCGCAGACGGGGCACATAACAGAGATGGCGCCGCAAGGCTTGCCGATTCCATTGGTTTTTACTTTACAAATAAAAGGATTATCTATATAATAGGAATGTTGAGAGATAAGGAACAGGAGGAGATCCTGAAGGTTACCTGTCCTTATGCAGAGCAGATCCTGACAGTGTCAACAGAAGGGAGCAGAGGACTTACTTCTTATGAGCTGGCACTGAAGGCGAAAGGATTTCATCAGAATGTGACCTGTACGGACAGTGTGGAGGAAGCGATAGAGCTTGCATATCTTATGGCAGATAAGGATACGGTGATCGTGGCATTTGGATCGTTGTCGTATCTGGGGAAGCTGATCACGGCAGTCAGGAATGGTAAGAAAGGCCAGGCGGTAAAACATGGTTGATAAGGATAAAATCAGAGAGGGAATTACATTACTGTTAGAAGGAATGGGAGAGGATCCCCTGCGTGAGGGATTGATCGATACCCCAGACAGGGTAGCGAGAATGTATGAGGAGCTTTGTCAGGGCATGGAGGAGGATCCCGGGGAGCAGCTGTCCAAAGCCTTTCATGCAGAAAATAATGAGATGATCCTGGAAAAGGATATCACCTTTTACTCCATCTGTGAGCATCATCTGATGCCCTTTTATGGAAAGGCACATATTGCCTATATTCCGGATGGAAAAGTGGTAGGGATCAGCAAGCTGGCAAGAACTGTAGAGGTTTATGCCAGAAGACTGCAGATCCAGGAAAAGCTGACAGCTGAGATCGCTGATGCCATTATGGAATATGTAAAGCCCAAGGGAGTCATGGTGCAGCTCAGTGCTGAACATATGTGCATGACTATGCGTGGGGTGAAAAAGCCCGGCAGCCAGACCGTGACACTGGTATCACGGGGCGTTTTCAAGGATAATAAAGAGCTGCAGGATACCTTTTTCCATCTGCTGGCACAATAAAACAGAAAGAAACGGCTTTCCGGAAAGAAACAGAAAAAACGGGGGAAATCATGAAAATAGGAAACAGGGAATTTGATGTAAACAATCATACGTATGTGATGGGGATCCTGAATGTGACACCGGATTCTTTTTCAGATGGCGGTAAGTTCAACGACATGGACAGGGCACTGTTCCATGTAGAGGAGATGATCGCAGAAGGCATGGATATTCTGGATATTGGCGGTGAGTCCACAAGACCGTGGGGCTACACTGTGCTCAGTGTGCAGGAAGAAACAGACCGGGTTATCCCGGTGATCGAGGCGGTGAAGAAACGCTTTGATATCCCCATTTCCCTGGATACCTGCAAGGGGGCTGTAGCAAAGGCCGGAATACAGGCAGGTACTGACCTGATCAATGATATCTGGGGACTGAAATATGACGATACGATGGCGGGCGTGATTGCAGAAGCAGGACTGCCCTGCTGCCTGATGCACAACAGGGACAATACCGATTACCATAACTTTATGGAGGATGTGGCAGCAGATCTTTCTGATACCCTGTTTCTTGCCAGAAAGGCAGGCATCCGGGAAGACGGCATTATCCTGGATCCGGGCGTTGGTTTTGGCAAGACCTATGAAAATAATCTGGAGATCATCAACCGTCTGGAGGAGCTGAAGGTATTTGGTTATCCGATACTGCTTGGAACAAGCAGAAAATCAGTGATTGGATTGACCCTTTCCCTACCGGTAGAAGAGAGAGTAGAGGGAACTCTTGTGACAACCGTATTTGCGGTAATGAAGGGGTGTGCCTTTGTGAGAGTACATGATATCAAAGAGAATGTGAGAGCCATTAAAATGGCAGAGGCGATCAGGAATGGATGAGATCAGGATTGACAATCTGGAGGTTTACGCCGGACATGGTGTATATGAGCATGAGAAGAGAAACGGACAGTCATTTTTCGTGAATGCTGTTCTTTTTTCTGATCTGAAAAGGGCTGGAAAAAGTGATGCCCTTGCTGATTCTACAAGCTATGGAGATATCGCAAGACTGATCTCTCATTTCCTTAGGGAACACCGGTTCCAGCTCTTAGAGGCAGTGGCAGAGGGCTGTGTCAGAGAGATCCTTACGACATTTGATAAAATAGACAGAGTGATCCTGGAAATCCGGAAGCCTTCTGCACCGATCGGGCTTCCCTTTGAATCTGTGTCAGTCAGGATAGAGCGTGGTTTTAAACGTGCCTATGTGGCTGTCGGCTCCAATATGGGAGATAAGAGGAACTATATTCTGGAGGCAGTGGAAAAGCTGAAGGCAGATCAGAAAATAAGACATCTTCGCTGTTCCACGCTCATTGAAACAGAGCCTTACGGGGGAGTAGAGCAGGATGCATTTATCAATGGCGTACTGGAGCTTGATACTCTGTATGAGCCGCTGGAGCTTTTGCATCTCCTTCAGAAGATTGAGCTGGAAGCAGGAAGAGAGCGGAAGATCCACTGGGGACCAAGAACGCTGGATCTGGATATTCTTTTTTATGAGGATTTCGTTTCAGGGACAAAGGAACTGACCGTGCCTCATCCGGATATGCAGAACAGGAGCTTTGTACTGGATCCCATGGATGAACTGAACCCTGGCTATGTGCATCCACTGCTTCAGAAGACGATCCGTCAGATGAAGCTGGAACTGGAAGGAGATAAGAATGACCGGAAATAAAAAATCCCCCGCAGGAATCTGCGAGGAATGTAACTTTTATACCTATGATGATGACTATGAGTGCTATACCTGTGAGCAGGATCTTGATGAGGATGAAATGGCCAGGTTCCTGGCTGATGAATTCAGGGACTGCCCCTACTATCAGCCGGGAAACGAATACCTGGTCGTCAGGAAACAGATGTAATGGCAGCGTTCTTTGCACCATCAAAGGTGCTTACAGAAACAGGGCCGCTTTCTGGTGTGTGGTAAACCGGAACCTCTGTATTGAACTCATTAAAATAAACATACTGGGAAGTGATATTGATATTGCTGTAGTTGCCTTCTGCAACAACCTCCGGTTCACTTCCGTCAAAGCGCATCCGCATAAGAGCAGGGGATGCACTGTCTACCTTCTGATAATAGATATAGGTATTTCCCACATTGAAGAAATCCACACGATCTGTTGTCAGAACCTCCACGCTCTGATCATAAAGGGAATATCTGCAGAGCTGATAATTATTTCCAACATCCATATAGTAAACATAACCATCCTTATAAACCGGGAACCAGAGATCTCCTTCATAGATGACTGAAGAGGTATCTGTCCGGGTATCTAAGGCATACAGGTAATGATCCTTATCCTGTCCATTGTAGTAGATAATGCCATTATCGCAGGAAGCAGGATTGATGATGTCGTCAGAGATAAGCAGGTTCTCTGATTTGTCTGTTTTCAGCTTATAAAACTTCGTAAAGTCTTTGTTATTATATCTCTGATAATACAGATAGTTTCCGCACAGCTGCATGGTAACGGCACCGTCTCTGACAAGACATACGGTGTTATTGCCATTTTTCTTTGTACGGAAGACACCATAAGTACGAAGGACATAACCAAAGCCCTCACCGGCCTTACTGGTATCCATAAAGTAGTACAGGTAATCACCTGCAGCATTGATCGAAGAAACACTGCCATTTCCAAGACGTGTAAACTCTGTTTCGTCAGGATTCATGGAGTAGAGTGCGTAGTTGTCATAGGCATTGGCAAAGTACACCCTGCCATCAGATTCACAGAACAGACCATGCTGGTTCAGATTTCCGGCGGTGTTGCCTGTAACGGAAATATCATTGTCCGGAACCCTTCCTTTGAGTGTGGAAAGAAAGCCTGCGGTAATAAGTAACAGAACGATAACCACAGCAAAAATGATATATTTTCCATTTTTTTTCATGGTGTTTTCTCCCTGGATAAAAGTAAAATAGTTTTCTTTATTATACTGAAAACAGGCAGGGACTGCAATGAAAATGTGGGGCAGATGCTCGCTGCGCTTCCGCAAAGTAAAGAACAGGTAAAATAGAGGCAATTGCTTGCTATCCCTATCCGTTTGGTATAAAATTAATAAAGATTTTATGCGAAAGGAACGGAAGAATATGGACTTGACAGAACTGCGGGGGCAGATCGATGAAATAGACAGCAGCATTGTGGATCTCTACGAAAAAAGGATGGATATTTCCAGACAGGTTGCAGAGTACAAGATTGAGAATGGCAAACAGGTATTTGATAAAGCAAGAGAAGAAGAAAAGATCAGAAAGGTGAAGTCACTCACCCATAACGATTTCAACAGTCATGGGATTGAAGAACTCTTTGAACAGATCATGTCCATGAGCCGTAAACTGCAATATCAGCTTTTGTCTGAGAGAGGAAGTCTGAATAAGCTTCCTTTTATTCAGGTTGACCAGCTTGAAACAGAGAAGGCAAGAGTGGTTTTCCAGGGAGCAGAGGGAGCCTATTCCCAGGCGGCCATGCATCAGTATTTCGGGGACAGGATTGACAGCTTTCATGTAGATACCTTCCGGGATGCCATGATCGCCATTGACGAGGGCAGCGCAGATTATGCAGTACTTCCGATTGAAAATTCAACAGCCGGGATTGTCAGTGAGATTTATGATCTTCTGGTAGAATTTGAAAACTATATTGTAGGGGAACAGATCATTAAGATCGAACACTGTCTGATGGCACTGCCAGGAACAAAGCTGTCAGATATTAAGACGGTATATTCCCATCCACAGTCCCTGATGCAGTCAGCCAGATATCTGAATACACATCCCTGGCAGCAGATCAGCATGCAGAATAATGCTTTTGCTGCAAGAAAGGTAGCAGAGGAGAAGGATAGGACACAGGCAGCCATTGCAAGTGAATATGCAGCAAAGCTGTACGGACTTGAGATCCTTGAGAAGGGTGTGAACCAGTCCAGCACCAATTCCACCCGTTTTATTATCGTGACCAATCAGAAGATATTCCTGAAGAATGCCAGAAAGGTCAGCATCTGCTTTGAGGTAGCCCATGAAAGTGGTTCCCTGTATCATATGCTGTCACATTTCATTTATAATAACCTGAATATGAACCGGATCGAAAGCAGGCCGATCGAGGATCGGAACTGGGAGTACCGTTTCTTTATCGATTTTGACGGAAACCTGTCTGACAGTGCGGTAAAGAATGCACTGAGAGGACTTCGGGATGAAGCAAGGAACATGAAGATCCTTGGCAATTATTAAAGGACACCGGATAAAACAAGAAAAGTCAGTAAGCGAGGAATATAAAATGGCAGTCAGAACATTTGCGGCAATTGATGTAGGATCCTTCGAGCTTTCCATGAAGATCTTTGAGGTTTCAAGGAGAGGGATGAAGGAGATCGACCATATCAGGCGGGAGATCAACATGGGAACAGAGAGCTATACCACAGGCAAGCTTTCCTATGAGAGAGTAGAAGAGCTGTGTGAGGCTCTGCTGGCCTTTTCTGATATCATGAAGACATACCGTGTCAGTGATTACGCTGCCTACGGTACCAGTGCCATAAGGGAGACTGAGAACACTATAATCCTGTTAAATCAGATCGAGGTCAGGACAGGTATCCATATCCAGGTGCTGAGCAATTCTGAACAGCGCTTCCTGGATTATAAGTCCATTGCCTTCCAGGGAGAGGGCTTTTTGAAGATCATTGAAAATCCGACAGCAATTGTGGATATCGGAGGCGGCAGTATACAGATCTCCCTGTTTGATAAGGACAAGCTTGTTTCTACCCAGAATATGAAGCTCGGGGTTTTACGTCTGCAGGAAAGACTCCGCCATATGAATGCAGGGGTGAAACAGTCTGATGACCTGATCACAGAGCTTGTAGATTCCCAGATGCTGACCTATAAGAAGCTGTACCTGAAGGACAGGGAGATCCGGAATATCATCATCGTAGATGATTATGTTTCCATGCTGCTCCGCAAAAAAAGCCTGGAGCATGAAATGACAGGCTATGCAGGCAGAGAGCTGTTTGAAAAGTTTGAAAAAGCCTATCATTCGCAGCGTACAGGAGAGCTGGCAAAGAAATGGGATGTTCCGGAAGAGAATATGCCAATGCTCCATATTTCCCTGATGCTGTTAAAACGGATCATGGAGATCATGGGAGCGGAACTGATCTGGGCACCCGGGGTGACTCTTTGTGACGGTATCGCATATGAATATGCAGAGAAGAATAAAATAGTAGCAGCCTCTCATGATTTTGAACAGGATATCATAGCCTGTGCGCAGAATATCAGTAAACGTTATCGTGGCAGCAGCAAAAGGAGTGCCACACTGGAGCAGATCGCACTGCATATATTTGACCACACACGGAAGATCCACGGCCTTGGCAGACGGGAGAGACTTCTTCTGCAGCTGTCAACGATTTTGCATGACTGCGGCAAGTATATCAGCATGGTAAACCTCGGGGAGTGCTCATACAGTATCATCATGGCAACAGAGATCATTGGTCTGTCCCATAAGGAAAGGGAGATCGTGGCCAATGTAGTTAAATTTAATCATCTGGAATTTGATTATTATGAGGAGATGGCAAGGTACAGTACGATTGACAGAGAGGCTTATCTTGTAGTTGCCAAACTGACAGCGATCCTGCGGCTTGCAAACGGACTTGACAGGAGCCATAAACAGAAATTCAAGGATGTACGTACTACATTGAAGGATGATAAGCTTATTATCACAGTAGATACGAATGAGGATATTACACTGGAAAAGGGGCTGTTTGATGCCAGGGCAGGGTTCTTCCAGGAGGTATATAATGTGCGGCCTGTCATAAAGCAGAAGCGTACGGTCAATGGATGAGAGTTTTTGACAGAAAGGAAGTAACAGGAATGAATGAGACAAAAGGTGAAAGCAGCTATAAGGATCCTTCTAATTACATAAACAGGGAGCTTTCCTGGGTGCTTTTTGATAAGAGAGTTCTGGGTGAAGCGAGGGATAAACAGAATCCGCTGTTTGAGAGGCTTAAGTTTCTTAGTATCACAGCGTCTAATCTGGATGAGTTTTTCATGGTAAGGGTGGCTTCCCTGAAGGATATGGTGAATGCGGGCTATGAGAAGAAGGATATCGCCGGTATGACACCGCTTCAGCAGCTGGAGGCACTCAATGTGGCGACACACAGTCTGGTAAAGGAACAGTATAGTATTTACAATAAGACACTGCTCCCTCTTCTTCTGGAGAATGGGCTCCGGGTGATCAGACGCCATGAAGAGCTTACGGAGGAAGAAGGAAAATTTGTGGACCGTTTCTTCGAAGAAAATGTGTACCCGGTCCTGACACCTATGGCGGTTGACAGCTCAAGGCCATTTCCACTGATCAGGAACAAGTCACTGAATATCGGTGCCCTTGTGAAGAAGAAAAATGGGGAAGGAGAGCTGGAATTTGCTACTGTTCAGGTGCCAAGCGTCCTGCAGAGGATTGTAGTCCTTCCAGAGGAAGAGGGAAAAGAAAAGACAGTGATCCTTCTGGAAGAAGTCATTGAACGGAATATCCAGAAGCTGTTCCTGAATTATGATATCGTATGCTCTTATCCCTTCCGTATCATGAGAAATGCTGACTTTTCCCTGGATGAGGATGAGGCAGAGGATCTCCTGAAGGAGATTGAGAAGCAGTTAAAGAAGAGACAGTGGGGACAGGCGATCAGACTCGAAGTGGAGGATGGGATCGATAAGAGACTGCTTGCCATCATCAAGGCAGAGCTGTCTATCGGGGATGGAGATATTTACCGGATCGATGGACCGCTTGATCTGACCTTCCTTATGAAGATGTATGGGCTGTCGGGCTTTGATGCTCTGAAGGAGCAGGGCTATGCAAAGCCACAGCCTGTACCGCAGCTTCCGGCAGACTGTAATATTTTTGAAGAGATCAGCAAGGGAGATATCCTGCTGCACCATCCCTATGAGACCTTTACCCCGGTGGTGGATTTCATCAGGCAGGCAGCAAGGGATAAGGATGTGCTGGCGATCAAGCAGACACTGTACCGTGTCAGCGGTAATTCCCCGATTATTGCAGCACTTGCACAGGCTGCCGAGAATGGAAAACAGGTTACTGTACTGGTAGAATTAAAAGCCAGATTTGATGAGGAAAATAATATCGTATGGGCGAAGATGCTGGAGAAGGCAGGCTGCCACGTTATTTACGGACTGGTGGGACTGAAGACACACAGCAAGATCACTCTGGTAGTACGTCAGGAGGAAGACGGTATCCGCAGATATGTACATCTTGGAACCGGAAACTATAATGATGCCACAGCAAAGCTTTATACTGATGTTGGACTTCTGACATGTGCAGAACCGATCGGTGAGGATGCCACAGCGGTATTCAATATGCTGTCCGGTTACTCGGAGCCTCTTGGCTGGAATAAGCTTTCTGTAGCGCCTCTGTGGTTGAAGGATAAGTTCCTGTATCTGATCAACAGGGAAAAGAAAAATGCAGAGGCCGGCAGGGAGGGACATATCATAGCAAAGGTAAACAGCCTTTGTGATAAGGATATTATTGAAGCCTTATATGAAGCTGGTGCGGCAGGAGTGAAGATCGAGCTGATCATCAGAGGTATCTGCTGTCTGAAAACGGGGCTTCCCGGAATCGGAAGAAATATTACAGTGCGTTCCATTGTAGGAAATTTCCTGGAGCACAGCCGTATCTTTTATTTTGCCAATGACGGAAGAGAGGAATTTTACTGTGCCAGTGCTGACTGGATGCCAAGAAACCTGGAAAGACGTGTGGAGATCATGTTCCCGGTGGAGGAACCGGTACTTCGTGAAAAGCTGATGCACATCCTGACCACTCAGCTTAAGGATACTGTCAAGGCAAGCATCCTGACGGCCGAGGGAATCTATGAAAAGGTTGATAAGAGAGGCAAGGAGCTGATCAATTCCCAGCAGACCTTCTGCAGGGAAGCAGTGGAGGCAGCAAGGGTTTTAGAAGAAGCCGTAAATCACAGAGTATTTATCCCGGAGATGCATCATGAATAATAAGAAGATCATACTGGCAAGTGGTTCCCCAAGGAGAAAGGAACTGCTTTCCCAGATCGGCCTTTCCTTTACGGTAAGGGTAAGTGAGGCTGATGAACATACAGAGGAAACGAAACCGGAGAAGCTTGTCTGCATTCTGTCAGAGCGGAAGACACTGGCCGTATGGGATGAGCTGACAGAGGAAGAGAAGAAGGAGAGTATCCTGATCGGCGCGGATACAGTAGTTGCTGTAGACGACAGGATTCTTGGAAAGCCGGCTGATGAGACGGAAGCGTTCCAGATGATAAAGCTTCTTCAGGGGAGATCCCATCAGGTTTATACCGGCGTGACGATCCTTAGGCAGGGTGGCCTGCAGCCTTTTGAGGACGAAACAAATACATGCAGTATACAGAAAAAGCAGTTTTTCGAAAAGACAGATGTACTGGTATATCCCATGAGTGAGGAAGAGATCGCTGCTTATGTGAAGACGGGAGAGCCGCTTGATAAGGCGGGCGCCTATGGCATACAGGGAAGCTTCGCCGCTTATATCCAGGGTATAAACGGCGACTACAGTAATGTAGTAGGACTTCCTGTCGGACGGTTGTATCATGAAATATAAACAGACCAAAGGAGAACTGATATGGATGAGTTTGATGATGTAGTAGTACGGTGCTTTTTAAAAAAGCAGCGCCAGCTGTTCCCGGAGAATGTGGCAGAGACACCGGAGGAAGCAGAAGCCTTTCTGCAGGACTGCTTTGCCGTTGTTGTTGATTCTCTGAAGGAGGTATGGGAATTTTTTGAAGAAGAAGGAATTGATACGGAGGGCATGAAGGGAGACGATATCCTGAAGGCGGAAGAAGTATTTGATGTAGGAGATGGAAGGTACCTGATTGTAGAAGGTTAAGACAGGATAGACAAAAAGGCTGTTGCAGTGCACGGAGGCGTGATACTGTGATGGCCTTTTTGTATCTGGAAAAAAAGATCCAGAGAAGTAAGCTTTGGATTGAATGAAAAAGCAAATAATGATAAACTGAATGACAGATTCTACAGAATAAGACAAATACAGACTATGCGAAGTGAATTTCGTATAATTTCTTATTTTGCGAAGATCACATTCAAAATTGTTTCATGGAATTTCTTATTTTGCGAAGATCAAAGCGGGAATATTTTACGATACGGAAAATGCTTTCTATTGATACAAAGGTTAATATACAATATATTTTGCATAAAATCAATGTTTCAATATGAACTTTAATTGTTTTTTTAGCAATACATAACTGGCAGAGCTTGAAAAACACCGATTTCAAGGGCATTATCCAATACTAATTTTTTATGAACCGTCATTTTTATGGTCAGCAGGAAAGGAGTTACCAAATGCCCAGAAGAGGTACCAATATCTACAAACGAAAAGATGGAAGATGGGAGGGGAGGATTCCCTATGAGCATCCTTCCCATCAAAAAAAATACCATTCCGTCTACGGAAAGACCTATCAGGAAACAAAACAGAAAATGGAGCAGGAACGGGAGCTGCTAAGGGTACTGAACAATTACGAAGATCTTGAGATAAAGGCTGCAGCAGAAATCTGGCTGACTGACAGGGATCCCTATCTGAAGGTATCCACCATAGCAGCCTACAGAAATATCATTGAAACACATATTATCCCACAGACAGGCAATATCAAAGTGACCAGATTTACACAGAGGGAAATGGAACGCTTCGCAGCAGGTCTCCGTTCAGCCGAAAAAGGATATTCTCTGTCTCTTACCTACAGCAGAAGCATTTGTGCACTTCTGCTGACAATTTTGTCCTATGCCAGGAAAAAATATGGTTATCATATGATACTGCCTGAAAATCCAATATCCACAGAAAAGAAAAAGCAGCTCCAGCTTCCAGGGGAAAACAGTCTCCACAGGCTGGAGGATTACCTGATCACACATGCGGAAGACGATACCTGCCTTGGGATTCTGATCGCTTTTCATACGGGTATAAGACTGGGGGAGCTCTGTGCCCTCACATGGGAATGCATTGACCTTGAGGAAAGCGTTCTTTCTATCAAAAGAAGCATGCAGCGGACATCAGGAAAAATCGAAGCAGGAAAAACAGAGATCGTCCTGCAGGAGCCCAAATCCCTGACCTCCCTCCGGAGCATTCCCCTGCCGCCTGTACTGCTTCCTTTCCTGAAGCAATACAGGCAGCCGGATCCCTGTTATGTGATCCGCGGAAAAAAGAAACCCTTTGCAGAGCCAAGGACTGTGCAGTACCGTTTCTCAAAGATCCTTAAGCAATGCCAAAGCGAGGATTTTCATTTTCATATGCTCAGACATGCCTTTGCCACCAGATGCATCGATATGGGATTCGATGTCAAAAGTCTCAGTGAAATCCTGGGACACAGCAATGTCCAGATCACCATGAATCTGTATGTCCACTCTACCATGCAGCGAAAAAAGCAGTTAATGAATCTTTTTACAGCAAAGCTACCGGAAGAAATGCAGTATCCGCCTTTATCCTATAACACGTCAGAATAATGGTCAGCAGGACGGGAAACCGTCCTGTTTTTCTATGCTTTCCAGCCATTTCGCAAAATAAGAAATTTTACGAAAAATATTATTTACGATATATGGAACAAATATACAGCAAACATATTTTACATGACGAGGTGAAACGGCATGAAATATATGGATATTCATTCCCATCTGCTGCCTGGCATTGATGATGGGGCCAGGGATTTTAAAATAAGCATGGAAATGTTTCGCATCGCAGAGAAAAACGGGATCGGGGCAATGATCCTGACACCCCATTATAAACCCATGCATCATAATGCATCACCGGCTACGATCCGGCGGCTGATCAGTGAGATAGAAGAAAAGCTGAAGGAAGAGAAGATAGAGATCCAGCTTTATCCAGGAAACGAGATCTACTATCACAGTGAAGCTGTCTCACAGGCACTTGAGGGAAGGCTGTGTACCATGGCGGGGAGCAGCTATGTACTTGTGGAATTTAATCCCATGGATGAGTTTGAATATATCAGGAATGGTCTGTACCAGTTCCTGGCAGAGGGCTTCCGGCCTGTTCTGGCACATGTGGAGAGATACCGCTGCATGACCGGCAAAGCTGACCGGGCTGAGGAGCTGACTGGCATGGGAGCTTACATACAGGTAAATGCAGGCAGCATTATGGGATGCTATGGTCTGCAGATCAAAATGTTTACCAGAGGTCTGCTGAAAAGAAAAGCGGTCCATTTCGTGGCAACGGATGCCCATGATACGAAAAACAGAGCTCCGGAGCTTAGCGAGTGTGCCAGATTTTTGGTTAAAAAGTTTGGAGAAGATTACACACGGGAGCTGCTTTATGAGAATCCAATGAAGCTCGTCCAGAATGAATATATATAAGCTTCCGGACAAAGAGAGACCTGACGAAGGAAAAGTAGATAACAGGCAGAATATACAGGAGATAAAGAAAACTATGGAACAACAAATGCAAACAAACACCTCTGTGGCGGGCAGAAATGATGATGACATGATAGAGATCGATCTGCTGGAGGTTTTCCAGATACTTCTTGGCAGGATCTGGCTGATCATAAGTGCCGGACTTTTCTGTGCACTTGCCTGCTTTGCCTTCAGCAAATTCGTACTGGTTCCGACTTATGAATCCACCACCAAAATCTATATCCTGAATAAGACAAGTGAATCTACAGTGACCTACAGTGATGTACAGCTTGGCAGCCAGCTGACCAAGGACTATGCGGAGCTGATCAACAGCCGGTATGTTTTGGAGGAGGTGATCCAGGAGCTGGCGCTTGATATGGATTATGATGTGCTGCTGAAAAAGGTCAGTGTATCTACGCCGACAGATACCCGTATCGTTTCGATCACGGTAGAGGATTCAGACCCTGTAATGGCTATGAATATCGCCAATGCCATCCGGGAGGCTGCAAGTAGCCATATCCAGAACGTAATGGATATAGAGGCGGTAAATGTGGTGGAGACAGCAAACATGCCCACTGAAAAGGCAGGACCGAGCGTAGTGAAATGGAGCCTGATCGGAGGGATCATCGGTGTGCTTCTCGTCAGTGCCATTGTGATCATACAGTATCTTATGGATGATACGATCAAGACCAGTGATGATGTGGAGAAATATCTGGGACTCAGTACACTGGCACTGATCCCGGTCGCAGTAGAGGAAACAGAGAATAAGAAGAAAAAACGCAGAAAGCACTGACACAGGGCAGGAACAGTGAAGCCGAAAATGACCAGATGACAAGGTGAAAAAACATGCAGAATGTAAAACTACAGTTTGAAAAAAAGAATAATGATTACCGGATCCGGGAGGCCTTTAAGACACTCAGATCCAATATTGAATTCTGTGGCGGGGATGTGAAGGTGATCGCAGTTACGAGCTGCACCCCGAATGAAGGAAAGTCCAGTGTGGCAATGGAAATGGCGAGAGCCTTTGCTGAGGCAGGAAGCAAGACCATGCTGATCGACGCTGATATGAGAAAAAGTGTCCTTGTCGGCCGGTATAAGACAGGTGCTGTCCGGAAGGGACTGACACATTGCCTGATCGGAAAAGCCAACTATCTGGAGGTTATGTGTGAGACAAATGTTCCAAATTTGTATGTCACCTTTTCCGGACCGGTACCGCCAAATCCCAGCGAGCTTCTTGGAGGAGAAAAGTTCCGCTCTATCCTGAATGTCCTTCGAAGCTCCTTTGACTATGTGATCGTGGATACACCCCCACTTGGCAGTGTCATCGATGCGGCTGTTGCCGCAAAGAGCTGTGACGGTACAGTGCTTGTCATCGAGAGCAATGCCATCAGCTACCGCTTTGCCCAGAAGGTCAAGGAACAGCTCGATAAGACCGGAAGCCGTATCCTTGGTGTAGTCCTGAATAAGGTGGACATGAATGGGAAGGGCTATTATGGCCATTACGGGAAATATTATGGCAAATACTATGGAAAATATTATGGAAACTACGGATCTGAAACGGCTTCCAGACAGGAGAAGAGCTCTTTGGAGAATGAGGTGCGCCAGTTCCGGGATGATATGGTAGAGGATCCTGAAAAAGGAAGAGCTGCTCAGAAAATATCAGAGGCAGGTAAAGATCCAGAAGACATTGAATTCATTGAGGACATTTAGGAAGACAGAGTATGAAGCAGAGCAAAGTGATCGGAATTATTCTTGTAGTGTTGAATATAGCACTGGCTGTTGTCTGTATCATCCTTTCTGCAGGACAGGATAAAACAAAGCCGGTATTTGATTTCCAGGCAGCGGAGGTTGTTTACCGGGCAGGAATGGATGAGGAAAAACTGAAGGAGGGGATCACAGCCAGGGACAATGTAGACGGTGATATCACAGACCGGATCGTTGTGGAAAAGATCGTGACGGATCCGGCAGAAAATACAGCAGTTGTATTTTTCGCAGTCAGTGACAGAGCCGGCAATGTCGCCAAGTGCTCCAAGGTATTCCCTGCTTCCCTGGAGGGAGAAAACGAAGAGCTGGCAGACCAGCTGACGCAGGCAGGCTATGATGCAGCCTTTGCATCGGAAAGCAGCCTGACGGCTGAACATACTGATGCTTCAGCGGATCAGGAAAATGAAACGGACAATTCTGAAAATGCAGAGAATGAGGAACAGCCAGAGGATGCGGAGTCTTTAGAAAACCCGTCACCTACAGCCTCACCAAGACCGACCAGAACACCGGAGAATACACCGAAGCCAGAGCCGGAACAGGAGGCAGTGAAAGAGCAGAAGCCCGCGGAAGCACCAAAAACAAATGATGCAGCACCGGTACTCAGCCTGAAGCAGAATTCTGTGAAGGTAGCGGCTGGTTCTTCACCGGCATGGGTGAATCTGATCGGAACCCTGAGGGATGACAAGGACAGCTATGAAACCCTGTTCAGGAACCTGAAGGTCAGTAAATATGATGTCAATAAACCGGGTACATATGAAGTGACGGTCCAGACAGAGGATTCGGATGGCAACAGATCAGCTGCGGTGCCGATCACGATACAGGTGCAGTAGGACAGAGCGGCAGGCACTGGGAAAATAAGAGGACAGCAAAGACATGACTAAAAAGGAAAAACGGGATCTTCGGATCAATCAGGAAAAGGAATATCTTCTGGATCCTGAATATGTGGCAGCAAAAAAGAAAAAGAGAAAGAAAAAACTGGCGTTCACAATTGTAATTGAACTGATAGCAGTGGCAGCCCTGATCGTGTCAGCCTTCCAGATCGTCCGCGCGGTCGGTAAAAAAAGCCTTACCAGCAAGGCAGAGGAAGCTGCGCCGGATCTGAACCTGGTCCGTGCATCGGAGACACTGACGGAAGAGGAAGAAACGAAGTGGCAGGAGGGCTGGGTGAAGTATAATGGCAGCATTTATGCCTACAACGAAGATATCAGGACCTTCCTGTTTATGGGAATTGATAAGAAGAGTGATGTGAAGGAAGTAGAAGAAGGGACAAAGGGCGGCCAGGCAGATGCCCTGTTTCTGGCAGTGATGAATCCTCATGATAAGACGCTTAAAATCGTCGGCATCAACCGGAACACCATGGCAGATGTGGATATTTATAATGATAGCGGCGCCTATGTGACGACCCAAAAGGCACAGATCACTGTCCAGCACGGCTTTGGAAATGGTGTAGAGGAAAGCTGTGAATATCAGAAAAAAGCAGTCAGCAGACTGTTTTACGGACTGCCGATCCATGGCTATGCCGCCATCAACATGAGTGCGATCCCGACCATAAATGATGCGGTAGGGGGTGTGGATGTGACAGTACTTGATGATCTGACGAAGTATGACAGCTCCCTGAAAAAGGATGCCAAGGTGCATCTGATGGGAGAAGCCGCCTTCTGGTATGTGAAGGCCAGGGATGTGAATGTGTTTGGCTCGGCGGATATGCGGCTTGCCAGACAGAAGCAGTACCTGAATGCCTATGTACAGGCAGCCAGGTCGGCAGCAAAGAAGGATATCACAGTAGCCCTTGATCTGTATCAGGCAGTGGTGCCGCAGATGGTAACGGATATTTCCGCAGACGAGGTGGCATACCTTGCGCCGATCCTTGTGGATTACAGCTTTGATGAAAACAGCTTTTACATGATGCAGGGAGAAACCGTCATGGGAGATGAATTTGAAGAGTTCTATCCGGATGAGGATGCTCTTTATGAAATGATCCTGAATATTTTCTATGAGCCGGTGGAGCAGTAAAAGCATTATACATAAAGAAGGAAGCAGAATGAAAAGAAAATTTTTAACGCTGGGACTTGCCGGGATAATACTGGCCAGCAGCCTGCTGACCGGGTGTGCCGGCAAAGACCAGAATACAGCAGAAACAGAAAATCCAGAAAATACGGAAATGACGGAGAATGCGGGACAGTCTGCAGAAGATCAGAAGCAGACAGGGATCGCTGGTGAAAGCGCTTCCGATTCCCAGATTGACTTCACAGCCCTTCAGGCAGAAAATCCGGATATTTTCGGCTGGCTCTATATACCGGGAACCGGGATCGATGATCCCATCCTGCAGAGTGAAGAGGCAGATGATTATTATGAAACAAGAGATGCCTATGGCAGGGATAATGCTGCAGGCGCTCTGTATACTGAGCTTGCCAATCTGAAAAATATGTGTGATTTCAACACAGTTATTCATGGAAGGGGAGATAGCGAAGCTGCACCCTTTGCAGGATTATACGATTTTGCGGATCCGGATTTTTTTGAAAAGCATGAATATGCCTATATTTATATCGATGGCAATCTTCTGACCTATGAGATCTTTGCAGCCTATGAAAGAGAGGATACCAGTCTGATCAGAACCTATGACTTTACCTATCAGAGTGGATGCCAGCAGTTTATAGATGATCTGTATGGAACCCGTGTCATGGGAATGAACCTGCGGGAAAGCTTTGGAGAGGTAAGTCCATACAATTTCCTGATCACCCTTACGACCAAGAAGGATGCAGCTTCAGATAAACAGTTTGTTGTGATCGCAGCCCTTGTGGGAGATGCTGCAGGAACTATAGACAGAGTTGTTGAATAAAAATAACACAGTAACCTGTGATGCAGGTACAGACTATGCAGGTATCAACACCGGTAAAACGGTGATGATATAAAACCACACTCAGGCTTTCGGCTTTTTGCTGAAAAGAAAGGAGGAGACAGTCCAATGAAAAAGCTTATCGCATGTACCCTGATCGGAGCAATGCTCTGCGGTATGACTGTATCTGCAGCAGGATCACCTTCTGCAGCAGTAGTTGCATCCAGCGTTTCTGCAACAGTAGAAGCAGCTGCAGCAGCTGAAAGTAAGTCAGTCGGTGAGTATACCAACAATGCAATTGTTGAGACTCCCGGACTCCCGGATGCACTTCCGACAGGACAGGGTGGACACGTTATTATTAACGGAGCCCCCAGTAATGTAATTTTCTTCTTAACAAAGGCTAATGCAGCTACTGTTAAGGATGCAAAGGCACAGGCTACTGAGCTTGGCGGAAAGGTTCTTTCTGTATTTGGAACCAAAGCAGTTGTCGGCAAGTTCGAATCTGCTCAGGTTAACTTCTACATGAAGGGCGTGAAGGCAGGCCAGAGCATCAAGGTTTACCAGAAGGTAAACGGTGCATGGGTTGAGGTTAAGGTTGTAGAGATCAGAGAGGATCACGTAGTTGTCGATATGACAAGCCACGGAACTCTTGCCTTTATTGAGGTTCCTGCAGCACAGTAATCCAATCCGGTATTAGTGTTTTTTAGCAGCCAGGCATTCTCAACCTGGCTGCATAATGGGATTTAAAAGTAATCATGCATGATTATTTTTCCGGGTGTGGTCGTCAGTCAGGGGCGTAAGCCTCTGGCTGATATAAAAGGAAGGATGGGCAGACGGCTGTCCTTGCCAGAACCTTGACAATTGCATATCTTACATCGAGATGAATACTGAAAAATAAACGAAATAATGTTCAAAAAACTCCTTGCACAGCGTGAGTATATATGATATAGTGTTTCTATCAGAAAAATCATATCATGTAGTTTCAGGCTTTTCGCCAGAGATTCACTTATGACACAACTAAACAGGCGGAGAGATTGAAATAACAGGGGGCGTTCATTTTCTCTTCCGCCAGAGGAAGGGAGAAATGAATGGAAAGTACCAATGATCTTGTAACGAAGAATTTTGAAGCGTATCCAGATGTGGCAGCCGATATTCTCAATGTACTTCTGTATGAGGGAAAGAACGAGATAAAGGAAGAAAACCTTTTGGCATCTCCAACGGAAACCCTGTATCAGGGAGAGAAAAAGCTGCGAAATCAGCTGGAGGATATCGCAAAGTATGACATGGCTGACGGAGAGATACGGACTGTGTATCTCTTTGCTAATCAGACGAAGAAGGATCCTGATATGCTGCTTCGCAAAGCTGGCTATATTGGAGGCATCTACAGAGAGCAGTATGAAAAGAAGACACAGAACAGATTCCCAGTGATAGAGCTGGTTCTTTACTGGGGAAAGAGAAGATGGAATGAAAACAGAAGTGTCCATGAAATATTTCGGGACAAGAAACTTCCGGCTAAGACAATGTCTTATGTGGATGATCTGAAGCTCCATGTATTTGAACTCAGAAATTTGCCGGAAAAAGTAAGAAAACGGTTTCAGAGTGACATGAGGATCGTGGTCGATTATCTTGCAGAAGGAAAAGATTACCGGTCAGAACAGAAGGTGGTACATAAGGAGGCTCTTATCAAGCTGCTGAGGGTACTCTCCGGAGATGAAAACGTAGAGGACACAGAGGCTATACTTCAGGAAATGAATGTAAAAGAGGAGGATGAAATCAGTATGTGTGAATTATTTGACCAGTATATCAGAAAAGGAAAAAGAGAAGGAAGGATTGAAGGTCGAGCAGAAGTGATACCTGCCATGATCCGTACCTGCAAGCGGTTTCATATAAGCTATCAGGATACGGCAGACAGTATCAGAAGGGAACTGAAGCTTCCTGACAGTGAAATCGAAGAAAACATGAAGCTCTACTGGTAAAAGCAGAATACAGCTGAAAAGAAAACGGGTGCTCCCGGTGTAAGATATGTGATTGTCTTATGCCGGGAGTTTTTTGTACCAGAAAATACAAAAGAGATCCGGTGGCAGATTTTCTGCATAAAAAGTGAAGAATCTTCTGAGTAGTATACGCTGCCTGAAGCTTTTGAACAGTCATAGCGGAGCAAAAGAAACCGGCAAAGCCCGGTGATGGCGAAGCTATGTCAAAAACAGGAGTGGAGAAGATAGGATATGTGGTATGTAATTCAGACAGTAAACGGAGAAGAACAGCAGGTTTGTACCTGGATCAACCAAAGGATGGACAGGGCACTGTTCAGGCGGTGCTTTGTCCCATTATATGAGGATGTCTGGCGAAAGGAAGGCATCGGCAATATCAGCATCCGGAAGATGTTTGGCGGCTATCTCTTTATCGAAACGGACAGACCTGAGGATATTTATGAGGAGCTTCGTAAGGTTCCTGGACTTACAATACTGCTTTCTGAAGAGGATCAGACAGGCAAGCGTTTTTGGCCAATTCATAGGGAGGAGGAAGAGTTCCTTGACAATGTCCTTTGGGACGGCCTTATGCGTGTAAGCTATATAGAAAGAAATGCAAATGGACGGATCACGTTTGTGGCAGGTCCGCTGGCAGACTATCAGGAATATATCGTGAAAATCGATCTGCCTCACCGGAGAGCTATTGTGGAAATGCCATTTCTTGGTAAAAAAAGAAGACTGAAATTCGGTCTGTGGTCGAGCAAGGATCCGGCGATTCCGTGGCTGGAGGAAGCGAAGAAAAGGCGGCTTGAGAAGAAAAACTCAGGGCATTCAGGAACTGATACACAGAAAGAAGTCAGCACAGGACAGGGATATTTGCATGAAGGTGGGATTACAGAAGGGGATTATGTAGTCAATACCACTGGAATCTATGGAGATGGGCTTCTTAAGGTGATCTCAGTGGATGAAAAATGCCGGAGTGTAACGGCAGCCGTACCGCTGTTTGGTGAGCTGATCCCGGTACAGATGAGTATGGATGATGTGGAAAAAGAGGAACGCCGGAAGATGGAAGAATAGAAGAATTACAGGTGACCGTTTTATGAACTGGCAATTATTTGTGTAGACAGCGAGGGGATTTGCGAGGGATGGGTCACCTGTTTTGAATATCAATTTATGATTGCTGAACGATATCAGTATTAAGAAAATAGGCCCCTGAACAAAATATATTTAAGATATAGCAGAAATACTTATGAGGATGAAAATGGAAAGAAAAAAGATCTTATTTATAGTTGAGGCAATGGGCGGCGGTGTATTTACTTATATTGTAGATTTGGCTAATGAACTTGTTAATTCTTATGATATGTATATTGCGTATGCAGTTCGAAAACAGACACCCAAAGATTTTAAAGAATATTTTGACAAAAGGATTCATTTGATTAAAGTTGAGAATTTTAAAAGAGCAATAGATCCATGCAGTGATATTAAGTCACTGTTTGAATTAAAAAAAATAGCTAAAGAGATTAAACCGGACATAATTCATTTGCATTCATCGAAAGCAGGTGCTTTGGGAAGAATTGCGTTTAATGGAAAAAAGATACCACTTTTTTATACACCACATGGTTATAGCTTCTTGATGCAGGATTTTAAGTCAGTTAACAGAAAATTATATAAATTTATTGAAACAGTATGTGCAAAAAGGAAATGTACAACAATCAGTTGTAGCGAAGGCGAGCACAGGGAATCTGAAAAACTGAACAAGAGGGCAGTATATGTTAGTAATGGTATCAATGTAGGGGAAGCACAAAACTTATTGGATCGATCTGAAAAGAGTGAAAAGCATGTATTTACAGTTTTTACACTTGGGAGAATATGCTACCAGAAAAATCCTATGTTATTTAACCAAATTGCATTAGCTATGCCGGAAACACAGTTTTTATGGATCGGAGATGGAGAATTAAGGAATGAATTAACAGCTCCTAATATAAAAGTAACAGGATGGGTTGAGCATAAGGATGCTTTAAAGTATTCAATAGATGGAGATGCATTCCTTTTGACTTCTTTATGGGAGGGACTGCCAATTTCACTTCTAGAAGCAATGTATATGAAAAAGCCCTGTGTAGTTAGTAATGTTATTGGAAACAGGGATGTTATACATAGTGGAAAAAACGGGTTTGTGTGTAAATGCTTTGATGATTATTTAGAGGTAATTCAAAAGATCCAAAAGGAAGAAATGTGTGATGTGGTTACTAATGCATATGCTGATGTAAAAGAAAAGTATAATGCAAAGGTTATGGCACAACAGTATATAGCAATATATCAGCGGAATGTATGAAAAATAAAATGATTTTCTGGAAACGTTTGAATAGAACAAACCGAAAATAAGAAAAATTATATGCGATTATATAATATTAATGCTTATGAAAGAACAATCATATCACTCAAAAAATATTATAAAGCAATATGATATTTTGAAAGATTGATTGCCAATGTCTGTACTCTGTATTGTTTTATATGTATTATATTTTTTCATAACTCTTTGAAAAAAATCTGATTGTTGTTGAGGAATAGTATGAATGAAGTAACAACTGCAAAATGTCAAAATAGAATTAATACATATTATGAATTTGGAAGAATATATTTTGGTCCATTTTTGCTTGGTTTTTCCAGATGGTTGAATAATCAGGTAGGAAAAAATAAAATAGACAAATTATTTTTTTTTGCTAGAGACGGATACATGATGGAAAAGGCTTTTAAATTAGTGGGAAAGGAGGAGGTTGACGAAAAGTATGTATATTTCTCAAGAAAAAGTATAAGGCAGGCATTGTTGCATCGGTGCAGAGATTTTGAAGATAGTCTTAAGTATATAAGTGCGGAAAAATATATTTCTTTTGGTGGATTGCTTGAATATTATGGTTTTGATGAAGTGGAAAGGATCAGGCTTACGGAGAAGTATTCATTGGATTTGAAACAGGATTTTGATGTGATTAGTCTTGCGATAAATGATCAGATTAAGAGAGTGTTTTATGATTTACAAGATGAGATTAATAAGCGTTCTATTGAACAGGATGAGCTGCTACTCGAATATTTAAAACAAATCGGTATATTCGGGAAAGTTGGAATTGTTGATATAGGCTGGAAAGGCAGTATGCAATACTACTTGGAAACCTATTTAAAGGAACATAGTTTAAATGTGGAGCTTGTCGGATTCTATGTCGGTATTTTACCGAATAAGGAATTGAGTGGGAATACATACGGCTTTTTATATGATGAAGATGATTTAAGATTAAGAAAAAAAGTTCTTTGTTTTGCAGGAGGATTAGAGAGGCTATTCCAAAGTCTGGAAGGATCGACCTGTGGATACAAAAAAGTTGGAGGAAAAATCCAGCCAGTTTTAAGTATTTATGAATATGAGCAGAGTCCTGAAATCCAAAGATATATCATTGAACTTCAAAATGGCGCTTTGAAATTTGTGACAGAGAACAAAAATTATGGAATGTCAAATAAATTGCTAACATATAAGCTTATACAGTTAGGTGTAAAGCCTACACTGAAAGAAATTAAGATTTTCTCACCGTTTTACAATACTGATGGATCAAAGGAGTATTATATAAGTCAGAAACCATTATATAAATATAGTTTTTGTGAATTTCGACATGCTTTATGTAATAGTACATGGAAAAATGGATTCATGAAATCGGTATTTAAGGTACCTTTTCCTTATTTCTGGATATATAAATTACTGAAAAAATGAATAAATTGTTGGAAAATAGTATTATAAATAAATATAAAAATATAAGTTTTGATATTTTTGATACTTTGATTGAACGAGATGTATTAGATCCTTTGGATATTTTTTCAATTGTGGAAAATGAAACAGGCGAGCTAAATTTTAGAAACAAAAGAATTCAAGCTGAAAAAGAAGCGAGAAGAAAAAGCATATCAAAAGAGGTGACAATAGGAGATATTTATCGTGAATATCAAGGAGGAGATAGGCTCTGCAATGATTTAAGAGATGCGGAATTAAGGATAGAGGAAAAGCATATACACGTTAAAGAAAGTATATATTCCTTTTATCAACGTTGTATTTCTGAAAATAGAAATGTTTTTTTGGTTTCGGATATGTATTTGACAACAAATTGTATTGAAAATATATTGAGGACATGTAATATTCGTGGATATAAAAAATTGTACATATCATGTGAATATAATAAGAATAAAGTCACATCAGAATTGTTTGGAGAGCTTATAAATAGTGAGCATATCAATAAGAAAGATATTATACACATTGGAGATAGTCCTAAAGCAGATTTAATAGGGGCACGTAAAGCTGGAATACATTCCATTTTAATACCCAAGAAGAATGCGATTGGATGGGTCAGAAGAAAGATTGTGGAAGAAATGAAAATAAAGGGTGATGAAAATGACAGAAGTAATAAAAACTAAATCAGAACTTCCACTTATTACTGTTGTTGTTCCCGTTTTCAAAGTTGAGAACTATCTTGAAGAGTGTGTTAATAGTATTTTATGTCAAACGTATGAAAATTTGGAAATTTTTTTGATAGATGACGGGTCACCAGACAGATGCGGAGAAATGTGCGATGAATATGCAAAGAGGGATTCCAGAATCCAGGTGATTCATCAGAAGAATAAGGGCTTATCTGGTGCAAGAAATTCAGCTATTGATATTTTCAGAGGAGAATATATTACTTTTGTAGACAGTGATGACTGGATCTCGAATGACATGATAGAGCAGCTTTATAAGCGTCTCATTGTAGAAGGCGCACAAATGAGTTGCACATCACCAGAAAGCTTTTATGAGGATGGGTCATGCTCTGTAAGCAGGCATTGCGGCGAAGAGTTTGTATACACGAAGGAACAGGCACTTGACTGTTTTTTGTTTAATGATTATTTAACTCCGTGTGTGTGTGGAAAATTATATGTAAGAGATCTTTGGACAAGTATACGTTGTCCAGAAGGTAAACTTTTTGAGGATCAATTTACAACATATAAACTGATAGATCAGTGTGAAAAGATTGTGTATTGCACAAAATCCTTGTACCATTATCGAAAAAGGAAGGGATCTATTGGACATAGCGGTTTTAATAAAAAAACATATGATCTTTATAATGCAATTCAGGAGGAATATGATTACATTCATTTGAAATACGGTGAAAAAGTTCCTAATATTACAGTTGCAAAAATTACATGGGAAGTTGTTTTTGTTAATATGATGATTGTAGCTGGGCATAAAGATACAAATACGAGGAAAAAAGTTCAAAGATATGCAAAAGAAAATATGAAAAAAGTTTGGAGTTGTGGATATATATCTAAAGTGAGAAAAATGCAAATTTGTTTATTTGCGTTTTCTTTTCCTGCATATGTAGTGTTTTACCGGATTTATAAAAAGAAACATCCTGTTGCATGAGGAGGTGATAATCGATATATGGAAGTGTATGTACCTATGATTTTGGCAACAATGTTATTAACTTGGCTGGCATTGCATGTGGAAAGAAAACAGCGGATTTTTACCGTGGTTATAGCGGTTATGATTCCAGCAATTGTTGCAATGCTACGATATAATAACGGTGCTGATTATTTGATGTATCTTCGAATGATGAAATTAGCTGAACAATCAGGAAGCTTAACAACATCTTTTTCTTCATTGAAAAGTATGGAAATTGGTTTTTGGCTTTTACTTAAGATTTGTGGTGTAGTCTGGCATGGAAAGTATTTTTTGACCTATGGGTTAATTGCATTAGTTATTTGCGGCTTTTTTTATAATGCTATTTGGCAGCAATCTAAAAATCCATTGTTATCGGTATTTCTTTTTTTTGCTAGTGGCATTTACTTTGATTCATATAATGCATTAAGACAGTATATTGCGGTCGCAATAGTCGTATTTGCGTACGCCTATTTATTTGATGGAAAATTTAAAAAGTACATAATTACTATTGCTGCAGCTTTTCTATTCCATTATTCAGCCTTGATAATGATTCCTGTTTATTTTGTTAGAAATATTAAAATTGATTTAAAAAAAGCATGTATGATTGCTATAGGAGTAGTGTTAGGAGGAAATCTGGCATATAAGCTTGTGACGATGCTGTTGAGTTATACGAGGTATAAATATTTTATTACTTCGATAGAGTATGAGGCACAGACACAGACATCTGCAATATTGTTCACATCTATGATTTCACTAATATCATATGGTTATATCGCCTGGAAGAAGATAAATGTTTCTGATGCTTTTCAGAGGATGATGAGCTTTCAGATTTTACCATTGTGTGTGGCACTATTGTCTATATCAGTACCGCTGATCTGGCGTGTGTTATATTATTTTCTGCCATTTGAAATTATATATATTCCTGCTTTTTTGAACGAAGTAAGAAAGCAAAAGATAAGGTGGGGGGTTGCTGCTATTTTTATAGTGATGTATACAGTGGTAACCTATTGGGGAATGTCTCAGAATGAATGGTATAATGCATTACCGTACAATTATTATTTTGATTACATGCATTCTGCAAGATAAACACATTATAATTTGAAAAATAAAAATGACATGCAAAAGATTTTGACTACTGTTTTTATATTATTAATGTTGGTTTGATATGCTGATTTAGGGGATAGATTTATGAATAAAATTAGCCGAACAATACATTATTGTTGGTTTGGAGGCAATGGATTGCCAGATGCTGCAAAAGAATGTATAAGCTCTTGGAAAAAGTATTTTCCAGACTACGAAGTAAAAGAATGGAATGAAGGTAACTTCGATATCCATTGTTGTAAGTATGTGGAAAAAGCTTATGAACAAAAGAAATGGGCATTTGTATCGGATTATGCTAGGTTTTGGATCTTATATAATTACGGAGGGCTATATTTTGACACAGATGTAGAGGTTATAAAGAATTTTCAAAGACTTATAGATAAAGGACCATTTATGGGATGTGAAGAAGCAGGAAATAACATTTTTTCAGTGGCTCCTGGTCTTGGCCTTGCAGCCAATCCTGGTCTTGGCCTTGCAGCCAATCCTGGTCTTGGCCTGTACAAAGAAATACTGAACTATTATGAAAATATAGTCTTTGACTTCAAAGAAGGAAATGTCGAAACGGTAGTTACTCATACAACGCAAATTTTAAAAGAAAACGGTTTTAAAGGAATTGGAGATATTGAATATATAGATGGCATATATATTTATCCACCGGAGTATTTTTGCCCGATGAATCAATTTACGGGAAAAATTACTATTACAAATAACACATGCTCAATTCATCATTATACTGCATCATGGCAAAATGGGTATTCCAGATTTAAGGCAAAACTGCAAAAAATATTAGGGGCGAATGTGACAAATAAAATAATTATTATTAAAAGGAAAATGAAGCAAATTTTAAGAGAACAACCGTGAAAATTGTATTGAACTACAATATTAAAGGAAGGGAAATGCACGATAATTAATTTCCTAATTATCATACGAGAAATAATGAAAGTTATAAATAGATCAATGTATAATTTGGCAATAAGAGAAACCGGGATAGTAAAGCTGTGCGTATTATTGATGTGCATTTCAAGCATTTTACAATCATCAATGATATTTGGTACGTGGACTATATTAATTAATGCATGTAAATACTTAATTCCAGTTCTTGGAGTGTTAGTGCTAATACTAAAGTTGAGGAAGTCAACAAAAAATAATCTACGGACTTTGGCAATTGAGTGTATGATGTGTGTACTCATAGTATTTACATGTTTGCAAACTGGAGATTATAGTTAGCTATGGCTTACTTGGCGATACAAGACAATGGATTATCGCTCTGTGGGCAGCCTATTACAAAGTTACACAAATGGAATAGTTTGTTTAATTTTGGAAATTATACGATAGACAGCTTATATATTTATTTTTACGTTTGTATCGGAATTGTTTATTTCTTTTTGATTTCCATTGGATTTTATAAAATTGGAAAAAAATATAAAGATTATAGAGCAGCAATCCTTATTCTGACATTTTCACTATATTCTATGGTTGAAGTACATTGCTTATATTTATCTAATTGCTTTGCACTATTGTTGTTAAAGTGTGTGATATTTAGAAATCAAGAAATCAAATAGAAAAATACTTTATTTTGATTGATAATCTCTTGCTAAATGAAAAGATTATATTAAGGATATACCAATTAAGATAAGAAAGGTTTGGAAAGATAAAGACGAAGGAAAATGATAAATGAATCGATATAAGTACCTCTTTAAGAATATAGTGCTTTTGATATTGAGTATTTTCTTGGGCGGCTATATACAAATATACTTACTATTATAGAATATGGAACATATGGTTTGTTCAATATAACGGTACAATCAGTTGTATTATTATTTGAGAATGGCATTGTAATGTATGGATAGAAGAAGGGTTATTTTTGGTTATTGTGGTGCTATACGCAGAAGACCTGATGTCAATTATAGGAAAAGAAATGAAGCAGTGCTAGGATAACAGGTGGTGGAAGAGAATGAGAGTCGGAATTATTACATGGTTTACAGGACCTAACTATGGAACGAATTTACAGGCGATTGCGTTGCAGTATTATTTAAGAAAACAGGGATATGAAGTTGAACTTGTTAATTGTGAAGTTGAATCAAAATATAGTAAGAATCGCAGAACATTTATTGAGAGAATAGAATTTTTCCCTGAGAAGTGGGCTCAGAGATTTGCACGGCGAGTTTTCTTCAAAAAAGAAAAGGCAATTCGAAACGGAAAACTGGAAAGAGCTGTTCAGAAAAATTGTGTTCTTACCAGACGATGTGAAAATGAAAAAGATTTAGTTGAGGTATTTAACTCTTTCGATTTGCTTATCAGTGGGAGTGATCAAATATGGAATCCGAATTGGTATCATCGCTTTTATTATGCTGATTATGAAGGAGTGGTGACTCACAGAATATCCTATGCGCCCAGTATGGGAGTGACAAAAATTTTGGATGAAGTTGAACGGGAGATAAAAAGAAGTATCTCAAAGTTTGATGTAATATCCGTTAGAGAAAAAAGTGCAGTTCAGTTGCTAGAGCCATACTCTAAGTATAAGCCAGTCGTTGTTGTTGATCCAACCTTATTATTGGATTCGGATGACTGGGTGTTAATTTTTCCCCCTACAGGAGAGGCACCTAAGGAAGAATATGTGCTTGGATTTTTTATCGAAGGCAATTTGGATCATTTTCATGCAACGAGAAAATTTGCAAATCAAAAAAAGATGAAGTATGTATTTGTACCTTATAGTGGTTTATCATATTACCAGATAGGAGATAGACATGCAGATGCAGGACTTGAAGATTTGCTGGAATTGATACGAAATGCGCAATACATCATAACGGACTCATTTCATATTACAGTTTTTTCGATTATTCACAGAAAGCAGTTTTATTCTTTTTTGAGATATAGAGAAAATCCGATTACGTGCACAAATTCCAGAATTCAAAATTTATTGAGTATGACAGGATTAGAAAAACGTAAGTTGGAGTTTGGAACTAGAAAGATTAAAGAACTGCCAGATATTAATTATGCGCCTCATATAGAAATGCTTCAGCATGAGATTGAGAAGAGTAAAGAGTTTCTATTGAAAAGTGTCAGGGGTGAGTATAAAGGTGAATTGTAGTAGATGTTGCGTATGCACGGAGGTGTGTTCATAGGAAAACATACAATGTGAAGGGGAGGCCAATTTAAATTCGCAGTGTATTTGCCGGAGGAATGAACTATAATATGATGCATGACAGTATGATTAGCTAAGTAAATATGAATTTTTAGATATTGATCCATATGATTATGAATCATTAATAAATAATGCAAATTTTGTTTTTGCTGACTCTTTTCGTACTAAACTTTTTCTTTTTTAGAAACTCAATTTTTGACTGCTTAAACGATAAAGTTGAAATGGAAATACAAAATATAATAGAAAAATAGATCTTCTAAGTGGAGTAAATATGCAAGGGCATTTTGGATCTGTATATTTCACTTGAGTTTGAGAGATAACCAAAGTGGGATTCAGAGTCATTATTTTATGATGAAAGAAAAAAATGAAAAATTATTTAAAAAGGTCATTAAATGGTTAAAATATGAATAGCTATAAATATTTTATTAAAAACGTCGGATTATTAACGTTTAGCAATTTTGCCACCAAATTGTTGGCTTTTTTTTTAGTTCCATTATATACAAATGTTCTTACAACAACGGAATATGGTACATATGATTTATTTAGCACAACGGTGTCACTTATGGTGCCCATATTGACTTTGAATATTTTTGATGGGGTATCAAGGTATGCACTTGAAAGAGATTATGATAAAAGCGCTATTGTAACTATCAGTGCTAAATATTTTATTAGAAGCTGTATATTTTTGATTTCTCTAATCTTAGTAAATGTTGTTTTGAATATTAATATAATATTTGCCAAATACGGGATTTATTTTGTACTTATGTTTGGGGTTCAGGCACTTTCCGGTATTGTTTTAGGATATACAAGAGGGATAGATAAGATTTCGGACTTATCTATATCGAGTGTTATAACTTCAGCAATTACAATAGGATGCAATATTATTTTTTTATTGATTTTCAAATGGGGATTGGAAGGATATTTTATTGCAAATATAATTGGACCAGCATTTCAATGTGTGTATCTCATAATTAAGGATTCTGCTTTAAAAAAACTTAATTTTAAAAAAAACTATAAAAAAGAAGAAAAAGAACTACTTGATTATAGTAAGCCATTAATTGCAAATACTGTTTCTTGGTGGGTAAATAGTGCAGCAGATAAATATATAGTGGTTTGGGTTTGCGGACTGGCTGCAAATGGAATCTATTCAGTAGCTTCTAAAATACCGACTATTCTGAACGTTTTTCAAAGTATTTTTTCACAGGCATGGACGCTTTCAGCTGTAAAAGATTTTGATCCAGAAGATAAAAATGGTTTTTTTAAAAATATGTATGCTTCTTATAATTGCATTATGACACTCTTATGCTCAGTTATTATTGTGGGAGATAAAGTACTTGCAAAGATATTATATGCAAAGGATTTTTATAATGCTTGGATATATGTGCCCTGGTTAACGATAGCAATTGTATTTGGAGCAATGGCTGGATATATAGGAGGTATTTATACTGCCGTTAAAGAACCTAAAATACTTGCTAAATCTAGTATTATAGGAGCAATAATTAATGGGATTCTTAATTTTACAATGACGCCAATCATTGGTGTTATGGGAGCAGCAGTAGCTACAACTATTAGTTATTTCATAATTTGGTTAATACGTTATCTTAATGTTACTAAATATATCAAACTGAAGATTTTCTTGCAGAGAGATTTATTATCGTATGCACTGCTTGTAATGCAGGCCATTGTTATGGTTATTATAGATAAAAATGTAATGTTATATTTATTACAGATTTGCACTTTATTGGTTATAGTAGTACTTTACAGAAATGATATAGAATTGGTGACAAGAAAAGTCATAAGAAGGTAGAAAAATGTATGAGGAAAATTTAGTCTCAATAATTGTGCCAATATATAATGTTGAGAAATATGTAGAACAATGTGTTAGGTCTATAACAAAACAAACTTATAAAAATATTGAAATAATTTTAGTTGATGATGGAAGTCCTGATAGATGTGGAGAAATTCTTGATTCGTTAAAATTAATAGATCAGAGGATTGTTGTATTACATAAGCAAAATGAGGGGGTATCTGCAGCAAGAAATGACGGTATTTCTGTATCGAATGGAAAATATATTATTTTCGTTGATGGTGATGACTGGATTGACGATAGATTTGTAGAAGATTTTGTAAGAGTAATAGAAGAACTAGGAACAGATATGGCACTGTCATATGGATATTTGGTAGATAACAATAGGACGAGTTCTGAATCTATTAAAAAGGAAAGGATTAAATCAGTTAAAGCCATAGAACAGTTATATTTAGGGAAAATAGGAGTAGCTGTCTGGAACAAAATATATAAGAAAGAGTTTTTGAAAAGGAATAATATAACCTTTCATACAGAATTTTGGTTTGCTGAAGGAATGACATTCAATGTTGAATGTTTTATTAAGTGTGAATATGTGGGTGTCTGCAATCTTGAAAGATACCACCAGGTGACTAATCCTGAAAGTGCTGTTCGGAAATTTAATTTAAGTAGTTGGCATTGTGGATTAAAGGCTATGGAATATCAAAGAGGACTTTTAAATCCAAATGATTCTAGATTAATAGCAAGTTGGAATTACCATTATAGAGAATATAACACAAGCATCCTTTATGGATTATATCGTTCCGGACAAGCGGAATTTCAAAATAAAGAAATTAAAAGGTGTGTGTATAACTTACACCATAATGTTTTATATCCATTAAAGGTAGATATTGATACAAGGGCAAAGATAAAAAGTTTGATATTAAGTTGTATTCCTGTACTTGGAACAAAACTTATTGTCATGAGGGAAATAGGGTATTTACCAACTGTATGCGATTTGATAATATGGGATATTATGAAAATGAATTTAAAAAAAACTAGTGAAATAATATCATTTGAAGAATTAAAGGGCGATATTTTGATTAATATTTCTGACGAATATGAAATAAAATTTAGAATAAAGAAAAAAAGGTTAACAAAAAAACAAAAAAATATTATAACAAATATACAGATGGCAAGTGCTCATAGAGGAGAAACTTCAACTACATTTAATAACGGCATAAAATTGTATAATTTAAATGATAACATAGATGTGAAGGAGGGTGATTTGAATGATGATATAGTGCTCTTTAAAGATAAAAAAAAGTACTTTATAGAAATAAAATCAAAAGAAGGTGCTGAGTTTTTGCATAGAATAAATATAAACACAGACAAGAATGATGAATACAAATTTCAAAAATGTTATGAAGTTGTATTAGAAAATGAATAATTTTTTGATGCTTTCCAAGACAGAATTAGGAGTATGATTAACCAAAAGTTCTGATGAAATTAGAAAAAATTACCATTAAATGGATTTAGCAAAAAAGAAAAACTTGAAAATGATAGATTTAATGGACAAAGTGATTGTTAAAGACATGGAACAGGCATTTTTTAAAATTATTAAGCCGTATACAGCTTATTTGAAAGTAATCTTCGAGAGTTAATTTTATAGGAAATTCACATTTACGTTATTACAGTCATATCTGCAGAAAACCTATCGGGAAAGAGTATATATAACGAATGTATCTATGGGAGGAAATACCTCGTATGCAGGCTATGTAAGAACGATGGCATTAAATGATGGTGTTGATTATGATCTTGCAATCATTTGTTATGGGCAGAATGATGCTTTGGAAGGATTTTCTACTAATTATGAAGCAGTTATCCGGGCGATTGAAAGGAAATATTCGGATTGTTCGATTATATCCACATTAGAATCATCACAGCGTGAGTATACAGAAAAAATGACCATAATTCAGAGTTTGTGTTGTCATTATGAAATTCCGATAGCGGATACGATTGCTGCTTTTCATAATTCAGATATAAGTTATGATGATCTGACAGAGGATAAGGTGCATCCAAATGATGCAGGGCAGGCGATATATTTTGAAACTGTAAAAGCATGTATTGATGCTCAGGTAAAGAATGCCACAGGGAAAATGAAGCAGGTAGAAGCAGTAAATGCGGAGGTAGGTAAATTTGATCGTTTTTCCTGGTATAGTGCGGAAAAAGATTTTGAACGTCTGAGTGACACTACATTTTTATTGAATACAGAAGCTGTTGGTGTGCTGGGTATTGATTACACATATGAATCTGGAGATAATCACGCAGATATTTATGTGGACGGAGAATTATATGAGTCACCGACAGTAACTTTTGATTATGATTTTTCTCAGAGGCATATCATGGTGGTCAGCGAAGAATGCACCGTGAAGCAGAATATTGCAGTGGTATTTGATACAAAAAAGCAGGCAGATGGTTTTCAGGGGATGTGTTTTAGCTGGTAATGTGAACTTCCAGAACTTTTTAAACCTAACCACTTGTGTGAATGTAAATGCTCCATAGCAAGTACCTGTCAATAGGAGTGTGTGAAACTTTTTCTGTAAATAGCTAATAACAGCAAGGTCTTCTATGATAAAATATAAATCATAGGAGGCCTTTTATTATGGCAAGAAGAGAAAAGAAACCGTAAATGCTCCATAGCAAGTACCTGTCAATAGCCTCACCTATCTGCCATAATAGTCTCACACTACACACAGTCAAAAAAGTTCAGCACTCAACTTTTTTGACCAGGGTCAGGAGGTTAGACTATGAACACTCAAACCAGTTTAGTTGCAGAACAGATCCGCCTACAGAAGTGGGCTGACCAGATCAGTGACTGCCAGAATCGTCCCTCTGATATGAAAGTCGATGCCTGGTGCCAGGAACATGGCATCACAAAGTCGAATTATTACTATCGTCTGCGTCGAGTCAGGGAGGCATGTCTGGAACTTTGTGATCCATCTCCTTCCTTCGTGGAACTCACAGCACCTACAGAAAGTATACCGGCTAACGTATCTCCTACACATTCCCCTGTGGCTGCAGCACTTCATACAGAAAGCGGAATCACCATAGATATCTATAATGACGCTTCAGCGGAGTTTCTCAGAAACCTTATAGGAGCAGTCAGCCATGCTTAATGATGCTTCTGGATTTCAGAAAATATATCTTGCCACCGGATACACGGATCTGCGCAGAGGCATGGAAGG
>NZ_JAOQKJ010000014.1:0-64826 GCF_025567405.1 Suilimivivens aceti | reverse complement strand
TCGATCATATATCTGACAGTATTCCTGTCCATTTCCCGTAATTCCTCAGAAAAGAAACCCATAACATTCTCCACATTCCGACACATTTGGTATAGTGTCTCATACATCGGTTTAAACTGTGGGAAGTCTGTGATAAGCTTGATGATCTCTTCCGGGTCATCCGTAGAGAAAAAAGTCATCCATGCTTCCAACAGTGTGGTTACCTTTTTATTGTGCATTTTTAAACGGAAAATGTCAAGACTGATAAAGATATAATCCTGTAAAAGATCCATGGAAAGTCCGGTGTCAAAAATAGTTTTGGAACGGTGGATCCAGTGGTCAGGGCACTGCTTTAATTCAGACGGACTATTTTCATACAGAACGATAAGATAGACCTTGCTGATGCAGCGGTAGGAGAAGGTGTCCTTGCCGGTAACTGGATCTATGGAGCGCTGCCTTGCCCGTTTATACTGACGTAGGAGCATGTCCGAGGAATAGCAGGCACACCTTGCCCCGGGGAAAGCATAACCGATCTTCTGGACTTCAATGTTGGCAAGGGTGCCATCCTCCAGTTCAACGATAATGTCTGTGATCAGCAGGGAGTTTTCGTCAGAAAGCCTGGTGGAATCATTGGGAAGTACCTCTTTGATCCTGACCTTACGGTTTAGCAGGGTGGTCAGGAAGGATTCCAGCCTGGCAGGGTCATATTCAGGGTTCATGACTTCTTTGAAGAAGGAGTCATACAGAACCTTGATGCCCTTGGCACCGGAGCAGAAATCGAGGAATTCTTTCTGCTGCAGGACAGTCCAGCTTTCAAAAAGCTGCTGTAGCTCTGGGTTAGAATAGATCCTGGCAAGGATTTCCTCCCGGCTTTGGATCATAGGAAAATAAGACTTCAGTAGATTTGTGGTCATAGATAGACCTCCTTTGAATAAAGATGTGAGTTTCCGGATGTCAGGACAACATCAAAAACAAAAGTGAATAGTTACATCATGCAGACCAGTTTAGAAAACATCCGGCGAAATGCCAAAAGATAAAAATAAAAGAATCAACATGATCTTCCCAGAATCCCGGAAACGGGTGGGAATGAAGTGAGTGTATCATAAATACATTTATTATGCAACCACAAAATAAAGATACAGCAGATACTGTTTCCAGGGATAAGGGCAAAAGAGTATAACAATCACAAAAAAGTATAATGCGAAAAAGAAAAAAACTATAAGGAACAAAAAATCCTCTTATATCTGTGAAACGGATAAAATCCTACAATTATCTTACAAAGAAACAGTTCAAAACGATAAGGGAGGGTTATTCATGCAGAGTCAGAAAATTTATGTGGAACCTGAAAAAAAACTGCCTGTCAGCTATGATGTGGATGTGCTGGTATGTGGCGGTGGACCTTCAGGGATCGCAGCGGCAGTCAGCGCTGCCAAAAATGGCGCAGAGGTTCTGTTGATCGAAAGGTTTAACTGCCTTGGCGGACAGGGAACCGTAGGACTTGTCACATCCTTTATGTCCATGTCAGCCTATACCGGAGGCAGACAGGTGATCAAGGGAGTGTTTGAGGAATTTACAAATCTTCTGGAGGAGATGGGAGGCTGTATCAAGCCACCACACCTGGCAGAAGAAAGACCATACTTTTCGGTCAACCGCCATGAGCCGGATACGGCGATCTGCCCGTTTGATCCGGAAATGTATAAGATCGCAGCTGACAGACTGGTAGAAAAATATGGCATAAAGGTATTATTCCATACCTACATCACGGCAGCTATCATGGAAGGAAAGACGATCCGAGGTGTCATCATTGAAAACAAATCCGGCAGACAGGCAGTATATGCAAAACGTGTGATCGACTGTACCGGAGATGGAGATGTCATTGCCTACACAGGAGCGCCATTTGAAACAGGCGTAGGAGAAAAGGATGGAGAAGAAGTAAAGAGTCCGGTATCTACCATGTTCTGTATGGATGGTCTTGCGCCGGATACAGTAACCTGGAAGGTAGATAAGTCCCTTGCCTATGGAGCAGTCAATCTGTTCCCGCTGATGAAGGAAGATGAATTCCGGGCAGAAATGACCAGAGTGACAGGTATCAATCCCTGCTCTGCAGAGGATATCACAAAGGGTGAAATTGCATGCAGAAAGCAGATACTGGAGGTTCTTGACTGGCTTCATCATAATTATAAAGGGACAGAGCATGCAAGACTGACCAAGGTTGCCAATATGATGGGTATGATGGTATCCAGAAGAATCGTGGCAGAGTATAAAGTGACCAGAGATGATATCCTGAATTATACTATATTCGATGATGCGATTTCCATGAATGCCTATGGTGTGGATATCCATAATCCGAATGGAGGAGGCTGTGAACTGTACTGGCTGATTCCCGGACACGCTTACAGCATTCCTTACAGGGCATTACTTCCACTGGAAGTAGAAAATATTATTGCAGCGGGACGCTGCATTGCCCATGATGGAATTGCTGTTATGGCCACCTGCTATGGAACTGGGGAAGCTGCAGGAGCAGCGGCGGCACTGAGCATCAAAGAGGACGTTCCTTTCAGAAAGCTTTCTGTGAAAAAGCTGCAGGATCAGCTGAAGAAGCAGGGCGTATATCTTGGGGATCAGGAACCGGAGAAGCCGGAACCCAGATATATTCATATTTCAACAATATAGAAAAGAGGAAAAAGACTATGAAGAAAAAGATAATTGCATTTATTTTGGCGGCTGTAACAGCAATCTCCCTGATGGGATGCGGAAATACAAACACAAATACACAGGAGGCAGCAGAGACACAGGATCAAACAGCTGCAGAGGGATCAGCAGAAGCAGATACCGGTGCAGAAGAAACGGCAAATGGAGAAAATACCTATCAGTATACCTTTGTTTCACCTCTTGTCAGTCATGAGTATTGGATAGATGTAGAGGAAGGAATTCAGGCAGGTGCCAAGGAGCAGGGCGTGGATGTGGCAGTGCTTGGAGATACCAAGGTTGATGTGGATGCCATGGTGAAATATATTGATACAGCAATCGCATCCAAGGTGGATGGTATCATTACAATGGCACTTTCCCCGGCAGCGATCGGACCGGCCATTGACCGTGCAGTAGATGCGGGAATTCCCGTTGTACTGGTAGATACTGATGCACCGGAAAGCAAGCGGGCAGCTTATGTTGGAACCTCTAACTATGATGCGGGCTATGAGGCTGGTAAGGCAATGATCGAAGCAACCGGTGGTAAGGCAAAGATTGGAATCATCAGAGGCACCATTGGACAGGAAACAGACAACGACCGAATCAAGGGCTTTGAGGATGCAATTAAGGATGAGCCGGATATGGAGATCCTGACAACAGAAGCCTGCAATTCTGATATGCTGACAGGAACCCAGAAGGCGCAGGATATGTTGAAGGCTTATCCGGAGATGACAGCAATCTTCGGCAGTGAAGGAACCGGCGCAGTGGCAGCAGGAAAGGTACTGGAGGAGCAGGGGCTTTCTGGAACAATTACCGTGATTGGATGGGATGATACAGATGAATGCCTTGACTTTATCCGTACAGGTGTAGTAAAGGGAACCATTGTGCAGAAGCCTGATTTTATGGGAAGAAAGGCAGTAGAACTCCTGACCAGGATCAAGAATGGAGAAGACCTGACAGAGACAGTTATTGATTCCGGTGTTACTTTTGTGACGGCTGAAAATGTAGATACTTACAAAGATGCCCAGTAATCAGATAAGGTGGTGTGCTTATGAAAAAGAAGATAAGCATGAACGGTCTGATCAAGATCGTTCCGCTGGCAATATTATGTATCGTAACTGGTATGATCAACCCGGTGTTTTTTGCTGGATCCAATCTGATCGATCTGGCAAGATCCGTTTCTTTTCTGTTGATCGTCAGTGTTGGAGTTACTTATGTACTGCTGGGGGCCAGCCTGGATATGTCGATTGGCTCTGTTATGGGGCTTGGGGGCGCAATCTGCGGATTGTGCCTCGTAAACAGCCTTCCTGTCTGGTTCTCCATTCTTATGGGACTTCTGGCATCAGCTGTGGTTGGCATAGTAAATGCGGTATTGATCGTCAATTGCAGGATCCCGGCACTGATTGCCACCTTGGGAACCATGTATGTGGCAAGGGGAATCGTGAATGTACTGACGAAGGGAGAACCGTATTATCCGCTGCCGGATGAATTCAAGGTACTTGGACAGGGAACTCTGGCAGGAATCCCATATTCTGTTTTTATTGCAGCTGCTATTGTACTGATCGCTCATTTCGTGATCAAAAAGACATCATATGGAAGAAGTCTCATGGCAGTTGGTGGAAACAGAGAGGCTTCCAGGGTATCCGGTATTAATGTAAAAAGAGTTCTCTTTTCTGCACATGTACTGGTTTCCCTGCTGGCTGGCTTTGTTGGGATCATCATGGCAGCAAGATTAAGCTCTGCGCAGCCTAATGCAGGAGATGGCTGGGAAATGACAGCTGTTGCCGCTGTTATTATCGGTGGAACAAGTATGTATGGTGGTTATGGATCAGTGCTTGGCACGATTCTTGGCTGCGCACTGATGGAAACTATTTCAAATGCCATGGTACTGCTCCATGTTTCTGTATACTGGCAGAAGATCACCATTGGGATCATTATGGTAGCAGCAGTCGGCATGGATACATTCCGGCTAAAGAAAATTGCATCGAAATAGCAGAAGGAGGGTGAGGGTATGGCTAAAATGGTATTGGAAATGCAGCATATTACCAAGACCTTTCCGGGTGTGAAGGCGCTGGATGATGTTTCTCTTCAGGCATATGAAGGGGAGATCCTTTCTATTGTAGGAGAGAACGGTGCCGGGAAAAGCACACTGATGAAAATCCTAAGTGGTTCCTATTCCTGCGACAGCTATGCAGGCAACATTCTGGTAGAAGGAAAAACGATGCAGTTTCACAACACCAGACAGTCTGAGGAAGCAGGGATTGCCATGATTTATCAAGAGCTGAATATGCATCTTGACCTGAGTGTGGCGGAGAATATTTTCCTTGGAGGCTGGAAGCAGTTTGGAAACGTGATCAAGTGGAATAAGCTATATCAGGCGGCAACAGAGTATCTGGGTCAGCTTCAGCTTGATGTGGAGCCGACAGAAATTTTAAGAAATCTGAATGCCAGCAAACAGCAGCTTGTTTCGATCGCAAGAGCACTTTCCCATAAGCCAAGGATCCTGATCCTGGACGAGCCGACGGCATCCCTGACAGAAACAGAATCAGCAACACTTTTTCAGATCATGCTGAATTTAAAGAAGCAGGGATATACCTGTGTGCTTATTTCCCATAAGCTGGACGAGGTATTCGCTTATTCAGACAGGATCGTTGTCATGCGGGATGGAAAAGTGATCAACAATCATAACAGAGAGGAATTTGACCAGAGCAGGATCATTGCAGAAATGGTGGGAAGAAAAATGGACAATCTGTATCCAAAATGCAAAGTTCCTGTGGGAGAAGTTGTCATGGAGGCCAGAGATTTCTCGGTTCCACATCCGCAGAATGCCAAAAAGAAAATTGTGGAAGACGTCAGTTTCACTGTCAGGAAGGGAGAAATTCTTGGAATCGGCGGTCTGGTAGGAGCCGGCAGAAGTGAGCTGGTGAATGCAGTTTTTGGTATTATCGGGAAACAATCAGGAGCAGTAATGATCGATGGCAGAGAGGTACAGATCAGAAAACCGGAGGATGCGATCCGGGAAGGACTTGCACTTGTAACAGAAGACCGTAAGCTGGACGGATTTGTAGGTGGAATGTCCATAGAAGAGAACATCACACTGGCTTCGTTGAAAGCAATCTGCAGATATGGTATCATTAATCACAAAAAAGAGCAGCTGTCTGCCAGAAAATATTTTGATGAACTGAAGATCAAGGCAGCTGATATGACAGTCCATATGGAAACACTGTCCGGTGGAAATCAGCAGAAGGCAGTTCTCAGCAAATGGCTTATGACCAAACCGAGAGTCCTGATCATGGATGAACCTACGAGGGGAATCGATGTGGGAACTAAGTATGAGATTTATAAGATCATGGTGGAACTGGCAAGACAGGGTATTGCAATTATCATGATATCTTCTGAGCTGCCGGAATTGATTTCAATGTCAGACAGGATCATTGTTCTTTCGGGAGGCAAGGTATCAGGAGAATTGCAGCAGGAAGATGCAAGTCAGGAAAAGGTAATGGAGCTTGCGACCAGAATGGTTGTATAGGATGAATTATGAAAAAACTTTCTCTTAAAGAAAAATTTTCATTCTGTATGTTTGTAGTTATGGCAATCTTTTTTGCAACAGAGGTGATATTGCTTGGTATGCAGTATTATACCAAAGACAGGCTGGGTGACCTGATTGATAAGAGTAACCGGGTCTATGAACTGAAAACAACGGTCAGTGAGGTATTGTCGGCATATAAATATTATTCTGTTTCGCAGAAGGAGGATGACAGAGAAGCAGCAAAAGAGGCACTTGAGAGACTACGGTCCGACAGTGCCTCTTTAAGGCATGTTATTTTTGAAGACAGCTATATCAGAGAAATAGATGATCTCTGCCATATGGCAGACAGCCTGTATGAACAGATCGAACCGGAGATTGCAGCCACTGTGCACGGTACAAGAGAGGAAAGGCTGCAGGCATATGATGAGGCAGCTTATACTGTGCAGCTGATTGAGAAATATTATGATTATGTATATCCGGCTATGGAACAGTATTCCAATGAAGCCCAGAATGAGCTGAACAGGGAAATGAAGGTGATTTCGGGGATCTGCATTTTGGCAGTTATTGTATTTTCTCTTGGAATCCTCGGAATGGTCCTCTGGTTTTCCAGAGATGTGATCAGTCCCATATCGGCACTGTCCTATAAGGCGGCAACCTACCGCTCAGAAAGAGAAGGTTATCAGAAGCAAAACAGGGATGAGGTGGGACAGCTGACAGAGCTGTTCGAGGAGATGCTTTCCCGTATTGAGGATCAGATGGGACAGATGGAACTGAATATGAAGCTTCAGCTTCTGCTGGAGCAGCAGAGGCTGGAGAAGGTGAAAATGGAAAAGCTGCTGCAGGAAAGCGAGATCAAGGCACTTCAGGCGAGGATAAACCCTCACTTTATGTTTAATACACTGAACAGTATTGCACAGATGGCATATCTGGAGGAAGCACCTTCCACAGAGCAGATGATCGAAGCGGTATCGGATTACTTCCGGTATAATCTGAAGGATATTCATCATGTGGCTACGGTAGCAGATGAGGTGAAAAACTGCAGGGATTATATCTATATCCAGCAGATCCGTTTTGGCAAAAGGATCCGGTTTGACCTGCAGTATGATGAAACAGCGGCAGAAGGAAGGATTCCAGCCCTTACACTTCAGCCTGTTATAGAGAATGCTATCGTCCATGGACTGGCGATCCGGGGTGGGGAAATACTCATACGGATCCACAGAAAAGATGGGAAGATAGATATAACTATCCGGGATAACGGAAGCGGTATGGAAGAAGAAAAGCGGAGACTGATCCAAAGTTATATAGAGGGGACAGACCAGACGGGGATCCATTCTGACAGTATCGGTCTAAAAAATGTGATCGACAGAATGAAGGCATTTTTTAAAGACGGGTTTGCGATGGAAATTATTTCCACACCGGAAGAGGGAACGGAGATCAGAATAAGGATCCCGTATGAGGAGAGCTTATGTATCGGGTATTGATTGCTGATGATGAGGAACTGGAGCTTAAGGCAATGCACTTTTTCCTGGAGCGGAATTATCCGGAAGCAGTACTCCTGCCGGATGCACAGGATGGCACCCAGGTAGTAGAAACAGTGACAAAGGAAAATCCGGAGCTGCTGATCCTGGATATAGAGATGCCGGGTCTGAACGGATTGCAGGCACTTACCATTCTCAGGGAACGGGGATATGAGGGACATGTGATCGTCAAAACAGCGTATGGTAAGTTTACCTATGCAAAGGATGCGCTGCACCTTCATGTGGATGCTTATCTGTTAAAGCCTGTCAGGAAAAGTGAATTAAAGGAACAGATGGATGAGGTCCTTTCAAAGATTGAGGCAGAGAGAAAGCAGGATGCGGGCAGAGGGAAAAGGGGAGAATTTATCAGTGGTTTTATTCTTTCTTTATGCTTTGCCAAAGAAGGCAGCCAGTGCCTTTCTGATGCAGGAAAAATAAAAAGATTATCACAGGAAGCAGCAGGAAAGCTATCTCTTTTCTGTGATTTTACCATTTGTCCGGCAGAAGGAAATGTGCTGCCCATACTGATCTATACCTCATCAGCCATGGATGAAGAGGGATACCGGAAGCTGTCTTGGGATGTGGAAGAGATGATGAGCCAGATCTGTCAGACAATATTTGACATGGCTCCGGAAATGAAGGCAGGATTCCTGATCGCAGATATTGAGGAAAGACTTCCAAGGCAGCTCCAGCTGCAGGAACAGGGAGCTGACAAAGCAGGGGAACAGGGCAATGCAGCGAGCGGCAGCCTGCATCTGCAGAGAGCAGTTCAATATATAGGAGAGCATTATATAGAAAATATATCCCTGGAGGATATCGCAGAACATACAAAACTCAGTACCAGCTATCTGAGCCATCTTTTCAGACAGGAGCTGCATAAGAATTTCGTGGATTATCTGACAGAAGTGCGAATGGAACAGGCCAGGGTACTGATTGATCAGGGGATTGACAATGTCAATGTGCTGGCAGAAAAAGTAGGATATCAGTATGCATCTTATTTCTGCAGGCAGTTTAAGAAATATACCGGTATGACGGTAGGAGAATATAAGAGAAGAAAATAACAGATGCGTTTTCAGAAAAAGATGTTTCTGCGGGGAAAACCGGATTGCAGCATTCTTTTTTGGGGATTTTTTCAGTAAAATATGCTATACTGAAATCGTTGTAAACAGGGCAGCGGGAGACAGAAGCATATGGTAAACAGGAAAGTACTGGAAACATTAGAATATACAAAGGTCAGGGCAAGACTTACAGAAAAGGCCACCTCCGATCCCGGAAGAAGGCTGTGTGCAGAGCTGGAGCCGATGACAGAGACCGCGCAGATTGAAGAAGCGCAGACACAGACGGCAGATGCCCTTACCATGCTTTTTCAGAAGGGATCCACCTCCTTTGGAGGCAATAAGGACCTGACCATGGCACTCAGATCACTGGAGATAGGAAGTACGCTGTCAGCCTCAGAGCTTCTGAAGGTAGCAGGACAGCTGGAAAACGTAAACAGGATCAAGGCCTATGGAAGAAAGCAGAGAGAAAATACAGAGCGGGACGGAGAAGAGAGTGGGGATTATCAGGCAAGCTCCCTTGCCGGACATTTTGAAAGACTGGAGCCGCTGACACAGCTTTCGGCAGAGATCGGCAGATGTATTCTGTCAGAGGAAGAGATTGCGGATGATGCCAGCGTAAATCTCAAGCATATCCGGAGAAACATTGCTGTGACAGGAGAACGGATCCACAGCCATCTGCTGTCTATGGTAAATGGCTCCTGCCGCAGTTATCTGCAGGATGCAGTGATCACCATGAGGGATAACAGATACTGTATTCCCGTAAAGGCGGAATACAAGAGTCAGGTGCCTGGTATGGTGCATGACCAGTCCTCTACGGGTTCCACCTTCTTTATTGAGCCTACAGCAGTGGTAGAGCTGAACAATAAGCTGAAGGAGCTGGCTGCAGCAGAAAAAGAAGAGATCGAAGTGATCCTGGCAGACTTAAGCAGCCAGGTTGCAGAGCACACAGAAGAGATCTTTGAGAATCAGAAGATCATGACGTTCCTTGACTTTACCTTTGCCAAGGCGGCACTGGCATTGGAGCAGAATGCCACAAGACCGGTGTTTAACAGGGAGCATGCCATTCATATCAGGAAGGGCAGACATCCCCTGCTTCACCCGAAAAAGGTTGTCCCCATCGATATTTATCTTGGCAGGGACTTTGACCAGCTGATCATTACAGGACCAAATACAGGCGGAAAAACGGTATCTCTGAAGACCGTTGGACTGTTTACGCTGATGGGACAGGCAGGACTGCATATCCCGGCACTGGATCGTTCGGAGCTTTCGGTTTTTCAGGATGTGTTTGCGGATATCGGGGATGAACAGAGTATTGAGCAGAGTCTCAGTACCTTTTCCTCCCATATGACAAGGATCGTATCCATTCTGAAGCATGCCGATCAGGATTCCCTGTGTCTGTTCGATGAGCTCTGCGCAGGAACAGATCCGACAGAGGGTGCTGCTCTTGCGATCGCTATTCTGGAAAGACTTCATAATCGGAAGATCAGAACTATGGCAACGACCCATTACAGCGAACTGAAGGTCTATGCCCTGACCACGCCGGAGGTGGAAAATGCCTGCTGTGAGTTCAACGTGGAGACACTTTCACCGACCTACCGGCTGCTGATCGGTATTCCCGGTAAGAGTAATGCCTTTGCCATTTCCAGAAAGCTGGGGCTTTCCGACGAGATCATTGAAGAAGCAGGAAAGCAGCTCAGCAGTGATGACAGAAGCTTTGAGGATCTGCTGGCAGATCTGGAGCAGAGCAGGGTGACTATAGAGAGGGAACGTCTTGAGATCGCTTCCTACAAGGAGGAGATCGGGACACTGAAGAAGCGTCTGCAGGAAAAGAATGAAAAGATCGACAGTGCCAGAGACAGGATCCTCAGGGAGGCTAACGAAGAGGCAAGGGATATTCTGCAGAATGCCAAGGACGTGGCAGATGAAACAATCCGGGTATTCCAGAAGGCAGGACCGGGTGCATCCTTAAAGGATCTTGAAAAATCCAGGGAAAAGATCCGAGGAAAGATCAATGAGAAAAACGACAAGCTTGTCATAAAGAGCCAGCCAAAGGAAAAATCCGGCAGGCTGACGGCTGACAAGATCAAAAAGGGAGATACGGTAAAGATCCTGTCCATGGGAATGACAGGAACGGTTACATCGCTACCCGATCATAAAGGAAATGTATTTGTACAGTGCGGAGTGATCCGCTCCCAGGTCAATATTAACGATCTTGTGTATGCAAAGGAAAAAGAAGCAGAAGAAAAGAAGCCGGTGCTGCAGCGCACCCGTACTGGTACAAGCGGTATCAAGATGTCCAAGTCCTTAAGTGTTTCCGGCGAGATCAATCTCCTTGGAAAAACCGTGGATGAGGCACTGCCGGAGCTTGACAAATATCTGGATGATGCCTATCTGGCACATCTGCCCTCTGTAAGGGTAGTGCATGGCAAGGGAACCGGTGCTCTCCGGAATGCCGTACAAAACCATTTAAAGAGAGTCAAATATGTGAAGAGCTACCGGCTGGGAGAATACGGAGAAGGTGACGCAGGTGTCACAATTGTTACATTTAAGGATTAAACAGGGAGGATGCTATGGCAGGAAAACAGAAAATTCTCATCGTTGATGATGACAGTAATATAGCAGAGCTGATTTCATTATATCTGACAAAGGAGTGCTTTGACACCATGATCGCACCGGATGGAGAAACAGCACTGATGCTGGCGGATTCCTTTGGGCCGAATCTGATCCTTCTGGATCTGATGCTGCCGGGAATTGACGGATATCAGGTATGCCGGGAGATCCGTGCCAAGTCTTCGGTACCCATTATCATGCTCTCTGCCAAGGGAGAGATCTTTGACAAGGTACTGGGCCTTGAGCTTGGTGCAGACGACTATATGGAAAAGCCCTTTGATTCCAAGGAACTGGTAGCAAGGGTAAAGGCAGTCCTTCGGCGTTACAAGCCGGTGGTGGCTGCGCCTGCAGAGCCGGATGTAAAATGTGTGGAATACCCGGATCTCGTGATCAACCAGACCAATTATTCTGTCCTTTATATGGGAAAAACGGTGGAAATGCCGCCCAAGGAGCTGGAGCTTTTGTACTTCCTTGCGTCCTCTCCCAATCATGTGTTTACCAGAGAGCAGCTTCTGGATCAGATCTGGGGATATGAATATATCGGAGATACCAGAACGGTGGATGTCCATATCAAGAGACTGAGAGAAAAAATCAATGACCATGCACACTGGAGGATTGCAACGATCTGGGGCATCGGCTATAAATTTGAGGTAAGATAATGCGAAAGACGCTGTATTTAAAATTTCTGCTGGCCTATCTGATCTTTGGCTTTTTCGGATTTATGGTCGTAGCGACTTTTGTAAATAATATGACGATGGAGCATCTGAAGCGGGAGAAGGCAGATGCCCTGTATAAAGAAGCAACGCTGATCGCCAATACCTATGCCTCTGATCTGTACAACAATACCACATCCCTGGACACAGTGAAAAAGCAGATCGATGCTCTGGATACGTATCTGGGAGCAAGGCTTTGGATCATCAATCCATCAGGACGTATGGTTCTGGATTCACGTACACCGGTAGATGTGGAAAACGAGACAGTGATCACTGGGTTTGATCCGACGGTGACAGGCTCCAGCTACTATACAGTAGGGAACTTTTTTGACAGCTTTACAGAGGAACAGCTCAGCGTATTTGCACCGATTACTTCGGCCTACAAGGTAAGGGGCTATGTGGTGATCCATTATCCCATGCAGAATATCGCAGCATCCTGTAACAGCCTTTTGAACATTTCCTATCTGATGCTGGTGATTCTGTTCCTTTTATCATTGATCATCCTGATCTTCTTTACAGAAATGGTATATCTGCCGCTTCGCAAGATCACGGAAGCAACCGAACAGTATGCGGCAGGAAACATGCACTATGAGTTTCAGGTTGACAGTGAAGATGAGATGGGTTATCTGGCAGCTTCACTGAACTATATGGCCAGTGAGATCGCCAGAAGCGAGGACAACCAGAAAAAGTTTGTGGCAAATGTTTCCCACGATTTCCGGTCACCCCTGACTTCTATCAAGGGCTATCTGGAGGCCATGCTGGATGGAACGATCCCGGCAGAGCTTCATGAGAAGTACCTGAGGATCGTCCTGAATGAGACAGAAAGACTGACCAAGCTGACGGGAAGTCTCCTGACACTGAATAACCTGAATACAAAGGGTATGATGCTGAACCGGAGTCTGTTTGATATCAATCAGGTGATCCGGAATACGGCAGCATCCTTTGAAGGAACCTGTAAGCAGAAGACCATAGCGATTGAACTGACACTGACAGGAGATCAGCTGTTTGTCAATGGGGATGTTGATAAGATCCAGCAGGTGTTATATAATCTGCTGGACAATGCGATCAAATTCAGCCATCAGGATTCAGTCATTAAAATAGAGACCACAGAAAGGAAGAACAAGATCTTTGTTTCGGTAAAGGACAGTGGTATCGGGATCCCCAAGGATGATCTGAAAATGATCTTTGACCGTTTCTACAAGTCAGATCTGTCAAGGGGCAAAGATAAGAAGGGAACCGGACTTGGGCTTTCTATCGTAAAGGAGATCATCAGTGCCCACGGTGAGCATATTAATGTGATCAGCACGGAGGGGGTTGGCTCTGAATTCATTTTTTCTCTGCCGGTCGCAGAGAATGGAGAGGAAGAATTATAATGCACATCATTTTACATCAGCCGGAGATCCCGGCAAATACGGGAAACATAGGAAGAACCTGTGTTGCTACGGGAACAGATCTGCATTTGATCGAGCCGCTTGGCTTCCGGCTGACAGAGAAGGAAATCAAACGTGCCGGTATGGATTACTGGGAGCATCTGAATGTGACCCGTTATATGAACTTTGAAGAGTTTCAGAGTCTGCATCCGGGAGCCAGGATCTGGATGGCAACGACCAAGGCAAAGCATGTTTATTCGGATGTGTCCTTTGCCCCGGATGATTATATCATGTTTGGAAAAGAGAGCGCAGGGATTCCAGAGGAGATCCTTGTAGCGCATGAGGAAACCTGTATCCGTATACCGATGGAGCCGGCGATCCGCTCCTTAAATCTGTCCAACTCTGTGGCGATCGTTCTCTATGAAGCACTGCGGCAGCAGCGGTTTGCAAGTATGCAGCTTACTGGGGAATTACACAGATTGAGCTGGAAAACAGAGGAATAAAGAAAACAGAACAGAAGACGCAGGCATTATTTAAATGCCTGCGTTCCTTTTTTGAGCTGTGCTTCAACGAAGTCCTTAATATATGAGTTATCCTCCGGCATCTGACAGCCTACGATGTAAACTCCATTATTATTGGAGCAGCGGATAATGTGCCCCTCCAGTGTGGAATGTGAGGGAAGGGCGAAATTCTCGATCGTGACAGAGATATCAGTACCCTTGCCTTCTGCAAAGACCGGTTCCTTGGAAAGGAAGGCAAAGCCATTTGCACTGATATTATTCAGTCTGGCATGATACTGCAGGCCGGTTTCTTTAATGGTTACAATACAATAATTGGAAATGTCAATTCTTGGGTATTTCCGGCGGTTCAGGATCTGGGGTCTTGAACCTAAGCTGGCCTGATAATCAGCGGAAGCGTTGTCCTTTTGGAGCTGTGCATCTTCCCAGCAGTAAATGATATTGCCAACAGTGATCTGCAGCCTGCAGGAAACAGGCTTGGAGATAGCGGGCTTCTTCTCCAGGGAGATAAGAATACCATTCGTTGTCTGCTTTACAAATTCTCCGTGATATTCGCAGGGCTTTCCATCCATAAGAGCCTGGATACTTACCTTCATTCCAGGCTCAACATCGGAAATTCCCATGAAGCCGCCAATACCGAGTTCGCACATAAGAGCCTGGATAACATCTTCAATCTGGTTGATATTGCTTGCACTTTCATCATATTTGCTGAGCATCTGCTCGCTGATCTCACTGGAACTGCGGATATTGTCTGTTATTGTTTTCATAATGGAGGATACCTGCTCCATATTGTCTACCAGCTGGAGATTTGAATTTTCAACCTCCTTCATGGAGGAATCGATCGTCTTTATATGCTCGCCGATCTGGGTGGAATCCCTGGTGATCATACTTACATTCTGGCCGGTCAGCGTTACCTTTTCAAGGGTCAGCTGGATCAGTCTGATGGTTTCCTCCATGGAATCCGTCATTTTACTGGAAATATCATCCAGACGGATCAGTGCTTCACGGATCTGGGCAGAGGAATCCTTTGTTTCCGTACTGAGTGTCCGTATCTGGTCTGCAACAACGGCGAACCCTTTTCCTGCTTCTCCTGCTCTTGCAGCCTCAATGGAAGCATTCAGGGCAAGAAGGTTTGTCTGGCTGGAAATATTGTCGATCTTTCCGGTTTCCTGCTTCACAGTTGAAAACTCTTCCTTAAAGCTCTGCAGGATCTGTTCTACCTTTGAAGAAAGCTCTGCCATGGTTCCGGCAGTTTTTACGAGTCCGTCAAGATCTGTGGAGCTGGTAAGTGCGTGCTTTTCAGATTCTGTCGTAAGTGCTACCATTTCCTTTATCATATCGGTGACATGCTGTACCTGGGTACTGATGCCGGAGGTCATGCTCTTTGAAGATTCTGTGCGATCCTTTAACATGTTGTTATTCTGTGTCAGCTCATTCATGCCTAGCATGACTACATCAGATCCGTGCTTGTTTTCGGCGGCCAGCTCCCTGACAACGGTAATACCATCCATAACAGCATTACTGGAGGTTTTGACCTTCTCTACGGTTGTGATGACACGCTGCAGATCGGCTTTGATGCTGTCTGTCAGTGCACCATCAGATTCGTTCAGATGACGGATGGACATAATGTAGCAGATATAGCATAAAAGGATACAGGATACCTGCAGCTGATAATTCTTCATATCGGATGCGGAAGTGCAGCCAAGGACAGCTGCCCGGTATACAGCACTCAGGATGACGCTGATGGAATTGGCTATGCCACAGCCAATCATAAAGCGTTTATTCTTATACAGCACGAGCAGGCTGGTTACGGGAAGGATATAAGTGAAGGCGATGGGAGAAGCCGTCGTACAGAGAACGAAGGTATAGAAGATCCCATAGCCGATCACGAGATCCAGCCGGTAAAGATCGGAGGCCTTCCCCTTGATCTTCAGGATAATATCACCAACAAGGAAGGGAACCCAGCAAAGGATCAGAAAGATCACATACTGGTTCATGGGGTACAGGTGTCCCGCTGCATCTGAGCCGTAATTGGCAGAAAGCAGGAGGGCAAAGACGAGCCAGATACGTCTGGCCTTTTTGTTGGCTTTCTCTTTAAAGAGGTTTTCATCGTAGTTCATTTGTAAGTTCTTCCTTTCTGGCAGGCCTGCAGGAACTGCAGCATGTCATTGATCAGTGCTTCGCTTTCCGGCAGGGAAGGATCAAAGACGCTGAAAGCATGGGTAAGCCTTCGGTCTGCCGGAAGGTTCAGAAGCTTATGGGGTATATGGTGCCGGCGCAGTGCCCTGGCAAAGGAAACTGTATAGTCTCTCAGGTTATCATTATGGCTTGTAGTCAGAAAACAGGGAGGCAGGCTGGAAACGATATCTTCGTGCTCTGGATTTACATAAGGAGCAAAAGCTTCCTTTTTATAATGCTTTCCATATAAATAGGTAGGAAGGAACAGACCGATCTTGTCTTTTCTTGTGGTATAAAACATGCCACTGATCAGCCCGATCGCCACCGGCTTTAATGCAGAGGGAGTAACCCCTGCAGCTTCTGCCAGCCTTTTACAATTCTGCATGGCAGCAGTGTAGGTGAGAAGGCAGGCTCCACCGCTGTCCCCGGAAGCATAAACCTGATCCGGATCACCCTGGTAATGTGCGAGGTTTTCTTTTATAAAATCAAAGGCCAGAAATATATCCTGAAACTGGTCAAAGACAGTGCAGTCCGGTACAAGGCGATAGTCTATGCTGAATACCAGAAAGCCCTTCCCGGCGATTCGTTCACAGAAGGGTCTGTTAAATTCCTTGCTGCCCAGCAAAAGACCGCCGCCATGGATGTTGATCATGACGGGAAGAAGTACATCCTGTCTTTTCTCAGGATAGTAAATGTCCAGGCGGTGGGCAGGAAGAGTATCTCCGGCATAGGGGATATCGGCCTGACATATGATTCCCGGTAAAGGCGGGAACTGTTGATCACGACCGGCATAGGTCTTCTGGAAGTCCTTCCGCTGTCTGTAAAATATGTTTGTAATCCATTGACTCATGCTTTTGTACTCCTAAACAATACTATACTCATATTAAAATTTTTATCTGCTTTTTTCAAGAGATAAATGAAAGAATATATAGTTAAAAATTTATAGGCGGGAATATAAGGCAGGGAGGATTGCATTGGAGAGAGGGGTCTGATACAATGAAAAAGATAAATCAGGACAACAGAGAGGATATTGCTTTGACAGGATTTTTTGAAAAAAACAGGAAATTAATTTTTTATCTGATAGCAGGCATTGCCTTTGTTACAATATATACGTATAATCTGCTGACACCATACCTGTCAGATGATTATGCTTATCTGATCGATGTCAGAAAGGCACATTCCCTGCTGGATCTGGTCAGGCAGCAGTATGGTGAGTATTTATCCAATAGTGGAAGGATTATCGGACAGTTCAATGTAAGACTGTCTCTTTCCATGGATAAGCAGATATTTAATGTGATCAACAGTCTGATGTTTCTTCTGCTGGCATTTCTGATTTATGCTAATATCCAAAAAAGGAAAAAATATGACAGCTTTGTGCTGCTTACGATTCTTTCGTTCCTCTGGCTGTTTTCTGTTGAATTCGGACAGACTATGCTGTGGATCTGTGGTGCCTGCAACTATCTGTGGGGCAGCGTGATCATTCTGCTGTTTATTACAGTATACCGGAAGCTCCTTCAGCAGCCGGACAGAAAGCATGCTGTCCTTGTGGGAGCCGGTATGTTCCTGCTTGGCGTACTGGCGGGCTGGTGCAATGAAAATACCTCCGGGGGAGGGTTGTTTCTTGTACTGCTCTACAGTCTGAATTTCTGGACTGACAGGCGGAAGGAAAAAAGAAAAACAGTATATCCCTTTATGGTTTCCGGGATTGCGGGAATGTGCTGCGGGCTCATTGGAATGGTGATGGCGCCCGGAGTCAGGAAGCGCAGTGCGACCATGTCGGAGGGAGATGAATACACAGGTATCGTGGGCCTTTTGTCGCGCACCTATAAGGTCATCGTGAATATGCATGAGCTTTTTCTGGTGCTTATGATCATGGCGGTGCTGATTCTTGTCCTGCTGTCCCTTCAGGGGAAGCTGAAGACCTTTGCCAGGATAAGGACGAACGATACGGTTCTGTTCATACTGGCCTTTCTGGCAACATCCTTTGTCCTTGCTTTGATCCCGACACCGGCAGACCGGGCGTTTTTCGGAGCGGGAGTATTTCTGATGATCGCCTGTATCCAGGGGATCGTGGAGGCAAGGGAACAAAAGGAGCTGGCGGTACAGCTCCTTACCTGTGGGCTTGTCAGTGTGCTGTGCATGATACTTTTCTTTACCTATGTGGAAAATCTGGTAGATCTTGCAAGAATTTACAGAGAAGAGAATGAGAGAATAGCGCTGATCGAGGCAGAGCATGGAGAGAATGAGGATGGTATTGTGGTGATTCCACAGTTCCGGGAAGAATTCAGGACGGTCTACAGTGTTGCCCATGATTCAGATCTGACGGATGATAAGGAGTACTGGATTAACCATTTTTATGAGATCTATTATGATATTGGAAATATAACGGCAATCCCGCGGGACGAGTGGGATGTACGTTATGGAAGCAGGGAGTGAGTATTATGCAGCTGCAGAAACTGACAGATGATCCCTGTAATCTTTGCAGCAGGGAATGCGGTGCAAGACGGCAGCAGGGAGAGACAGGGTATTGTGTTTCACAGAGCCGGCCGGTAGTGGCAAGAGCTGCCCTGCATATGTGGGAGGAGCCCTGCATTTCCGGAGAAGCGGGAAGCGGGGCTGTTTTCTTTGCCGGCTGCAGCCTGCGCTGCATTTATTGTCAGAACTTTGAACTGGCAAGGGGAAGAAAAGGCTTTGAGGTGGGCATAGAACAGCTTGCTGATATCTTCCTTGCCCTGCAGGGTAAGGGAGCAGCAAATATCAATCTGGTGACACCGGATCATTTTACACTGGCGGTTATCCCTGCAGTAAGAATGGCCAGGGAAAGAGGACTTATGCTGCCAGTGATTTATAACTGCAGCGGCTACGAAAAGGAAGAGCTGATCGAAAGCCTCCGGGGGACAGTGGACATTTTTCTGGTTGATTTTAAATATATGGAAGAGGAACTGGCACGGAAATTTTCTTTTGCGCCGGATTATCCGGAGATAGCGAAGAAGGCACTTGCCAGAATGCTCAGTCTGACAGGAGAACCGGTATTTGATGAGAAGGGGATGCTGCAGAAGGGGGTTATTGTAAGGCATCTGCTCCTGCCGGGACATAAGAGGAATGCCAGAGAGGTTATAGCGTATATACATCAGAATTACGGAGACAGGGTCATTTTAAGCCTGATGAACCAGTATACACCGTTTGAGAGACTGAAGGAAAGGGAAGACTGCAGGGAACTCTGCCGGAGGGTGACAAAAAGAGAGTATGAGGCAGTCATAGAGTATATACTTTCCCTTGGGATGGAAAATGTTTTTATCCAGGAAGGGGAAACGGCAAAAGAGAGTTTTATTCCGGAATTTGACGGGGAAGGGATTTTGGAATGGCAGAAAGAGGATGGAAAATGGCAGGAAGAAAGCGGCCTACAATAGGAATGATGGTAAGCGGCATCATGGATGATTTCACCAGACCGGCCTGTAAAGGGGCTATGAAGATAGCCAGGGAAATGGATGTTAATCTGATCGTGATCCCGGGAAAATATATAGACAGAGATGTATCAGATAATCCGGATCTTGCTTATGAATATCAGTATAGCAGTGGATTTTCCTTTGCAAAACCGGAGAACCTGGATGCTGTTATTGTAGCAGCGGGGTCTATCGGGTGCTTTGCATCCAGAGAGAGAATAAAGGAAATGATCGGACGGTTTCAGGGAATCCCCTGTGTACTCATTTCCTATCAACTGGAGGGATATCCTTATGTGCAGTATGATAATGCCAGCGGTATCCGGGAAGGAATGGAATATCTGATCGGGAAGATGGGCTGTAAGCATATCGGGATGCTTGGGGGAAGCCTTGATAATACGGATGCACAGGAACGAAGAGATGCTTATGTGAAGGCACTTGAGGAGCATGGGCTTCCTTTTGAGGAAAAGGCCTATGTAACGGGGAATTTCACAAGAAACTGTGCTGGAGCCATAAAGCAGCTTCTCGATGAAAACCCGGAGCTGGATGCAGTTTTCTGCGTCAATGATGATACAGCGATTGGCATGTATGATGAGCTTAACCGGCGGAAGAAGATCATTGGCAGGGATGTGAAGTTGTTTGGCTTTGATGATGTGATCCAGTCAGCCAAAATGAATCCGCCCCTTGCATCAGTCCGGGCAGACAGTACAGAACTCGGGGAAGAGGCACTTCGCATGGCAGTAGCGATGGCAGCGGGAGAAAAGATAGAGAGTCATATTCTGCCAGCACGCTTTATACGGAGAGAATCTGCAGGAAATCAGTTCTTTGAAGAGAAGAATGCAGAGTTTTTTGGATTAAAAACAGTAGAAGACTATTTTAATGACAGCTTTTACCGGCACAGAAATGAGATGGAAAATGTGCCTATGATCCAGATATGGGAAGCATTCCGGGGACTGGCAGAGAAGCTGTTCTGTGTAGTAAAAAATGACAGCTTCCAGATGGCAGAGGTGCCGGAGATCTTTGAGGCGCTGACACAGTTCCTGGACGCAGATGGCATCGCATATGCGGATCTCAGTATTCTGCTTTCCTGCTTTGAAGAGGTTTACAGGATCCAGAAAAAGGAACTGCCGGGGATAGAAGACAGATATGAACTGCAGAAGCTGTATTTTACCATATACAGGAAGATATTGCAGACGACAGATACTGAACTTGGCAAAATGTCAGAGAATAAAGAAAAAGAAAATTATGCCATGAAAATGTTTATCCGGGATGCGCTTTCCTTTGAAAAGGGAAATGATCTGAGTTATGCATCCATGATCAGCAATCTGGAATGGCTTGGCATAAAAAATGCCTGTATCTATACATTTGCAGAACCGATGATGCATCTTTCCGGTGAGTATTTCAAAGCACCGGAGGAACTTTATCTGAAAGCGGTCCTGCGAAATGGAAAGGTAGAGACAATCCCTGCAATCGTACAGAAAACGCCGCTGTCATCGCTGTTCAGAAGAAGCCTGCAGGGAACAGAAGGCGAGACCACATTTATGTGTGCACCTCTTTTTTCAAATGAGATCATTTACGGACTGGTATTTTGTAATCTGACAGAGCAGGTATTCTTAAATGGAGAGTTCCTGATCAACCAGATGAGCTCCGCAGCAAAGATGATCACGCTTCTGAAGGCCAATGAAAAAATACAGCAGAGCTGGAGGACAGCCTCCATGCGCTGAAAGAAAATAATATTGCACTGGACAATCTTTCCAAATCCGACGGACTGACAGGTATCTGGAATAGACGGGGATTTGAGGTTGAAGGAGAAAAGCTGATCAGGGAAGCCAGAGAAAGCGGAAAGCATGTATTGGCAATCTATGTGGATATGAACAATCTGAAGATCATCAATGACAGATACGGACATGAAGAGGGAGATTTTTCCATTAAGCTGATCAGTGCCATTCTGTCTGAACGGATGAAAGACAGAGGGATTGCAGGAAGGATCGGCGGAGATGAATTTGCCTGTCTGATGATCACAGAGGAAGAAGACGATGGAAGGAAGCTGATCGAGGATATCTACCGTGACTTCCATTCCTTCAACAGGGGAAGCAGTAAGGTCTATAATATTACTGTTTCAGCAGGTGCAGTGAACCTGCCGGCGGAACAGGTAACGTCCCTGCAGGAAATGCTGACGCAGGCAGATGAAAAGCTTTATGAGGTAAAGAAGTACCGGAAAAAGGATGTAGTGAAGCGGGAGTACAGAAAATAAATGAAAAATAAGATCAGGAAAAGTGCGGCCTGGCTGATGCTTGGGATCATGCTGTCTGCTATAGTCTGTACACCAGTATATGCCAAAACGATCGACCGGGTGGAAACACCGGATTATACAGTGGCATTTTATGCGTTTGACTGCTACCACATGCAGGATGAAAATGGAAACAAAACCGGTTATGGATATGAGATGATGCAGGGACTCTCTAAATATCTACAATGTACTTTTTCCTATACGGGGTATGATAAAACTGCTGCGGAATGTATTGATATGCTGCGCAATGGTGAAATTGATATTTACACTGCAGCAAAGTGGACAGAGGAAAGGGCAGAGGAGTTTGTTTATTCCAAGCATCCGGCGATAACGGCAACTACCTGCATGAATATAAAGGTAGGAAATAACAAAGTGATAGCAGGGGATTATTCTACTTATGACGGCCTCCGTATCGGACTTCTTGAGAGGCATACTTATAATGACAGATTTCTTGCCTTTGTGAAAGAAAAAGGATTTTCCTGTGATATCCAGTACTATGATACCCCTACAGAACTGTCAGCAGCACTGATCAGTGGTGAGGTGGATGCACTGGTAGACAGTTATATCGGTGTCCCGGAGGATGAGCAGATCATTGAGAACTTCGGACAGACACCTTATTATATTATTGCCAGAAAAGAAGACCAGGCGCTGATCACTGAACTGGATGAGGCCTTTGATCAGATGAATCTTGAGACACCGAACTGGCGTACAGAGCTGTACAACAAGTACTACGGGTCACAGAGTAAAAGTACGGAGCTGACAGGAGAAGAGCGGGCGCTTCTGAAACAGATGAAGGAAAATAATGTGGTGGTCCGGGGAGTAATGAATCCTGATGCGAATCCCTACTCCTGGTATGAGGATGGAGAAGCGTACGGGATCAGTGCAGATCTTTTCCGGGCAACCGCAGCAGAGATCGGACTTTCCTGTGAGATCATGCCGGTTTCTACAAGAGAAGAATATGAGCAGGTACTTAAGGAAGGAAACGCCGATATCTGGATTGACATGGATGATGCTTTTGAAGGCAGCGATGGTGCCAGGTATAAGCAGACAGGTTCTTATCTGACGACCACGGTATCCGTTCTCCGTAACCGAGGTGCCTCTGAAAAGATCAGAAGGCTGGCGGTAGTTGATGGAAATATTTCCCTGAAGAAAACACTCTCTGCAGTCTGGCCGGAGGTGGAGATCCTTGAACTGAATGATAATGCACAGTGTGTGGAAGCAATTATCAGCGGAGAGGCTGACGGTGCACTGATGCCATCCTATACAGCCCAGAAACTGGCAAGAGATGATCTCCAGAACAGGCTCCGTGTGGATATTGTACCAGGTGTGGTGATCAGTATCGGAATGGGAGTAAATGCCAGTGACTCATATCTTTTTTATGGAATCTGGGAAAAGACACTGGAGAATGTGGCAGAACGGATGGGGACGGAAGTAGTACAGTCCTATCTGGAGGAAACAGCAACGCCGACGGCACTGCAATATCTGTTTGATCATCCGGTTTCCCTGGTGATGATCGCCGGTGGACTGATCCTTGTGGTCTTTCTTCTGCTTCTGTATCTGCAGATGACCAGGAGCAGAAACAGGCAGAGAGAAATTTCGGATGAACTGGCGGTAGCTCTTGGAGAAGCCAAGGAAGCAAATGAATCCAAACAGAATTTCTTCTCCAAGATGAGTCATGATATCAGGACCCCTCTTAACGTGGTTCTTGGCATGACACAGATCGCACAGAAGTACAAATATGATGTTCCAAGACTGGAAAGAGCACTGGACAGCATCACGACAGAAGGAAACTATTTGCTTGTGCTGATCAATTCCATCCTGGATGTCAATCAACTGGAGCATGGTTACATAGAACTGGTCAAGGAACCGTTTAACCCTGCTGAATGTGTAAAAAACAGTGTGGAAATACTGAAACCTCTGGCAGAAAAGAAGGACCAGCAGATCACAGTTACCTGTGACAGGGAAGACTGTGTGGTGATCGGGGATGCCAACAGGTACAGTCAGATCATGATCAATATTATTTCCAATGCCATCAAGTATACAGGAACAGGCGGACATATTGATGTAGCATTGCAGTGCCTGCCGGAAGGACATTATCGCTTTACCTGCCGGGATGATGGAATTGGCATGACAGAAGAATTTATCCAGCATATTTGCGAGGAATATACAAGAGCAGAGGACAGCAGGATTTCCAAAACACAGGGAACGGGACTTGGCATGTCAGTGGTTAAGGGACTGACTGATCTGATGCAGGGAACGCTCCAGATAGAAAGCAAGCTGGATGAGGGAACCATGTTCAGCGTTGAAATTCCTTTTCCTGATGCAACACAGGAGCAGAGGATGGCTGTTCTTGCGCCAGGAAAGGATGAAGAAAACGGCGTATCTGAATTCAGCGGAAAGAAGGTCCTTCTGGTAGAAGATAATTCTCTGAATGCCGAGATCGCAACAGAATTGCTGCAGAGCATCGGTCTTACTGTGGACTGGGCTGAAAATGGAGAGGTTGGGGTAAACAGATATAATGAATCCAGACCGGGAGAATATTTTGCGATCTTTATGGATATGCAGATGCCGGTCATGGACGGACTGGAGGCAACCAGGGTTATCCGGAGAAGTGACAGGAGCGACAGAGATATTCCTATTTTTGCCATGACAGCCAATACCTTTGCCAGCGACAGAAAAAGCTGCAGAGATGTAGGTATGAACGGTTACATTTCAAAACCGATCAATGTAAAGGATATAGAAATGACACTGAAAGACGGAGTGTCAGCATAGGTAAAGGCGACAGGGGAAAACAGTGGGAGACAGAAATATTACTTTTGAAGAAAACACAAAACAGGTAAACCGTATGATAGCCAGAATGCTGGCCTGCTGTACGGTCATCATCCTGATCCTGGTAGGGTGCTCTGTAGCAGGGGTATTTGAATTTGGAAGGGACTATACGCTGATCATTCTGATCGCCGGTCTGTTTATTACCATAACACCAAGTATCCTGATCCGGTTTGGATCGGATCATGTGGTGAAATATTATACACTCTGTATGCTTGCTGTTTTTATCGGGGTACTCGGGACGAATAATCATATTGGTATTTATATTACCTATATTCTGGTTCCCCTGTTCAGTTGTCTTTATTTTGAGCCGCAGCTGGTGATAAAAACCAGTATCATGTCCTATGCGGTGATGGCAGTGGCTTTGTATATCAATTCTGCGGATAAGTATGAGGTTATCTATCTTGGAAGACCGCACCTTACGATCTATATTGCCTATCTGATCGGTTTTACAATCGAGTATATGGTGGTTAATTCGGTTCTTTATCTGCTGGTAAAAAGAGCCAGACAGATGATGGAAGAGAGAAACAGCGCCAAAGAGGACAACAGGCAGAAGAGTGAATTTCTGTCAGCCATGTCTCATGAGATCAGGACACCCATGAATGCGATCATCGGGATGGCAGACGTAGCAATGCGTAAAGACATGGATGATGACCTCAGACGATGTCTGCGTGTGATCAAATCTTCTTCTACAGGTCTTCTGGAGATCATCAATGATATTCTGGATCTGTCCAAAATTGAGGCAGGCAAAATGAATATTGTTATCGATACCTATACGACAGAATCACTGGTAGAAGATATGAAAGTGATCATAGAGGCCAGAAATATCAGTAAGAAGGTTCCCATTTATTATCATATCCAGGAAGATCTGCCAAAGGAGCTTGAGGGTGATGTTGTCAGGCTGAAGCAGGTGGTGCTGAATTACGCTTCCAATGCGATCAAGTATACCGAATCCGGACAAATAGATGTGACGCTGGAATGTAAGGATATGGGAGATGGTTATGCAGTACTAACTTATACGGTAAAGGATACTGGACAGGGGATCCGTCAGGAGGATATGGGAAGGCTCTTTACCATGTACAGCCAGTTGAATGTGGAAAAGAATCACAGCAAGGAAGGTACCGGGATCGGTCTTGCTATCAGCAAGTACTTTATCGACAGTATGGGCGGCGAAGTGAGTGCGGAGAGCCGATATGGGGAAGGAAGCACGTTTTCATTCCGGCTTCCACAGAAGATGGTAACGGAAAGAACAAATGAGTCAGGAAAAGTAAGAGTGAAATATCTGGATCCGGTTCCCAAAGGCGAGGACTGTGTCTTTGTTACCAGGGGAGCCAGAATTTTACTTGTAGACGATAATGAGATCAACCGGGAAGTAATAAAAGCCATGCTGGAGCCACTTGACCTTACGATCAGAGAGGCAAGAAATGGAGCAGAGGCTGTTGAACTTGCAGAAACAGAAATTTACGATATGATCTTTATGGACAGTCACATGCCGGTCATGAATGGAGAAGAAGCAACCAGGAGTATCCGGAGCAAAGCCGGGATCAATCAGAATACGCCGATCATAGCGATCACTGCCGATGCCATATCCGGTGTCAGGGAAAGACTGCTAGGCAATGGTATGAATGATTATATTTCCAAACCGGTCAACATGAATGAGATCTGCAGAATGATCCGGAAATATCTGCCGGAAAGTAAAATTGTAAAGGATTCAGAATAAGACAACAGGTATACAGCAGAGATACGAAAGCTTTGGTATCTCCGTGGAATGAATGCAGAGAAGAGCAGGTTGCAGAAAGAAGGATGGAAATGGAATATCGTACACTGCCTCATGGAGGCGAAAAGATCAGCGTGATCGGAATGGGATCCTCCGTAGTTGGAGAACAGAAGGAAGCGGATATCATCCGCACAGTAGAATATGCACTGGATCAGGGCATTAATTATTTCGATATGGCAGGCGGCCATGCCACGATTTTCCCTGCTTATGGGAAGGTACTGAAAAACCGCCGGAAAGAGGCAATGCTTCAGGTTCATTTCGGGGCAGACTATACTTCCGGGGAATATGGCTGGACTACAAACTTAAATGTAGTAAAAAAGTCAGTGGACTGGCAGCTGAAACAGCTTCAGACTGATTATATTGATATTGGATTCATTCACTGTCTGGATGAGGAATCAGACCTCAGGGTCTATGAAAAGAACGGGATCCTGCAATTCCTGATGGAAATGAAGGAACAGGGTGTGGTAAAGCATATCGGTTTATCTACCCATGCACCGGCACTGGCAAATCGTGTGCTGGATCTTCAGATTCTGGATGTCATGATGTTTTCCATTAATCCCATGTATGATTTTGGACAGGGGGATTTTGCAATCGGAGGCACAGGAGAGAGACAGGAGCTGTATCGCCGCTGTGAAAAGGAAGGCGTTGGCATTTCTGTTATGAAGCCCTTTAATGCAGGACAGCTTCTGGATGAGGCCAAGTCACCGTTCCATCGGGCACTGACGACCTCACAGTGTATCCAGTATGCACTGGATAAGCCAGGTGTCATGACTGTTGTTGGAGGCCCTGGAAATATCAGTCAGCTTCAGGAGATCCTTTCCTATCTGGACAGCACGGAAGAAGAGCGGGATTATTCCGTGATCGGTTCCTTTACACCGGATGATTCCGTAGGAAAATGTGTGTACTGCAGACATTGTCATCCCTGCCCGGCAGGCCTTGATATTGCCCTGATCAACAAGTATTATGATCTGGCAAAGCTTGGGGATCCGCTGGCAAAAGAGCATTATCTTACACTCGGAAAAACAGCAGACGACTGCGTACAGTGTGGACACTGCAATAAGAGATGCCCGTTCCAGGTGAAGCAGCTGCAGCGGATGGAAGAGATCCGGGGGTATTTTGGAAAGTAACAGGAAAAAAGAGTCATACAAAGAGATGCCAGAACCGGTATTTGCCGGAACTGGCATCTTTTTAATTAAGGACTCATTTTACGGTCTTTTAGCAGGATAGGTTTATCTTATAATGCCGTCTTTTCTTTTCTCTTTTGAAGTTCATCCATAACAACAGGTCGTTCTTCATCATAACGATATACGCATTTGACAAGAATCATTTCCAGTACGAGAAGGATAGCGGGACCCCAGGCAAACAGAAAGGCGATGGCATTGTTGGTTGACGCACTCTGAACAGCATTTGCAACAAAGCCTGTCAGAGAAAGTACCCATCCAACCATGGCTCCGGCAAGACCGGTAGAAAGCTTGTTAGCGCATGTAAGAACGGAAGATCCCATTCCTTCAATTCGCTTGTTAGTAAGGTATTCACCATAATCTACAGCATCCGCAGGAAGAGTATTGTTGGACACGGCAATGGGACCGAGAGTAATACCTGCTAAAACGGTTCCGAAAGTAAGAAGAGGAATATTTCCAGTAATGGCAGCCAGACCTCTGACCGCATAGCTGAGAATCTGTCCGGTAGCACCAATGTAGAGGCTCTTCTTTTTGCCCCATTTTCTGATACATGGTTCTCCAAGGAACATAACGCTGAATACCATAGGAACCAAGTTAAAAAGGTTCAGGCTTGTTGTAAGCATTTCATTGTTCATTGCATATTTGTAAAAATATGTCTGAGAACCGGAATTTAAGTTATTGGACAGATTGATCAGGAAGTTTGTGATCAGAGTGAAAATAAAATACTTGTTTTGAACAAACAGCTTTAAGCCTGTCCAGAAACTTATTTTTTCTCTGACACCGGTACCGACTGTTTCCTCTACTGATTTAATATGCTCATGAGATAATGCAAAGGAGAGCAGAACACCAATAGAAGTAATAGTACCGAAGATAGCAAAAGCACCACGCCAGGCACTGATATCTCCACCAAGTGCATTAATAAGAGGAAAGGCAACTGAGCAGCCGATCATGGAACCACCAAGGCCAAATAAAACAGAGTATTTTGCCAGCTTTGCACGTTCTATGGGATTCTGCGTCATAAGCGCCATCAGAGCACTTTTGGCAACATTTACCATAGTATATAAAATGGACATGAATAAGTTATAGGTCAGAAAAGCATATATCATCTGGGTGGTTGAAGAAGCATTTTCAGGAACCCAGGTAAGCAGGGCAACTGACAGGCCGATCGGAATACCAAGCCAGAGGAGCCAGGGTCTTGCTTTTCCCCATTTTGTCTTGGTTCTGTCTACAATATTTCCTGCTATTAAGTCAGAAATACCATCAAAGATACGTGAGATCAGGAACATGGTTCCTACAGCACCGGCAGCCATTCCTATATTGTCGGTATAAAACATCATCAGGAAAGCACCAATAATAGCATTTGCGGCGCCTGGTAATTCACCGATACCAAAACTGAATCGTTCAGCGAGCGTTAATTTATCTTCTCGTTCCATAAGTCATCCTCCTTTATTATAAGCTCATTTGTAATCTTATTTTCAGAAATAAGTGTAACTTTCACAGGATCAGGGCCTGTCTGTTTCAGGATTAAAAGGGCACGCCCTTCAAAAGTCATACACTGCGTGGTTTGGTAAGGAATAGTGTTTCTGGGATCCCCATTTCCAAGAGCCAGTATCTCAGCATTTTCACAGGTGACGGAGATCATCTGGTCCTGATCTGGGACACATCTGTTATCTTCATCCGAATAGCTGATATCTATATAAATTAAATGATCCTGTATGAGAATTTCAGGAGATAGAATATATTTTACTCCTTTTTTGGTGGTACACAGCATATGGCGACCAATTTCTACATTATTTTCATAAGACACTGCTTCCAGAGTGCCGGGAGCATAAGTGGTCTGATACAGAACCCGGTATCCGGTGTTAATTCCGGCAGGCTTCAGGCCAAGGGACTGTCCATTGCGGAACAGTTCAACAGAATCTCCGGCGGAAAAAACTTCGATGATAACAGGTTTTTCTTCATATCCAGACCAGTTCCAGTTTGCAGAGGAATCACTTAAAATCCAGGGAGAAGGAAGCATCTCTTCTCCAAAATGGGAAGGATTCTGTACAGCTATATAAGGAGCCGTGCGTCTGTGAAAGATAATTTCCCTTAAGTAGGACATAGGACGGCGAAAACCGGTAAGGTCAATGTCTCCACAGTAGGAGATCTGACAGGGATATTCTGCACCCATGCCACCAGTACCAGGGGCATAACCGGGAATACCGATACCGGCTTCACCAATGTAATCCCAGCCTGTCCATGTAAAATCGCCAATTACATTAGGCAGTGATTCCGTCAGACGCCAGTTCCTGGCTATTGTGGGAGGATAAGTTTCGCTTCCGACAATAAGCCGCATAGGTCTTTCTTCGAGATCCTTAGGATAGCGGTTTGCCATATAATTGTATCCGACAATATCAAGGTATGGATCCAGGTTATCCAGACAGTCGGAGATAATGGGGTGTAAAACAATTTTGTCTACGTGCTTATCCACTTTGGCAAGAAAATCATTTACGGTATCATTATCCCTCTCAAACGCAGGAAGCGCTGCTTCTACATCAGCCACGATCTGATGCAGCTTGTTTCCAACACCGAAAAATCCATTGACTGCAAGTGTGGTAAAGCGTGTCTGATCCAGCTCCTTTGTTTTTTTTGCAAGTCTGCTGCAAAGCTTTTCGCCATAGGCAGTGCCAATTTCCGGGATTTCATTGCCAATGGAATACATGATCACACAGGGGTGGTTATAGTCTTTCTTTACCATGGACGTCAGATCTTTTTCCCACCAGTCGTGAAAATAGAGAGCATAATCAAAATCATTTTTGCTCCTGGTCCACATATCAGAAAATTCATCCATAACATAAAGACCGAGTTCATCACAGGCCCTCAGCATGGCTGGTGCCATAGGATTATGCGCCATACGGATCGCATTGAATCCGGCCTGTTTCAGTCGTCTGATCTGGCGATATTGCACGTCTTCGTAAGTAGCAGCACCAAGAAATCCGCTGTCATGGTGCAGACACGCACCACGGAGCTTGATGGTTTTTCCGTTAACCTGCAGCCCATGAACAGGATCAAGAGCAAGAGAACGGATACCAAAGCTGGTGGTTTCAGAATCTATAAGGGCAGAGTCTTCATATAGTTCTGTGCTGCAGCAGTAAAGAACAGGATTTTCGTCATCCCATAAATCAGGATTGGTAATCAGAGCCTGCTGAATGGCATGTCTTTTTTCTCCGGCAGAGAGATGCAGGATGGAATGGGTATGAAATTTTTCAACACCATTTTTATCTCTGATCACAGATTTCACACATACATTTTTAGGATGTGCAGTATCATTTTCCACCTGCAGATCAATTTCGAGGGAAGCATAAGAAGGATCTGCTGTTTTACAGGTGATCCGGGTTTCGTCAGGTGCCAGATGAAGTTTTGAGGCTTCCAGATAGTAAACATCTCTGTATATGCCGCTGCCACTGTACCAGCGGCTGTTAGTCATGGCCTCTGTTTTGGCAGAAACACGGATTTCGTTTTCCTGTCCGTAAATAAGATAATCATCTGCTTTTACATAAAAAGTCGAGTAACCATTGGGGCATTGTGCAGCAAGCTGATTGTTGATGTATACCATGGCATTCATGTACACCCCTTCAAATTTGAACAGGATCGTTTTATAAAGGGCTTCAGACGGAACAAAGAAGCGCTTGGCATAGCAATAGTTTCCGCCATCATGGTAACCGGTACATCCTTTGTTTTTACTGTCGGGTGTTGCCGGCTTCTGGATCATGGCATCATGGGGAAGAGAGATGGGGACTGCCTTTTCCGGAATATCCCAGAGAAGGGCAAAGCTGTCTTTGTCTTCCCAGAACAGCCAGTTGTCATTCCATTTTTCTTTTCGCATAATTGGTTTTCTCCTTTCGTGTGATCATCATACTATCAGACGAGGAGAAATACATTGAAAAAGTAGTGGTGATTTCGACAAAATCAGTGATGCATGTTCTGAGAAAATGTATTGTATGATATGATAAAAACGGAAAGCAGGGAGGAATGAGGTATGATAAAACGACATTATATGTATGTAAAGGATATTCAGAAGTATCTTTCGCAGTATTATGAAAAGTATGGGAAAAAGATAACTTTTGCAGAAGCAGTTGTGCAGATGGAAAAGTATAAAACAGATCAGAAAGGATTAATTTATCCAGATTATGCAGAGTGGGATGGCACAGATTTTGAAAGCCTGAAAAAAATACATGATATGATGCCGGTCGATATTACTTATTTTCTGAATCATCCCAAAGATTATCAGTCACTGATATCAGAAAAAACAGATGCATTTGCACAGAGAGATGTTGATATTATCATGCCCTTTTTTTATGAAGCAATCAAGATACATCAGCATGATTTCTTTGAAATAGCATATCTGCTTTCCGGAACGGGAATTTTGCATTTTGAAAAGGAGAAAAAGGTACTGGAAGCAGGGGATTTTTGCATTATTTCGCCTTATACAGATCATGATGTGGAGTTGGACAGGGATACTGTTTTATTGGATGTCCTGATTCGAAAAAGTACATTTGAACATTCATTTTATAATGTTTTGCAAGGAGACAGTATACTTGCTTCCTTTTTTGGAAACTGTCTTTACCTGCCATCACATAATTATCTTTTGATGAACTGCGTGCCAAACAGGAGGATCACCAATACGATCAGAAATATGCTGATAGAATCGATTTCTATGCGGCCGTACACAAATGAGATCGAAAATTTATATTTAAGCCTTCTGCTGGCAGAAGTATTAAGAAGTCATACAAGGGTTTCTTCCTGCTATCAGACTGAAATTGGGTCAAATATACCAATATCCCTGATTCTGACATATATAAAAAGCAATTATAGAAACATAACGCTGGGTGCTGTGGCAGAGTTTTTCGGATATGATACGGCTTATCTTGGCAAGATGATCAAGATGTATACCAATATGTATTACAATGAAATCGTAAATAAATGTAAGATCGATCAGGCAGTCAGGTTGTTGAAAAATTCAGATTATTCTCTGCAGATAATAGGAGAGCAGGTTGGGTTTAACAGTTATGATCATTTCAGCAGGACCTTTAAGAAAGTAATGGGGGTATCGCCAAAAAATTATAGAAAGCAGCATTAAGACTTTGAAACTGATATATCTTATCGGGTATAAAAATGCACTTGATATAATTATTATACCTGATGAGGTATATTTATGTCATAAATGTTTGAAATTATACCTGATATGGTATAATATAAAATCATGAGCAGAATTGGTGATTATGTAAAACAGGAAAGAAAAAAACTGGGATTAACGCAGGAAGAATTTGCCATGAGAACAGGACTGGGGCTCCGGTTTGTCCGTGATCTGGAGCAGGGGAAGGAAACTGTGCGTATGGACAAGGTGAATCAGGCGCTGGCACTGTTTGACTGTGAAGCGGTACCTGGACGGAAGGAGCGTAGAATATAAAGGCTGATCACACAAAGAACAGAAATTCTCTGCTGATCAGCCTCCACTGTCAGTTAGTAAACTGCCGTCTACAGGAACCGCTTCAGCATCTGCAGGACACCGTTCTCCCAGTAGGGCGGGCAGATCTCCTTGGCTGCAGCCCGCACTTCCTCACGGCTGTTGGAAACAGCAAAACTTAAGCCGGCATTTTCCAGCATCTCGATATCATTCAGGTTGTCGCCGAAGGTACAGGTTTCTTCCGGGAGGATTCCCAGATATTCCTGCAGATGGGAAAGAGCTGTCCACTTGCTGACACCAAGCGGATTGCAGTCTACCCATTCTTTGCCTGAAGGAGCAAGAAGTGATTTGTCCTTCCATGCCGGTGTGAAAAGTGGTGCACATTTTTCTTCACAGGCAGAAGAGTGATAAACCGTGAACTTGATCACATCTGCCGGTGAATAATCGATCAGGTCCTTCACGGCACAGATATTATAACCATAGGAATCTCTCAGCCAGCGGAACATCTGGCTGTTTTCATTTTCAGCGTAACCTATGTCTGGCGTAGAGATATAGCAGTCACAGTCCGGCAGATCCTCGTGGACCATCTCACACATGCCTTTCCAGACATTATCCGGCATAGTGGAAACCTGCAGGATTTCCTTTGGTGTTCTGACGACAGTACCACCATCTGTGATATAAAGCAGATCATCACGGACAGGGGCGAACAGCTTCTGCTCACTGACAAACTGCCGCCCGGAGCAGACAGCGATGTGGATCCCCTTTCTGATTAATTTGTCAACGACTGTCATATATTCAGGATCAATCTGCAGGGTACCATCTTTCACAAGAGTACCGTCGATATCAGTAGCAATCAATTTGATCATAATCATTTCCTCACATGAAATTCCAGTATTTTCTGTTTGTGATTATTTTAACTATCTTCTCTGGCGAAAGCAATAGATAAAATATAAATTATTAATGCAGAAGTCCATATTTGATTTTGCTGACTTTTTGGAGGTTATCTGCTACAATGATGAAGAAGTCGCAATAATGAACAGGAGTACATGGTATGGCAGGGATCCGTGATGTTGCTAAACTGGCACATGTTTCGACCAGTACAGTATCTTTGGTATTAAATAAAAGTGGGTATGTATCGGACAAAACCCGTGAAAAAGTAGAAGCGGCAATGCAGGAATTAAATTATATTCCGAATGAGCTGGCAAGGAATCTGTATCACAGCAAGACAAATATTGTTGGTCTGATCCTGCCGGATATTGCGCATCCTTTCTTTGGTTCATTTGCCAAGTATGCGGAAATGGAGCTGTATAAAGAGGGCTATAAAACCATGCTCTGCAGTACGGTTCATGAAGAAAATGGTGAGAAAGAATATATTGATATGCTGAACCGCCAGATGATGGACGGGATCATTATGGGAACGCATTCTCTGGATATAGAGGATTATAATAGAGTTGTGAGGCCGATTGTCAGTCTGGACCGCTACATTAACGAATCTATTCCGATCGTCATGTCTGACCATGAAAAGGGCGGAACACTTGCCGCAGAAGAACTGCTGCGCTGCGGATGCAAAAAGGTATTACAGATCATGGGAAGCAGAAATGTAAATACACCGGCCCATCTTCATCATTATGCCTTTGAAAAGAAGCTTCTGGAGGCAGGAGTTACTGTGTGTACAGAAGAAGCGCCATGGAACAGGTGGAGCTTTGATGAGTTTTATTCCTTTGTTCAGAAAATCTATTCAGCATATCCTGATATTGATGCTGTATACGGGTCAGATCTGATCGCAGTTGCCTATCTGAAAGAGGCGAGGATGCAGGGACGGCAGATACCTGAGGAATTAAAGATCATAGCATATGATGGCACAGATGTGACCAGAATGGGAGCCGTTACGATTACCTCTGTCTATCAGGATGTCCAGCAGCTTGCCAGGGAAGCAGTAAAACTTCTTATTGAAAGAATTAAAGGAATAGAAAATCCAGATGACAGAAGAATACTGGATGTCTGCCTGAGAAAAGGAGAAACTACATAAAATAATAGTAATGGAAAATCACGAATCCTATTGACAACAGAGAAACATATGTTGTATGATATGTACATATCGAACGGGTTCGATATGAAAAAGTCAAACATGTTGCTGAAATGTAATTCTCTCTTATAAAATTTTGGATCTTAATAGTCCGGGATTTTATAAAAGGGAAATATTTTAACAGAAGAATCGAACCGGTTTGATACAGAACGAAACAGTTTATCAAAAGGCCATTTGATGAAACAAAATGATCACACAAGAAAAGAGGGAAAGTATGAAAAAGAAAATTATAAGTATGATACTTGCATCAGTAATGGTATTTACGACTCTCTGTGGATGCGGAAGCGGTCAGGGACAGAATACGGAAAGTGGAGAAACAACGGAAGTGGCAAGTGAAGCTGCATCGGGACAGGCCTCCTCTGATGAGCAGATTGTTCTTTCCGTATCAGTAATGGCTAATGAAGAAGAAAAGAAAATTTTTGAAAATGCGATCAACAGATTTGAAACCAGTCATCCGAACTGTAAGGTAGATGCAAGCTATACATCCGGAAGTACATGGGGTGAATATTGTGATAAGCTTCTGATCCAGATCGGCTCCGGTCAGGCACCGGATGTTGTCCATGTAGCGATTGAGGGAACTCAGATGCTTGTAAAAAATAATGTGTTGCTTCCTTTGGATGATCTGATTGCGGCTGATCCTGAAGGACAGGCTATGATGGATGATTTTGTGGATTCGACAACAGATGTATTTACGATAGATGGGAACTTGTATGAGCTTCCTACTGACTGTAATGATGCAGTTGTACATGTGAATACCAAGATGTTTCAGGAGGCTGGAATTGAAATCCCGTATGATGGATGGACATGGGATGAATTCAGAAGCATTGCAAAGCAGTTGACAACCGGAGAAGGAGACTCCAAGGTGTATGGATTTGGCACATCACTGTCCCCTGCATGGCTTGCGGGCTGGTTTATGTCAAATGGAAGTGATTACATTAATGACGACTGGACAGATTCCAATCTTTCTGATCCCAAGGCAACGGAAACCGTTGAATTTCTTAATAGCCTTGTTAATGAGGATAAGAGTATGCCGGTTCCGGAAACAACAACCGATGCGACCAGCCTCTTTGCAGCAGGGCGTGTTGCCATGATCGCAACAGGAATCTGGCCCTTCCCGAGCTATAAGGCAAATGGATTTGAAGATGTAGATGTTGTGCCCATGCCCACAAATAGTGAAGATGCCAAAGTTGGATTTGGTGTAGGCGGTGTGGGAATTTACAGTAAATCTGAGCACCCACAGGAAGCATATGAATTAATGAAAGAGCTGACTTCGGTAGAAACAGGAAAAGAAAAGTGCGCAAGTGGCACCTGCGTTCCTGTAAGATATTCATTAAGTGAGGATGAGGGTTATTTATCCCAGTGTCCGAATGCAAAGCTGTTTTTTGAATCACTGGAGGGCGGAAAAGCACTTCCTTCTCCTATGAATTATTCTGATCTCGAAAGAATTACCAACTCCATGTTCAGTGCTGTATTCTCAGGCGCAAGTTCTGTTCAGGATGCGGTAACAAATGCAGATACAGAACTGAAGCAGTCGTTTGCGGATCTGAAGTAGTCTGATGGTCTGATTCTGAAGGATCCCGCTATGATATTTACAGAGGCGGGATCCCTCAGAGCAAAGCTGCGCTGGAAATGAAAGAGGAAATTTATGAAGAAGAAAAAAGAAAATCTGACAGGGTATTTATTTATACTTCCTGCAATCATATTGTTTCTGTTTTTTGTTTTGATCCCTGTCATAGCAATGGTATGTCTGGGTTTTACAAAATATAATCTGTTTTCTGTACCACAATGGACAGGATTTTCCAATTTTGCCAAGATATTCACGGATGGAAGACTTTGGACAGTTACAAAAAACACTATTTTTCTAGCTTTTTTCTCTGTCATTTTAAATATAGTAGTAGGCCTTTTCCTGGCGCTATTGATTGCTAATAAAAGGAGTCCGGTATTTAACTATCTGGTCAGGCTGTTTTATTTTTTCCCGCTCATCGTTGCACCGGTATATATTGCGGTTATCTGGTCAAATATCCTGTCTGCAGATGGTGGATTGCTTAATTACTATATTCAAAAAATCGGGTTTGAAGCTGTGGGCTGGCTGACAGATCGTAAGGTGGCTTTAAAAACAATTATTGGAATTGAGGTATGGAGGCTGACAGGATTTGCCATGCTGACCTTCATAGCGGGGATCAAGAATATATCAAAGGACTACTTCGAAGCGGCTTCCCTGGATGGAGCCGGAGTTGTACAGACAGCCTTTTATATCACGATACCGCAGTTAACCCCAACGATTCTTCTGAATCTGATCATGTATGTGATCACAGAGCTGAAAACATTTGATATTCCTATGCTCATGACAAAGGGAGAGCCGATGGATGGAACACGTACCATTGCCATGTATATTTATGAAACAGCTTTCCAAAAGCAGGATATGGGATATGCGTGTGCAATATCACTGTTTTTTGTGGTTGGTATTATGATACTTACATGTGTTCAGTTTATAACAAGTAACAGGTGGGTGCATTATGATTAAATTGAAAAAGAAAATATCCAATTTCATAATTTCGTTTCTGGTACTGCTTGGTGGAATTGTTGTATTTATTCCGTTTATGTATATGTTTTCCTCATCTATGCGCACACCGGCAGAAGCGTTCAAACTGCCACCTGCCATTTTGCCGGAACGCTTCATGATTGAGAATTATATCCAGTTGTTCAGATCAGATCTGCCGTTTGCAGGGATGTTCCTTAACAGTGCAATTGTTACGGGAGTTACGATCACAGCACAGATTATTATCTGCTCTATGGCAGCCTATGCATTTGCAAAGATCAAGTTTGCAGGCAGTAATTTCTGGTTTATGGCATTTCTGATGTCGATGATGATTCCGGTGCAGGCAACGATCATTCCCGTCTATATTATGATGAGTAAGCTGAATCTGATTAATACATTAAGCTCTATTATTCTGATTTCTGTGTTTAATGCATTCGGAATATTTCTGATGAGACAGTCAATCGCTTCTGTTCCGGATGCAATCATTGAGGCGGCTAAGATTGATGGAGCCGGTCATTTCAGAACGTGCTGGCAGATCGTGATCCCAATGGTGAAAAGTACGATTGTTACACTGATCATTCTGAATTTTAATTCCATATGGAATGATTACTTTATTCCCTATGTATTTGTAAGCAAATGGGAAAAGATGACAGTACCGCTGGGTGTGGCGGCAATGAAGGGTTATATGGGATCCGGTAATAAATCTGTGGTACTTGCCGGGGTAACAGTAGCGTTGCTGCCTATTTTAGTTGTATTTCTGATAGGACAAAAATATATCGTTGAAGGATTGACATCATCTTCGGTGAAGGGTTAGGTGAAAAATATGTATACAAACACGATAAATCTGTGGGAAGGCAGAGAAGATGTGACATTAACTTCCTATTGCATGGAAAAGAACGATGAAATTATCGGATGTGACCGGAGACCTGCTGTAATTATCCTGCCGGGTGGCGGATATGCGGGATTTACGGAAAGAGAAGGAGAGGCGGTAGCACTTCGCTTTATGGCAGCTGGTTATCAGTCCTTTGTGCTTCATTATTCTGTCTGTGAAAAAGCTGCATTTCCCGGGGCACTTTATGATCTGGCACAGGCAATGTGCTTTCTTCATCAGAATGCAGAAAGGCTGTGTATCAATGAGAAAAGGATTGTTGTGTGCGGATTTTCCGCAGGCGGAAATCTTGCTGCATCACTTGGCGTGATGTGGAATCAGGAATTTATGAAAGAAAAGTTTCAGGTACCGGCAGAGTGGCTGAAGCCGGCTGCAATGGTCCTGGGTTATGCTGTTACGAATTTCGGCTTTGAAAATCATAGTGTGCTGAATCAGGAACAGGCTGAAATGATGATAAACTGTAACCGGTACATAACGGGAAAAGAGCAGCCAGAGAAAGAGGACTATGAAAAAATAAATCTTCTGCGGTTTGTTTCATCAGATACACCACCGGCTTTTCTGTTCCATTTATGTGCAGATCCGGTAGTGCCAGTGGATAATTCGCTGCAGTTTGCAAGCAGGCTTGCTGCCTTTGATGTCCCGTTTGTGCTGGAAATAGGTGAAGATACCTGGCATGGTGTTTCATCACTGAAAGCAGAGGATGCCAATCTTGGCTTTTTTAAAGAGGAATACGCAGGATGGTTTGACAGGGCGATCAGCTGGCTTAAGAAAAAATTATTTGTGGAGAATGCGTAGAATGAAATCTTTTATTGTTGAGAAAAAATACATTCTTTTCCCAATAAGCATGGATGCACCATGTAAAATGGTTACAGTCTGTTCAGAAGGTGAAAAGATATTTGAGTTTGATATTCCTGTTGAAAATGGCAATTCTCCATATCGGTTTCAATATTATGCGCCCTTAAACGTAGAAAAATGGAAGGGGCAGGAAATGACGATAGAAGTGGAGGAAGCGCTGGATTTTCTGGAGGCGGTAGGATTTTCGGATGACAGAGTGAATACCGTGCAGCATAAACCACAGATCCATTTTTCGCCGGAATCCGGTTGGATAAATGATCCAAATGGTCTTATATATGCGAATGACCGGTACCATCTGTTTTTCCAGTACAATCCATTTCAGAATCAGTGGGGAAATTTATGCTGGGGACATGCTGTCAGCAGGGATCTGCTGCACTGGGAGCAGTTGGATACGGCTATGTTCCCTGATGAGAATGGATCTATGTTTTCCGGGTGTGGCATTATAAATGAACGGGGGCTGCTGGAGCTGCCGGATTCTGCTCTTCTGTTTTTCTACACTATGGCAGGTGGAAAAACGAAATGGAGTGAAAGGAAAAAGTTCACACAGAATCTTGCTTATAGTCTGGATGAGGGGAATACGCTGAAGAAGGTGAATCCGCCAGTCATAGAGCATATTGCTGATGAAAACCGGGATCCCAAGGTTTACTGGCATGAGAAAAGTCAGGCATATTATATGGTTCTGTTTCTGGAAGGAAACCAGTTTGGTATTTTCCGTTCTGAAAATCTGCAGAGCTGGGTGTGTACACAGACCCTGGAGCTGGATAAGGCCTGGGAATGCCCGGATCTAAGAGAGATACCTGTTGAGGGCGGTGGATCAAAGTGGGTATTCTGGAGTGCTGATGGGTTTTATTTCCTCGGTGAGTTTGATGGATTTCAGTTTATGACAGACGGAATCAGGAGAGAAGCTTATCAGACGACAGTCCCTTATGCGGCGCAGACGTTCTTTGGAACGGAGGATGTTATTACGATACCATGGCTCCGGACGCAGAATAATGGAAAGTATTACAGGGGAGTAATGGGGCTTCCGAGAAAACTGACATTAGTACAGCTTGGAGGAGAGCTGCGGCTCCGGATGATGCCGGTAGAAAGCTTCCTGAATGCGAGAGAGCTTGTCCGCGTGGACAATACCTGCGAACTGAAATATACACCGGAGGACTTCCGGGCAACACAGATACAGTTATTGGGAGCCGGTGGGATAAGCTATGCAGCTGAAGTGAATGATAATGAGATTCAGTTTGATGCAGAAACAGGCATCCTGACAATAAATGGAGAACAGGCATTTATGGGTAGGAATGTACATGAAATGAGTATACTTATAGATGCTGAAATCTGTGAAGTAACAACGGAAAATGGATTATATTATGGAATATTTGAATTAAAGCCGTCCTGTAATATTCAGGAATGGAGAATCTGCTCAAAAGAAATGCTCAGTATAAAAGTGATGGAAATTTCATAGACTGCTCCCCATAATAAATGCCAGATATCCAAAATCCCATAGAAGGGATTCAAAGCTGTTTTCCAGATACTCATAAATATCCTCTTCCTCGTATCCGGTCATTCGGGTAAGGATGACAAGGGTCTGTCTTACAGATTCATAGGAAAGGGTTCCTGCGCTTTCTGACAGATATGTCAGAAATAAAGCCTGCCGGATAGCAGCATACTGGATGGCAGTCCACTGCAGACGAATCAGCATGTGTTCTGTACTGGTGTCATCAGGCGCAAGCAGATCGGAATACATTTCATTTGCCAGAAAGCTGCGAAGCAGTGGATAAAAAGCTTCAAGCTGCAGACAGAAGGCATCCCATTTGGAAAGAAGAAGGTCTTCTGCCATTTCACTGAGCTGTTCTGCCTGTGTGATCAGCGGCTCCAGATATTCTTCATACAGTCCTTCCTCCAGGTAATTGACAGCCAGATCCTGCAGCAGTTCATTGCATTCCCAAATGGTGTCTGTCACAGAAACAGGAAGATCATAAATCGCATTTTGCAGTTCTGACAGTGTGGATGGTGTGAAGCAGTCCTCGATCACGGCGTCAGTAAGGGACTGCCCCTTTTCTTCCTTACGGTATAATTCCTGCAGGATATAGAAGCTCTGCATCAGTGGAAGAGAAGGATCAGGCAGCCGGATGGAATCTCCCTGCACCAGAGCCGTTATTTTTTCACGAAGCAGAAATGCAGGATTTAGGCTGACAGAAGAAACCTTCGGGAAGGTTAGATGTTTTTTCTGCTGCCACAGGTCGATTACAGCCGGACAGCATGGCATCAGGGAAGCTTCTCTGTGATCAGAAAAATCATGATATTCCCTTGGAAAAGTGGTACAGGTCTCAGAAAGAATATCAGCATTATAAGTAAGTACCAGGCTGCACAGCAGATTTTTCGTAAGAAAAGGGCAGCGGTGATCATCAGTCAGACGGATCACCCGTTGTCCTTCTTTTTTTTCTGTAAAGGAATTGAGATTCTTTTTATGACCGCCGGCAGATTCCGGAGGTGTAAGTGTTTTCCATTTTTCTTTTGTAAGATCATCTACATAAATCTTCCATTCCTGACAGCAGGTAAGGGGACAGTTGTCCGCTGTGCAGATGAATTCTGAATAATAATCCGGATAAAATGTTTCCATAAGAACCTCAAATCAAAGAAAAATCATTCATCACAGTAAGGATGACAGTAAATCTGGTCTGCTATGCACATTGTAGCATGTTTTCCCAGAAATGGGAAAGAAATAAGGAAAAGAATACTGGACGGCGAACTCCTTTTGACGTAAGATAGAAGTAGATAAAATATTATCTAAAATCATGTATTATAAACAAAAGTAGATAAAATATTATCTATAGGAGAAACTATGAATGAGCTGAACGAACTGGTATGGGAAACAGCAGAGGAACTGGATAAAAAATTAGCTGAAAGGATCCGCAGGATCAGAAAGAGGCGTTCTATATCCCAGCAGGAACTGGCGGTTATGAGCGGCGTAAGCTATGGCTCCATTAAACGGTTTGAAGGAAGCGGGCAGATATCGCTGCTTTCCCTGACAAAGATTGCCATGGCACTGGAGCTGACAGATGAATTTAGGGATCTCTTTGCACAGGTGCCATACAGGAGTATAGAGGAGGTTATTCATGAAGGATGACAGAAGCAGGATTCTTTCTGTGAAGTACGGGGACAGAAAGGTGGGAACACTGGCATTGACACCGGATCATAAGGCAGCCTTTGCTTATGATGAAGCATGGATCGAAAATGGTTTTTCCATCAGTCCTTTTTCCCTTCCTTTAAAAAAGCAGGTATTTATACCGGCAAAGGATCATTTTGATGGATTATTTGGTGTGTTTGCGGACAGTCTTCCGGATGCATGGGGACAGCTGCTTTTAAACCGCATGCTGAGAAAATATGGAAAAGATCCGGGTGAAATGTCTGTACTTGATCGTCTTGCCATCGTGGGAAACTCGGGGATGGGGGCGCTTACCTTTGAGCCAGAAAAGTACTTTCCTGCTGAAGCGGGCAGGGATAGGCTGGATGAACTGGCACTGGAATGCCGTAAAATTTTAAATACAGAATATTCGGATAAACTGGACGAGCTGTATTATCTTGGAGGAACCAGCGGCGGAGCAAGACCAAAGATTCTGACAGAAATAGATGGGGAATCATGGATCATTAAATTTCCATCCTATACAGATGGCCCGGATGCTGGGAAAATGGAATATGATTATGCCTGCTGCGCAAAAGCGTGTGGAATTGATATGAGTGAATACAGGCTGTTTCCATCAGATATCTGCAAAGGATATTTTGGAACGAAACGGTTTGACAGGAGTAGAACTGGTACGAAAAAGATTCATATGCTGACGGCAGCAGCTCTTCTGGAGCTTGATTTCAAAGAACCAAGCCTTGATTATCACAGTCTGATGAAACTGACGAAAATACTGACCAGAGACCGGAAAGAGGATGTGGAGAATCTTTACCGCCGGATGTGTTTTAATGTGTTTGCCCATAACAGGGATGATCATTCCAAAAACTTTGCCTATCTCTATCAGGAGTCTGCCAGATTGTGGCGGCTTTCTCCGGCATATGATCTGACTTTCAGTAACACATATTATGGGGAACATACAACAACTATCGATGGAAATGGAAAAGATCCGGGACTTTCAGAATTGATCGCTGTAGGAACTGGCGCGGGGATGAGCCGCCAGACCTGTAGGAGAATAGCAGAAGAAATCAGAGAGTGTGTTTATGAAAAACTGGGGGAATACCTGTAAAGGTATTCCCCCAGTGGCTTGTGCTTCCGGCAGTACACGATCAATTATTATAATGTGTATCCAAAAGTGCACAGTCCATGATCAGTACATAAAATATAGTTCCAAAGTAAGTATTCTCAACAATGCGCCCATGATCCAGAACCGGATGGCAGGAGCCGTCCTTTTTGACAAAATGGAACTGGACATAATCATTGGGTCCGTTTGCCTTAGAATGGATCTGATCCCAAATGCTTTTTTCCACTAAAGCCTGTTCATCCGGACGGATCAGACCTCGGAAGCTGTGACCGGAGTAGGCGAGGAATTCATCCATATCCTTGCAGCCGGCGTAACGGATCAGCTCCTGGTTGGCATACAGAATGTGGTCATCCTGAGGGTCTGCCTTGTAGATCAGAAATGCACCGGGAAGATTTTGGGAAATATCCCTGAGTGCAAAGCCGAGACGGAGGCGTTTTTGCGAATGAAACCCCTGCCGGTAGGGCAGACAGCTATGCTTGCCGCGAAGCTTTACCTCGTAAAGAGCCATATCTGCATTTTTGAGGAGTACAGAAGGATCTGTGCTGTCCTTTGGGTATCCGGCATATCCAAGGGAAATGTGGAAAGGGTGGTCGATGCCGTTATATTTGAAGGATTTTGGTATGAATGTAAAGGCTTCTATGCGGCTGGCAGAATCCTGACAGGTGGTACCGGTAAGGATAACAGAAAATTCATCGCCGCCACTTCGGCAGAGGATGGCATTTTCAGGAAAAGCTCTCTGCAGGCTTCCTGCAAGCTCCTGTAAGGCAAGATCACCGGCTGTGTGGCCATAAATATCATTGATAAATTTGAAGTCATCAATATCCAGCTGTATTCCGACACAGGGAGCTTCAGGATGTGCTTTCAGAACACGCGTCCATGCTTCGTCAAAGCCATGACGGTTCAGAAGCCCTGTAAGTGGATCGGTGACAGAAAGTGCTTTCAGTGTTTCGTGGCGTTCCTTCAGGACCAAAATGGCATATGTGAGACTTGAAAGAAGCAGATTGATAAAAAATCCACATAAAAAAAGGATCGGGAACTGACTGCCGCTGTTCCAGCCGTCAGAGGGCATTACCTCCAGCTTATAGGAGCAGCAGCCAACCTTAAAGCAGTAGATGGCAGGATCTGTCAGTACAGCACCGGAGGAATAAACTTCCGTATACTCCGGTGTCAGGGGGGAAACTGTTTTGGAAAGACGGTATTCATAACCGAAATTTGTCAGTGCCTGGGCGGAATCGGCAAAAATATCAGGGACACGGATAATGGCTATTGTAAAACCCCAGAAATATTTTTCACCGTTGCTGTCCTTCAGATAGACCGGATTTTGAATTGCGATACCGGTACCGCCCTGCGGCAGGGGAAAGGGTCCCAGCATGACCGTAAGGTCATTGTCTCTCCCATATCGGGAAATCTCCCCTCCTTTTTCGTCATGGATCAGGTCGATCTTAACGGCCTCGTTGCCTGCTTCCGGATAGATATCGGTTACAACACCGTTTGGAGCAAGCTGTATGCTCTGGATGGAACTGGTCATGAAACTTGCAGCTACATGATGGAAGTTACGGATTTGATCACCTTCGCTGATCAGGATCCCCTGCAGGGAATCTGTGACAGCAATTCCCTGAGCCAGCTCACTGGTTATGTGCTCTGCATAGGTCATGGCATTCAATTCTGCCAGGGTACGGACGTGAGCCTGATTGTCAACAAATTCGTTATAGAGTATGCAGGAAAGTATAATGCTGAAGATGAGAAAAACAAGAAGGGGCAATAACCAGTTCTGTGTTCTTATTTTTTTATCTGAAGGTGTCATGAGGTATCTCCTGGAAATCATTTTTAGCAAAACAGCAATCATTATAGCAGACTGAATAACGGAAGTAAAGATATGTAAGACAGTGTGTAAAACAATTTTAACAAAAAATAACTTGACTGCTGTTCTGAATAACATATAATAGTTCAAAGATGGATAATTCAAAAATGAATAAAATTCGTCATAAGAAAAGACGGTACAGAAAGAGGGAAGAGGATGGATATCAGCATAGAATTTGTAAGAAAAATAGGAACGGCCTACAGCAGCGCCTGTAAGCCTCTTTGCCAGAGGTGGAGGATTCCGCAGACGGCATTTGATATTCTCATGTTTCTGGTAAACAACCCACAGTACAAAACAGCCAGGGATATTGTGGAGATCCGGAAGATCAAGGCGAATCTGGTCTCCGTGAATGTGGACAGGCTTGTGACAGAAGGATATCTGGAGAGAAAAGCTATAGAGGGGGATCGGAGAAAGCTTCAGCTTGTCTGTACAAGTAAGGCAGAGCCACTGACTGAAGAGGGAAGGAAGCTGCAGCAGGACTTCCTGGAGCGTTTATTTGTCAATACAAGGGAAGAAGATAAAAAAGGCTTCCTGGCTGTCATGCAGATCATGGAGCAGAATCTTGATGATTTACTGAAGGGAGAGAAGTAAGATGGAATTATTATTAACAGTCGTTGTTACCTTTTTTGCAGGAATGGGTGCCGGTCTTGGTACAGGCTTCGCAGGAATGAGTGCGGCAGCAGTGATCAGCCCGATGCTGATCACCTTTTTGCACATGGATCCTTATATGGCGGTGGGGATCGCACTGTCTTCTGATGTACTGGCAAGTGCTGTGTCAGCTTACACCTACGGTAAAAACAAAAATCTGGATATCAAAAATGGTCTGATCATGATGGTGAGCGTTCTCGTATTTACAGTAGTAGGAAGCTATATCTCCAGCCTGGTGCCTTCCACAACCATGGGGAATTTCTCTGTGTTTATGACATTTCTTCTTGGCATCAAGTTCATTGTGAAGCCCGTTATGACGACTAAGGAAGCCATGCAGGGAGTAGCTGTAGGAAAGAGGGCACGGCAGTCAGTCATCTGTGGAATTGCGATTGGCTTTATCTGTGGCTTTATAGGAGCTGGCGGCGGTATGATGATGCTTCTTATCCTTACAAGTGTTCTTGGCTATGAACTGAAGACCGCAGTAGGGACGAGCGTATTTATTATGGCCTTTACCGCATTTACCGGTGCTGCTTCCCACTTTGCGATCGGCGGCATGCCTGATATCACTGTTTTTGTCCTATGTGTCATATTTACTCTGGTATGGGCAAGGATTGCAGCAGTGATCGCTAATAAGGCAGCACCGAAGACACTGAACCGGATGACAGGTGTGATCCTTGTGATGCTTGGAATCGTGGTAATGCTGTTTTCCATGCTGACGAGATAGAGCTTTGACAGGATTGGTTATTACAGGAATAAAAATGTATAATTCCCTTCGATTTCCACATACTACCCATACAGTACAAATATGGAAAGTGATTGGAAAACAGGAGGACATTTATATATGAAGGCTACAGGAATTGTCAGGCGTATCGATGATCTTGGCAGAATCGTTATCCCTAAGGAAATCAGAAGAACACTGCGGATCCGGGAAAGTGACCCGCTTGAGATATTTACCGACAGGGAAGGAGAAATCATCCTGAAGAAATATTCACCCATCGGTGAAATGAATACCTTTGCAAGGCAGTATGCGGAAAGCCTGTGTCAGGTATCCGGACATGTGGCTGTTATTACGGACAGGGATCAGATCATAGCGGTATCTGGTGGGTTCAAAACGATTCTGGGCAAGGATCTGAGCCGGGAGCTTGAGGATAAACTGGAGCATAGGGAAACGTTGGTGGCATCCAGAAATGAGAAAGGCTTTATCCCGTTGATCCAGGAGGATATGGAGGAATTCTGCTCAGAAGTGATCAGTCCCATTATCTGTGAGGGGGATGTGATCGGTGCTGTGATATTGATCACTGCCAACGAAAGAGTAAGGATGGGTGAAGTAGAAAGAAAACTGGTCCAGTCTGCTTCCGGATTTCTTGGGAAGCAGATGGATCAGTAAAGCAATTCAGAAGCATTTTGAAGATCAAATGAATAAATTACCGGGCTGCCGTGTTGAACATGATCAGTGCTTTCCGTTCAAGGGGGTCACCCATTTCATAGAAGCCCTTTCCTGTGCCGTTCAGACGGGAAAGGGCTACCTTACGGTTGGCCTTCTTTGGCTGGTCAAAAATAAAAGTAATTCCTTCTGTATGATATTCAGCATCAAATTCCGGATGTCCCGGCTCCTCGTAAAATGGGTCAAACAGCAGAAGACAGTCATCTTCGACACCGGTTGCAAGTACATAGTGTGGTACCTCCAGATAAAGACGCAAGGCAACGGCACCGCCTTTTTCAAGAGCATCCAGAACAGGGCTTCCTTCCTTCAGCGCGACATTATCGCCGGAAACGGTGTGGCAGGAAATCGGGAAATTGTGCATCTGGCCAAAGCGTGTCAGCCAGTCCGCCATAAATTCCATACAGGCAGGAGAGGTGCCGTATTTGCAGGGTTCTCCCTGGTCATTGTAGCTGTCCATACCATAGATCATGACCCCTTTGATCATATCCGGATAGATTTCTTCTCTTTCGAATAAATATCGGATTCCGTTTGTAACGGAAACAGGTGCACAATCATATTCAGATGACTGATAATTTAATAAGTTTTTCATATAAAATGCCTATGTACCTTTTTAAAGAAGTATAGTAAAATAAAAAACTGCAAACCACAAGTTCTATTTTAAGCACATCTATTGACTTTTGTAAAGTGCATAAGTATAATTAAGCCACTATCTATATAAGAATACTAGGAAATGGATAGAGACAGGAGGAGAATATGAAAAAGTTTCATGCAAAATCAGGAAACAAAGTACTGGCACTGGTGCTGACAGCAGCTATGGTATTAGGTCTTGCTGGCTGTGGAAGCACAGAAATGCCTGCCGGGAGCGCAGATGATGCAACAGTAGAAGGAACATCAGAAGCAGGAGCTGCAGGAGAAGCAGCTTCCGGAGAAAAGATCGTTAATATCGGAGTGACGGACTCCCTGGGAAGCATCAATCCCTTTGTTATCGATCAGACATTTATTAATAAGTATGCAGTGGATCTGGAGTTCCTTCCGTTAGTTGACTTTGCAGAGGATCTGAGCTTTGAGTATCTGCTGGCAGATTCCATTACCACAGAGGATAACAAAAATTTCATTGTTCATATCAATGAAGATGCTGTATGGTCAGACGGTACGCCGATCACCTCTGATGATGTGACCTATTCCTTCCTTCGTCTGGCAAGTCCGCTGGTAGCCAATGCAACTCTGGTTTATGGAGTGTTTGAAGGCGTAGATTCCGAGACAGGATTTGTAGAGGAAGGAGCTACAGAGGTTTCCGGTGTGACTGCTGTTGATGAAAAGACAGTACAGTTTACAACCAAGGAGCCTATGAGCATGATCACCTTTATGAGCTCATATGCAGCATATTTCCATACCATGCCAAAGAGCGTTATTGAGAATATTGCTGAAGGCGAGCTGACTACAAGTGACTGGTTCAATCATCCTGATGTTGTCAGTGGTCCTTATATGGTAACTGATTATGATACTAACCATTACATTTCTTATGTAGCCAATGAAAACTACTGGAAGGGAGCACCGAAGATTGGCAAGATGAACTTCAAGATCCTTGATGCCAGCCAGGTATACTCCAGTCTGCAGTCCGGCGAAATTGATGTTACAAGCCACACCATGACCAATATCCCGCAGGAAGACAATGACAGCATTGATGCTCTTGAGAATGTGAATGTTGTTTATGGTTCTCCTGTAACCAACCAGTCTGTATTTATCCAGACAAAGAACATTCCAGATGCCAGAGTACGTCAGGCGCTTGTATATGCGATTGACAGACAGAAGATCGTAGATGATCTGCTGAAGGGACATGGCGAAGTGATCGATGGCTTTGTATCATCTGCAAGTCCTTACTTCGATGACAGTATTACACCGATTTCCTATGATCCTGAAAAGGCAAAAGAGCTTCTTGCAGAAGCTGGCTGGGATGGCTCACAGACACTGCGTTTCTTTGTAAATTCCGGTGATGGCACCTTCGTGAATGCAGCGCAGGTAATGGCAGCACAGTGGGCACAGGTTGGGATCAAGGTAGAGGTACAGACAGTTGACCTTGCTACACTGATGAGCATGGCAGGCGGCACTGATTATGATCTGTTTGCAGTACAGTACACTTATCCGCCGATCGATCCTTCCGTAGATATCGCATGGCTTCTTGGTGGAGAGGACAGCTGGACCGGTTACAGCAATTCCGCAATTGATGATGCACTGGCACAGGTTGGCTCCACAGATGACAAGGCAAGTCTTAAAGATCTGTACTCCATCATTGACAAGCAGACACAGGAAGATGTACCGATGTTTTCTGCTTATGTGATCAGTGCACAGGGCGCAGTGAACAAGAGACTGACCAATGTACATGCCAATGTATATGGACTTTTCAACAATATCCAGGAATGGGATATCGTTGAATAAGCGTTAAAAGAAAGGCAGGAATTCAGATACCGCAGGCCGGGAGACCGGTCTGTGGTATTATCCATATAAAGAGAGAGGAAACATCATGTCACATTTACTGGAGGTAGAGGGACTTACTACTGTATTTACAGGAGACTACGGGGAAACGACCAGTGTGGATCATGTCAGCTTTCATGTTGATGAAGGAGAAGTGGTCTGCATCGTTGGTGAGTCAGGTTGTGGAAAGAGCGTTACCAATCTGTCTGTTATGGGCCTTTTGTCAAGGGGCGGCAAAGTAACAGAAGGAAAGGTACTGTTTGAGGACAGAGATCTGTTAGCTATGACGGAAAAGGAACTGGATAAAATCCGAGGAGATCAGATGACCATGATCTTTCAGGATCCTTTAACTTCGCTGAATCCTGTATTTACAGTAGGTAACCAGATTATGGAAAGCCTTCAGATCCACAGAGGTCTTTCCAAAGATGAGGCCAGGAAACAGGCAGAAGAGCTTCTCTCAAGAGTTGGTATGCCGGATGCAAAGAGCACCATGAAAAAGTATCCCCATACACTGTCAGGAGGAATGCGTCAGCGTGTCATGATCGCCATGGCGCTTTCCTGTAAGCCGAAGCTCCTGATCGCAGATGAGCCGACGACAGCTCTTGATGTGACGATACAGGCACAGATTATGCAGCTTTTAAAGGAGCTGCAGAAGGAAAACAAAATGGCCATGATCCTGATCACCCATGACATCGGACTGGTAGCGCATATGGCAGACCGTGTCATCGTCATGTATGCAGGGCAGATCATTGAGGAGGCACCCGTGCGGGAGCTCTTCAGGCATCCAAAACATCCTTATACCAAAGCGCTTATGGACACGGTACCTACGATCCGGGACACGGCAGAACGACAGCTTAAGGCAATTCCCGGCATCGTACCGGAAAGCTACGACCATATTCCGGGCTGCCGTTTTGCAGATCGCTGCAGCTATCGCAGGCCGGAATGTGACAAGCCACAGGAAAATTATGAATTTGGCGACGGTCATATGGCGAGATGTATTGTAAGGAAGGAGGGAGGTATCCAGGATGAATCATAAACAAAGCGAAGAGAAGATGCCTCTGCTTCGGATTGAAAATTTGAAAAAATATTATCCAATTAAAGGCGGGATCATTACCCATACTACTGGCTATGTTAAGGCAGTGGACGGTGTCAGCTTCCAGATCTGTCAGGGAGAAACGCTTGGACTTGTGGGAGAATCAGGCTGTGGAAAATCCACCATAGGAAGGCAGCTTGTGGGACTTGAAAAGCCCACAGACGGGACGGTATATTATAAGGATCACGATCTTGGAAGGATGAACCGGAAGGATGTAAAGCCTTTTCGTACCAAGCTGCAGATGGTATTTCAGGATCCTTATTCATCCTTAAATCCAAGGAAGCATATTTATGAGATTCTGGCACAGCCCATGCTGTATCATGGGATCTCAACGAAAGCCAGTGTGGAAAAGGATATCCTGAACCTGCTCGATATGGTAGGGCTGCCAAGAAGTGTCCTTGGAAGATATCCGCACGAGTTTTCGGGAGGACAGCGGCAGCGTATCGGAATAGCCAAGGCACTTTCGCTGAATCCGGAGTTTATCGTCTGTGATGAGCCAGTCAGTGCCCTGGACGTATCTATCCAGGCACAGATCCTGAACCTGCTGCGCAGCCTGCAGAAGGAGCTTGGACTGACCCTTCTGTTTGTAGGTCATGGACTTGGCGCTGTCAATTATGTCAGCGACAGGATCGCAGTCATGTATCTTGGTAAGATCGTGGAAATGGGAGAGGCTAAGGAGATTTTCAATCATCCGGTACATCCCTATACGAGAGCTCTTCTTTCTGCAGTTCCGGTACCGGATCCGGATGAAAGGGAGGATGGAAGGAAGATCCTTATGGGAGAGGTGGGAAGCAGTATTGAACCTCCCACGGGCTGCAGGTTCCATCCAAGGTGTCCCTATGCCACAGATATCTGCAGACAGAGAGAGCCGGAGATGCAGGAAACATTACCAGGCAGTGGACATATGACAGCGTGTCCTATTGCTATGACAGAAGAAGGCAGGAGGGAAGAAGCATGACCAAATATATAATCAAGCGGATTCTGATTGCTATCCCGGTGCTGATTGGAATTACCATTATAGACTATGCCATCATGTGTCTGGCAGGAAGTCCTCTTGAAATGCTGAAGGGACCGAGGGTATCGGAAGCTGCAGTAGAGGCTAAAAAGATCGCCATGGGACTGGACAAACCCTTTTATATCCAGTATTTTGTATGGCTTTCACAGCTTCTTCACGGGAATATGGGTTATTCTGTAAAATCTTATCAGCCGGTTTTGGAAATGATCAGAAGCCATCTGGGACCGACCCTCCTGCTGATGGGAGTTTCCCTGGTCGTGAGCCTGATCCTTGCAGTGCCGGCAGGCATTTACAGTGCGATCCACCAGTATTCCAAAGGGGATTATGCAGTAGTGACTGCTTCCTTCCTTGGAAGCAGCATACCGGGATTTTTCCTGTCACTGCTCCTTATTTATATTTTTACAATCAAGCTGAAGCTCCTGCCCTCGAGTGGGATGATCACACTTGGTACAAAGGGTGGCGCAGCAGATGTGGCAAAGCATATGGTGATGCCGGTGATCGTTCTTGCCACATCCATGGCAGGAAGCAATATCCGTTATATCCGAAGTGCCGTACTGGAGATCCTGCAGCAGGATTATTTAAGGACAGCAAGAGCCAAGGGAATCGGAAGATTCCGTGTTATTTATAAGCATGCACTGAGAAATGCACTGGTGCCGATCGTAACGGTAATTGGCATGGAGATCCCCATGCTGTTTGGCGGTGCAGTTATCATAGAACAGGTATTTTCCTGGCCGGGACTTGGACTTATGACCATGAGTGCTATTATTGGAAGGGATTACCCCGTGATCATGGGTGTCTGCCTGCTTTCGGCAGTGGTTGTCCTCATCGCCAATCTGGTGACGGATATCCTGTATGCACTGGTAGATCCTACTATTTCACTGGATTAAGGAGGCAGCCATGAAAAAGAAAAAAGAAAAAAATCTGACAGAACATGGTATGCCGGAGAAGGATATAACCAGTGAGAGCTATCTGCAGACTGTCTTTCGTAGATTTAAAAAACATAAGCTCGGCATGATCAGCCTTATTGTATTTATCATTCTTGGACTGGCTGCTCTTTTCGCTCCTGTTCTTGCCCCCTATGATCCCAATGAGATCGCAGGATCCTTCAGCGGTGCACCGTCCAGGGAGTTTCTTCTTGGAACAGATCAGATCGGAAGGGATGTCCTGAGCAGACTTCTTTATGCCATGAGAATATCTCTGCTTGTCGGGATCATGGCAACACTGATCTCTACAGTGATCGGTGTGGTACTCGGTCTGATAGCAGGATATTTTGGCGGCGCCGCAGATATGGTGATCATGCGCTTTACAGATATGGTGATGTCTTTTCCCTATATTTTGCTTGTGCTGGTAGCGGCAGCGATCTTTAAGCCGGGACTTTGGAGTATTATACTGATCCTCGGCTTTGTAGACTGGCCGGGGATCGCAAGACTGGTCAGGGGAAATGTGCTGAATCTGCGGGAAACGAATTTTATCAAGGGAAATCTGGTGGCAGGCATGTCCTTAAAGCATATTCTGTTTTCGGAGATCCTGCCAAATACAGTGGCTCCGATCCTTGTCTATGCGACCTCGGTGCTGGCGTTGTCCATGCTGGATGAAGCAGCCTTAAGCTTTCTTGGCATGGGTGTACAGCCGCCGACAGCCAGCCTTGGTAATATGTTAAACGGAGCAGAATCACTGACTGTGCTGACAAAGCAGCCATGGCTCTGGGTTCCACCGGGACTCCTCATAGTGATCCTGGTTATGGCAATTAACTTTATTGGAGATGCTCTGCGGGATGCAGTGGATCCCAACAGTAAATAAAAATGTGATGCGAGGAAATATGCGTATGGAAGGCAAAGAACTGGAGAAGGAAGGGTTACAGCTCGGGCATGAATTACAGGAAGCCTTTTTCTGGTTTCACAGACATCCGGAGCTGTCCTATGAAGAATATCAGACAACAGAGAAGATAAGGGAGTTTTTGACAGAGCATGGGATCGGGATCATGGATTCAGAGCTGGAGACAGGACTTATCGCTGTGATCCATGGAGAGAGAGGGGGAGCTGTGCGGGCTCTTCGCTGCGATATTGATGCTCTCCCGATTCTTGAAGAGAGTGGTGTCCCTTATGCCTCTGAAATAAAGGGGAAAATGCATGCCTGTGGACACGATTTCCATATTACGGCAGGACTTGGCTGTGCTGTGCTTTTGCAGCAGAATAGGAAGGCGCTTGCCGGCACAGTAAAGATCATTTTCCAGCCGGCGGAGGAATCCGCCAGGGGAGCAGAGAAGATCACAGAAACAGATCTGATCGATGATGTGGAGCTGATCTGGGGCTTTCATGCCGATCCCACCAATCCGGTAGGAACTATTGGTATCCGGGAAGGCTATGTGGCAGCGGCTGCGGACCGTTTTCTGATCAAGATCACCGGAAAGGGATGTCACGGTGCGCATCCGGATACCGGTATTGATCCGATCCCTGCGGCTGCAGCAATGGTACAGGCGTTTCAGACAGTTGTGACAAGAAACAGTGATGCTTTTCATCCGACACTGATCAGTGTGACAAGGATAGAAGCAGGGAATACATGGAATGTGGTACCGGAAACAGCAGAATTAGAGGGGACGGTACGGACGATGAACAGGGAAGACCGGGTGCTTTTCGAAAGGAGACTTCGTGAGATCACGGAAATGACGGCGAAGGCTTATGGGGCATCAGCGGAATTTCAGTGGTATCCGGGTTCCCCGGCAGTCGTAAATGACCCGGCAATGGCGGGGGCTGCAGAAGAAACAGCAAAAAAACAGAGCTTTCTGATTGTGCCGGAAGAAAGCTCCATGGGTGGTGATGACTTCTCCTTCTATGAAGAGAAGCGGCCGGGGTGTTATATTAAGATCGGTACCGGTGTAGGAGAGGCCATCCATCAGCCGGGATTTAAGGTGGATCCGGAGATCCTCCTTCCGGCTGCAGAATATCTGATGGCGCTTTTTATGGAAAATGAGTAGGCTTTGAAGCTTTATTGTCAGCTCATCTGGTCAAGCAGCTCGATCTTGGTATCGTAGAGCTTTCTGGAAAGATCCACATAGACCTGATGAGGATTGACGAAACGCTTCGTCTCATCCCAAAGGGTATCCTGTTCCTTCATGCAATAGGAACGGATATCCATAACCCTGGGTGATTCGTAGCAGCATTTACCATCTTTGAATACAGGAACGAGCAGTTCTCTTAAAGTAAAGCTTCCGGCAGGGAGCTTTGTTTTTTTCCAGGGCTCGGAAGGATCGAAGAGAAGGAGCGGCTTATCCTCACGGAAGCTCTCATCAACAAGACAGATCAGATCTGCCTTGATCTTGCCGGTTTCCTTTTCGTAAACACGGTAAATCTTCTTGTTGCCGGGGTTGGTTACCTTCTCGCTGTTTTCAGAAAGCTTGATCTTTGGGATAAAACTGCCATCCTCACCCATAACGGCAGCCAGCTTGTAAACGCCGCCGAATGCCGGGTTATCCTTGGCGGTGATCAGATTGGTTCCAACACCCCAGGAGGTAATAGCGGCACCCTGCGCCTTCAGGGATTCGATCAGATATTCATCAAGGTCATTGGAAGCAGAGATCACAGCATCCGGGAAGCCTGCTTCGTCCAGCATCCTGCGGGCCTTCTTTGAGAGATAGGCAAGGTCGCCGCTGTCCAGACGGATCCCGTAGAAGGTAAGAGGAACACCAGCAGCTCTCATTTCCTGAAAGACACGGATGGCATTTGGAACACCGGATTTTAAGGTGTCGTAGGTATCCACTAACAGGATGCAGGCAGTCGGATACAGATCCGCATAGGTTTTAAAAGCGGTATATTCATCAGGAAAGCTCATGATCCAGCTGTGGGCATGGGTACCTTTCACAGGAACATCAAAAAGCTGTCCGCACAGAACGTTGGAGGTGCCGATACAGCCGCCGATCATGGCAGCTCTTGCACCATAAATACCGGCATCCGGACCCTGGGCACGGCGCAGGCCGAATTCCATAATGCCATCGCCCTTTGCGGCATAGCAGACCCGCGCAGCCTTGGTTGCGATCAGACTTTGATGATTGATGATATTCAGGATCGCAGTTTCTACAAGCTGGGCCTCCATGATGGGAGCGATCACCTTGACAAGGGGCTCTCTCGGGAAAATGACTGTTCCCTCCGGAATGGCATAAATATCACCCGAGAAACGGAAATCTGCCAGATAGTCGAGAAAATCCGCATCAAAAATACCAAGATCGGAAAGATAACGGATATCATGGTCGGAAAAGTGAAGATCCTTGATGTATTTTACGAGCTGCTCCAGTCCGGCGGCAATGGCATAACCGCCGTCACAGGGGTTGTTGCGGTAAAAGGCATCAAAGATAACAGTTTCGTTGCGGTCCTTGTGCTTGAAGTAGCCCTGCATCATGGTGAGCTCATAAAGATCAGTGAGCAGGGTCAGGTTTTGTCTGTCCATAAGCTTCTCCCTTCTGAGATATGGTTTAAAAGTAATCTGAAAAGTAGGGCTTCTCTACTGGAATCAGACGTTCCAGCCAGGTCAGCATATAATATTCTGTTTTGAGCTTTTCGTGGTCGTACAGATAGGTCGGTCTTTTGTATCCCATCATCATGGTAGTCAGGGTGTTGATGTTTAATTCTACGACATTGATGGACTGGTTATCCTCCACCTGCTCACAGCTGGTTTCCCCGTCATGCCAGGATACCATGTAGTCTCCTTCATTCCAGGGAGCCATTTCATCGTGGACCTTAAAATGGATCTTAAAGTCTTCCGGGGTTACCTGATAAGGAAAAGCTTTCAGAAAGTCCTTTACGTTGTTGATGCGTCCCATGATATAAGGGGCAATGGTTTCTGTGATTTCACTGTCCTCAAACAGATAAGCCATGGGTTCGCCGGAGAAATTGTTTCCCTTGACCTGGGTGATCATGGAAAAATGCGCACTGATATAATTCCAGAGTCCATAATTGGCTTCCAGGTTCAGATAGACCATTTCCTTAATATGGAAGATCTCGTTGGCAATATAGTAAGCAACATAGCCAAGAGGCTTATGCTCCCTGCTGTAGTAAACAGCAACGATCATATCATCATTGTCCCATCTCCAGTATTCTTCCCAGGAAAGGGTGTCACGGATCATACAGCCGTGCTGCTGAAAGGCAAAGTAGGAATGTACATTATGATAATCTTCTGAATCCAGACTGACACGTTCTACCATACCGGGAACCGGCCTTGCCTTGGGAAGCTGTACATCCTTTACATTGAAGGTAAGCTGGTCAGAGCAGATTTCCCAGCCCATTTTCCGGTAGAAGGGAATGGAGTAGGGACAGAGAAAGGAGAGTGGCATCTGTTGTTTGTTCATATAATCAAGCACCCGGCGCATGAGGGAGTGGATCAGGCCTCTTCCGGCATATTCCGGATAGGTTGCCACACCGGTGATACCGCCCATGTCCATAATGTTGTCATGGACATTGACCTGCATATGGTAGACAACGATCATGGAAGCCAGCCGGTCCTTATAGAACCAGCCGATGACATAGGCCTCCTCCAGGATGGGACGCTTGGCATATTTGATCTCATCCTGTGCCCAGCCGGTTTCAAACAGTTCCTTGGTTGTGACCTGGAAAGCGTACTGCAGCAGGGCATTGAACTGATCCAGATCTCCCTTGTCAAGCTCGCGCATTCGAAAGTCACCGTTTGTTTCCAGATAAATAGGGGTTTTGTTTTGATCCTGCATAATAACTATCCTTTTCTTGGCTTGCAACTTCAAACAGTTCCATTTTACAACAGGAAGAAGAAGCCGTCCATGGGATTTTTGGCTTTATGGCACAAAATGCGGTCTGCCTCTTGACAAATTCTGTTTTTATGGTGTAATTTGAAGAAGTACAGACCAAATGGCTATGACGAAGACAGTAGCTGATTTTTGAACATAACAGAGAGCCGGGGCAGGTGTGATCCGGTATCAGTAGAAGGTCAGTGAACATCACTTCTGAGCTGCAGACTGAAATTGGACATTTACAGTAGTGAACAGTATTTTTCAAAAGTAGGTTTTGCCGGTATCCTCCGTTAAGGGAAAACATATGAAACCATGAGCAGAAAGCTCTGGCGTGTATGGTGTAACAGGTGGTTAACGTGGAAAGATCCCGTCCTTTTACAGGACGGCTTTTTTATGTCCAGGGAAATTACTTCATAATGTTCTGGTGACATAAAAAGCCCTCTGGGCAGGATTCTTTCCTGTATTATAAACGAGGAAAGGAAAAGATCATGTATCAAAAAGTATCTACCGACTTGAATTTTGTCGACCGTGAAAAAGAAGTTGAAAAATTCTGGAAAGACAATGACATTTTCAAAAAGAGTATGGAAAACCGTAAGGAAGGACCGACGTATACCTTTTATGACGGTCCTCCGACTGCCAACGGAAAGCCCCATATCGGGCATGTGCTGACACGTGTTATCAAGGATATGATCCCCAGATACCGCACCATGAAGGGATATATGGTTCCCCGTAAGGCAGGCTGGGATACCCATGGCCTTCCGGTAGAGCTGGAGGTAGAGAAGCAGCTTGGTCTTGATGGTAAGGAGCAGATTGAAGAATACGGACTGGATCCCTTTATCCGGAAATGTAAGGAAAGTGTATGGAAATATAAGGGAATGTGGGAAGACTTTTCTGGAACCGTCGGCTTTTGGGCTGATATGGATGATCCCTATGTTACTTATCATGATGACTTTATTGAATCTGAATGGTGGGCATTGAAGCAGATCTGGGATAAGGGTCTTCTTTATAAGGGATTTAAGATCGTACCTTACTGCCCCAGATGTGGAACCCCTCTTTCCTCCCATGAGGTGGCACAGGGCTATAAAGCAGTTAAGGAACGGTCTGCAGTAGTACGTTTCAAGGTAAAGGGCGAGGATGCTTATTTCCTGGCATGGACAACAACTCCATGGACACTGCCCTCCAACGTGGCACTCTGCGTAAATCCGGATGAGACTTACTGCAAGGTAAAGGCAGCAGACGGCTATACCTATTATATGGCAGAGGCACTGCTTGACACTGTACTTGGCAGACTGGCAGAGGAAGGTAAGCCTGCTTATGAGGTACTTGAGACTTATAAAGGAAAGGATCTCGAATACAAGGAATACGAGCCGCTTTTTGCCTGTGCAGGAGAATGCGCAGAAAAGCAGCATAAGAAAGGTTTCTATGTAACCTGTGACAGCTATGTAACCATGACAGATGGTACCGGTATCGTTCATATCGCACCTGCTTTTGGTGAGGACGATGCACAGGTAGGACGTAAATATGATCTTCCTTTTGTACAGTTTGTAGACGGCAAGGGTGATCTGACAGCAGAGACTCCTTATGCAGGACTGTTTGTAAAGGATGCGGATCCCAAGGTACTCGCAGACCTTGATAAGGAAGGCAAGCTCTTCGATGCACCGAAGTTTGAACATGATTATCCGTTCTGCTGGAGATGTGATACTCCGCTGATCTATTATGCAAGAGAATCCTGGTTCATCAAGATGACAGCTGTCCGTGATGATCTGGTGCGCAATAACAAGACTGTAAACTGGATTCCGGAATCTATCGGAGAAGGACGTTTTGGCAACTGGCTTGAAAATATCCAGGACTGGGGCGTATCCCGTAACCGTTACTGGGGAACTCCTTTAAATATCTGGGAATGCGAAGGCTGTGGACATCAGGAATCCATTGGTTCCAGGGAAGAGCTATTTAAGCTTTCCGGTAATCCTGCAGCGAAGACGGTAGAGCTTCACAGACCTTACATTGATGAGATCACCTGCACCTGTCCTGAATGCGGTAAGACCATGAAGCGTGTACCGGAAGTAATTGACTGCTGGTTTGATTCAGGAGCAATGCCCTTTGCACAGCATCATTATCCATTTGAAAATAAGGATCTGTTTGAAGCACAGTTCCCGGCACAGTTTATTTCAGAAGCAGTAGACCAGACCCGTGGATGGTTTTATTCCCTGATGGCAGAATCCACGCTGCTGTTCAATAGGGCTCCGTATGAAAATGTTATCGTTCTCGGACATGTACAGGACGAAAACGGGCAGAAGATGAGTAAGAGTAAGGGAAATGCAGTAGATCCTTTTGATGCCCTGAAGACCTACGGTGCTGATGCGATCCGCTGGTATTTCTATATCAACTCCGCACCATGGCTTCCGAACCGTTTCCACGGCAAGGCTGTTATGGAAGGACAGCGTAAATTCCTCGGAACCCTCTGGAATACCTACGCATTCTTTATCCTGTATGCAAATATTGATAACTTTGATGCTACGAAATATACACTGGAGTATGATAAGCTCCCTGTTATGGATAAGTGGCTGCTGTCCAAGTTAAATACAGCGATCAAGGAGGTAGATGATCATCTGGATCATTACAGGATCCCTGAGGCTGCCAGAGTACTGGATAACTTTGTGGATGAGATGAGTAACTGGTATGTGCGCCGCTGCAGAGACCGTTTCTGGGCAAAGGGCATGGAACAGGATAAGATCAATGCCTACATGACACTGTATACAGCACTTGTTGAGATCTGTAAGTGTGCAGCACCCATGATCCCGTTCATGACAGAAGAAATCTATCAGAACATGGTATGCAGCATTGATAAGAACGCACCGGAAAGTATCCATCTGTGTGATTTCCCCGTGGCAGATGAGGCCATGATCGACAAGAAGCTGGAAGATAATATGGAAGAGGCTCTTGATATCGTAGTAATGGGCCGTGCCGCAAGAAATGCGGGAGCCATCAAGAACCGTCAGCCGATCGGAACCATGTATGTAAAGGCAGCCCATGAGCTGAATGATTATTTCAAGGCGATCATTGAGGATGAGCTGAATGTCAAGGAAGTAGTTTTCAAGGAAGATGTCAGTGACCTGACAAGCTACAGCTTTAAGCCTCAGCTCCGTACAGTAGGCCCTAAGTATGGCAAACAGCTTGGCAGCATCAAAAAGTATCTGGAAGAGATCGATGGAACGGAAGCCATGAAGCAGTTAAAGAGCGAGGGTGCTCTGAAGTTTACGGTAGACGGTACAGAGATTTCCCTGGCAGAAGAGGATCTGCTCATTGATGTGGCACAGAAGGAAGGCTTTGTAACCGAGGCTGACAATTATGTAACGGTTGTCCTTGATACCAACCTGACACCGGAGCTGATCGAAGAGGGATTTGTATACGAGCTGATCAGCAAGATCCAGACCATGCGTAAGGAATCCGGATTTGAAGTTATGGATCATATTCTGGTATCCTTAAATGGCAATGATAGGCTTTCTGAGATCGCAGCCAAGAATAAGGATACGATCTGCGGCAAGGTACTGGCTGAGGATATTGTATCCGGCAGGGAACTTTCTGTTTCCAAAGAGTGGAATGTCAATGGTGAAAAGGTAACCATCAGCATTGAAAAGCAGTAAATAAAAATGAAAAATGCTTCTTCTATGGAAAATCATCTATGGAAGGAGCATTTTTACATATATTTTACGGAACGGAAGAGCCAGAAACATGGGGTTTCCCTTGTGATTTGCATATGATTGTAGTATAATACAGATTGTGTATGTAAAAAGGTGGAAAAGTGATTTTAGGTGGAGGAGAAGAAAATGGCAAAAAAGACGGTACCGGTATCAGTTACTTTTGATAAGGACCTGTTTAAGAGAAGTGTCCTGTACAATATCAAGACACTGTACAGAAAGACACTGGAAGAGGCAACACCCCAGCAGGTATTTCAGGCAGTGGCCTATGCGATCAAGGATGCAGTAGTAGATAACTGGATGAGAACCCAGGAGGAATACGAGAAGCAGGATCCAAAGACAGTGTATTACCTTTCAATGGAATTTCTGATGGGTCGTGCCCTTGGAAATAATATTATCAATCTTCAGGCACAGAAGGAAGTAAAAGAAGCTCTTGATGAACTGGGACTGGATCTGAATGTGATCGAAGATCAGGAGCCTGATGCAGCTCTTGGAAACGGTGGACTTGGCCGTCTGGCAGCCTGCTTTCTTGATTCACTTGCAACACTTGGTTATGCAGCATATGGCTGTGGTATCAGATATCGTTATGGTATGTTCAAACAGGAGATCCGTGATGGCTATCAGGTAGAGGTTCCGGATAACTGGCTTGTTGATGGCAACCCTTTTGAACTGAGAAGACCGGAATATGCCAAGATTGTCAAGTTTGGCGGTTATGTAAATGTCCACATTGATGAGAATGGAAGAAGTAATTTTGTACAGGAAGGCTATCAGAGCGTAAAGGCGATCCCTTATGATCTTCCAATCGTTGGCTATGGTAATGGCATTGTAAATACCCTTCGTATCTGGGATGCTGAAGCAGTGGAGTGCTTCCAGCTGGATTCCTTTGACAAGGGTGATTATCAGAAGGCTGTTGAGCAGGAGAATCTGGCAAGAAACATTGTTGAGGTTCTTTATCCCAACGACAACCACTATGCTGGTAAGGAGCTTCGTCTGAAACAGCAGTATTTCTTTATTTCTGCATCTGTGCAGGAAGCAGTTTCCAAATATATGCGTAAGCACGACGATATCCGTAAGTTCTATGAAAAGGTTACCTTCCAGTTAAATGATACCCATCCTACGGTAGCGGTGGCAGAGCTGATGAGAATCCTGATGGATGAGTATTATCTGACGTGGGATGAGGCATGGGAAGTAACGACTAAGACCTGTGCTTATACCAACCATACGATCATGTCAGAAGCACTTGAGAAATGGCCCATCGAGCTGTTCTCAAGGCTCCTTCCAAGAGTATATCAGATCATTGAGGAGATCAACCGCAGATTTATCCTGAAGATTCAGGAGATGTATCCCGGTAATCAGGAAAAGATCCGCAAGATGGCAATCATCTATGACGGACAGGTAAAGATGGCACATCTTGCAATTGCAGCAGGCTACTCTGTTAACGGTGTGGCAAGACTGCACACAGAGATCCTGAAGCATCAGGAGTTGAAGGATTTCTACGAAATGATGCCTGAGAAGTTTAATAACAAGACAAACGGTATTACACAGAGACGTTTCCTTCTTCATGCAAATCCGCTGCTTGCTGACTGGGTTACTGCCCATGTGGGAAATGACTGGATCACAGATCTTCCGAAGATCAACAAGCTGAAGGTTTTTGCTGACGATGAAAAGTCACAGCAGGAATTTATGAATATCAAATATCAGAACAAGGTACGTCTTGCGAAGTACATTCTGGAACACAATGGTATCGAGGTTGATCCCCGCTCCATCTTTGATGTACAGGTAAAGAGACTGCATGAGTATAAGCGTCAGCTTCTGAATATCCTGCACGTTATGTATCTTTATAACCAGTTAAAGGATAATCCGGATATGGACTTCTATCCGAGAACCTTTATCTTTGGTGCGAAGGCAGCAGCAGGCTATTACAATGCCAAGATGACTATTAAGCTGATCAACTCTGTTGCAGATGTGGTTAACAATGATCCTGCGATCAACGGTAAGATCAAGGTAGTCTTCATTGAAAACTACAGAGTATCCAATGCGGAGATCATCTTTGCAGCAGCAGATGTATCCGAGCAGATCTCTACGGCAAGCAAGGAGGCATCCGGTACCGGTAATATGAAGTTTATGCTGAACGGAGCACTGACACTGGGAACCATGGATGGCGCCAATGTGGAGATCGTAGAAGAGGTTGGAAAGGAAAATGCCTTTATCTTCGGACTTTCTTCTGATGAAGTTATCAATTATGAAAACAATGGTGGTTATGATCCTACAGAGATCTTTAACAATGACCCTGACATCAGAAGGGTACTGATGCAGCTGATCAATGGAACCTATGCACCTGGGGATCCAGACAGATTCAGAACGCTGTATAACTCCCTGCTGAATACCTTAAGCACAGCCAAGGCAGATACTTACTTTATTCTGAAGGATTTCCGTTCTTATGCAGAAGCACAGAAGAAGGTAGAAGCAGCTTACAGAGATGAAAAAGGTTGGGCAAGAAGTGCCATCCTCAATGTAGCATGCAGTGGAAAGTTTACTTCCGACAGAACCATTCAGGAATATGTAGATGATATCTGGCATCTGGACAAGGTAGTACTTCCTAAGAAATGATCAGGACAGATAAAAAAGACATGAGCCCGGCAGAACGTACCTGCCGGGCTTGCTTGTTATGCAGAAGAGCCCATAGAGTCTGGGATCCCACATAATGAGAATTTTCAAATATATATAACGCAAAATATAAAAAATGTAAATATATTTTTAACATTACTATATTATATAATGCACAAAATGTCGAAGATTGTCAAGGATATATTGTGTAAATTTTCTAAAAAGATTATTTTTTTGAATAAATATGATGGAAATTCCTATGAACTGGACAAAACAGGCACCTTAAGAAGGAAGAACAGAAGAATTTCCGGATTCCAGCTCCCGGATCCTGGCCTGCAGTGCAGCAATGGTGGAATCCTTTTCAGCAATAGCAGCCTTCTGTAAGTCCACTTCCTTCTGCAGTTCGTCGATCATATATCTGACAGTATTCCTGTCCATTTCCCGTAATTCCTCAGAAAAGAAACCCATAACATTCTCCACATTCCGAC
>NZ_JAOQKJ010000013.1:66633-67716 GCF_025567405.1 Suilimivivens aceti | reverse complement strand
TCAGGCAGTTCCGTATGCTCTGACGGACACCGCCTTTCTCGGTGGTTTCCAGCCCCGCCTTGATTTCCTCAATGCTCTGGGGTGGCTGCATGGCGTTCATGGTGCTTTTTAGTTCTTGCTGCGTCTGTGGCTGCAAGCTCTGCCATTCGCTGTTCAAGCTGTATCACATCCTTTCCGTAGTCCGTAATCAAAGCCGCTTTTTCCTCTGTTTCCCCGAACAGCAGCACATCCAGCAGATATTCCACTTGATCTTGCTTCTGTAAGGCTTCTATAAACCGGGGATGAAAGGCTTCCTCCGGGGAGTGCGGGGCATATTCCTTTCTCCACACTCGAAGTAGGTGGAGATAATCGGCAAGAATACGGAAGCAGCAGTTCTTTGCTTCCTGAAACTGTTCCTCCGGGGATTTCTGCCGGGGCTTGGGCTTTTTCGCCTTTCCCGGCGGTTTCCAGTCCTCATAGGAAAGCCCGAAGTCCTGTGCCAGTTGTACGGCGGCTTCTTTCTTTCCCAGCCCATACAGGGCGGCGGCAAAATCAATCACATCCCCATCCGCACCGCAGCCGAAGCAATGGTAACGCCGATCCAGCTTCATGCTTGGGGTTTTATCGTGATGGAACGGGCAGCAAGCCATCCCGTTCCGACCTACATGGATTCCATAATGCTCCGCAGCCTGTCTTGTTGTAACAGACTGCTTCACAACTTCAAATACATTCAAATCTATCCCTCCTTGAAAAAAGAAAAGCACCTGACATTCTCTGATTGAAAATGGCAAGTGCCTGTTAAAGTTCCATATCCTGTTGTCTGTGTTTCGTCTGTGCCTGGGCTGTTCTTTGTGCTTTTTTCTCGTCTGCCTTATCCTGCAAGACTTCTTTGATGGGCTGCTTCTTGGGCGGCTCTTTGCTTTCCTCTGTGCCGGGTGTGGCTTTCCGTACCCAGTAGCGGATATCCCGCAGTTTCTTCAAATCAGCCTGTACCTCGGTCAAAGGTTCTTTCAGCTCTGCGATTTCGCTGAGAAGTTTTTCTTGCTCCTCTTGCAGCTCCTTTTGGGTGCTGTCCTTATCGTCTGGGTGCTTGGCAAGGTAGGC
>NZ_JAOQKJ010000013.1:0-66383 GCF_025567405.1 Suilimivivens aceti | reverse complement strand
GCTCCTTTTGCCGGAGATAGGACAAGGCTTCGCTGACTGCCTTTAAGTCCTGTGAAGTCCCCCGGTTCTGTCCAGCCCTCGTCCAGCTTTTTCGTTCTTCCTTTCGTATCTCCATATATTTCATCAGCAGGTTGGGGAGAAGCGTTGCTTCCTCCGCCGCTTTTTGTGCAAGCAGCTCTTTCCGTTTTTCGCCCAGCTCGGCAATCCAGCCCTTGAGGTTGTGGATGAGCTGCCGGATGGACTTCATCAGGCTGTTGGCGGCTCTGATTTCCCGGTTCAGGTTGCCGATATTCGTCTGAATACCACGCTTTTCCATCTGCCGGACAGCAACTCCCTCATGGACAGTAGGGATAATATCAAGCCCCTGTCTGGCATAGGAACGCAAGTCCACACGCTCCGGGCGGTCATTGGCTTCCAGATAGCGGTTCTGGATGACCTCCCATTCATGCCGCCAGATTTCACAATACTTCTGGTCGTTCCAGTCAACCGTATCCTCCTTGTGGCTTTTCCACCTGCCGGATAGTAGCTTTATCCGTTCCCCGTTTTCGTCAAAGTCATAAACCTTGCGGCTCTTGGGAAGCCATTTCCCATGTTCGTCCATTGCCCTCATAGTGAGTAAGACATGGGCGTGGGGATTGTGTCCCGGCGGACGGGGGTCATGGATGGCAAAGTCAGCAATCATACCTTTGGAAACAAACTGCTGCTCACAAAACTCCCGGACAAGGACAGCATATTGGTCGGGCGGTATCTCTCTGGGAATGGTAAGCACCCACCGCCTTGCAAGCTGGGAGTTCCATTGCTTCTCCACCGCTTCGGCGGCGTTCCATAAGGTATTGCGGTTTGCATACTCCGGCGGGGCATTTGCCGGGAGCAGGATTTCATTGTGGACGATACCACGCTTTTCCGGGTAGTGCTTCACTTGCTGGTCGTATTCACAGAACAGCTTTTCACCACTCTGGTAAGCAGCGGCGGCAACCGCAGACTGCCGCTGGCTGCGCTGCACAATCGTGATTTCATTGTGTGGACAGGGCATTTCGTGTCCCTCCTTTCAGTAATTGGTGGATGGGGTGGCGTTTTGCCACCTCATTTTGGGCAGAAAAAAAGCAGGCAACCTTTTTCAGATTTCCTGCTTGGTGTGCCGCTGTGTGGGCGGCGGGTATTTAGTTGTAAGAGTTTGGGGTTACTTTTTGACTTCCTTTGTGATTTCAGTTGTCTCTAACTGTACCCGATAAGTGCTTTCTTCTCCGTTCAAATTGGTTGTTTTCAATTCAAACCACAAATTATCAGTCAACTTATCAGCGTCACTATCTCTGAGAATGTCACCAGAAATTTGTCCAACATTTCCAGAAACATCTATTGTCTCACCTGTCTGATCATCAACACCATTAGAAAGCAGAGTTTCTTTTTCGCTTCCATTGATATAAATGGTCGTTGAGTATGTGGTAATATTAGCAAAATCGTCTGACATCACTTTCAAATCACCACCATAGCAAATTTCATCTTTGCCATCTAAAATAATTACACCATTCGACACAGAAATATATTCATTTTCTCCGCTAAATGAATATACTTTTAAGGACTGTTCTTCATTGCTTTCGGAGGAAGTGTTGCACCCTGCAAGCAGAACCGTACAAGCAAGCAACGATAGCATAACTGCCATTATCTTTTTCATAATATCACCATCCCATCAAATTCTGATTTATTGCTGACTTCATTATACTTTATTGCCTATCGAAAAGATAGCATATTTTATGAAACTTGTCGGCTGGGAACAGCTTGCAGCGCAAAGTGTCCCCAGATGGCAAGTCCACAAAAGGGTAGCTGGCGGCAGCCAGCGCAGGGGAAGCGTAGCGTCCCCTGTTTGATTTGGAGCAGACCATGACTGCGGAAAATCACAGCCCTCCGGCGAGGAGCCTTCGGAGAACGCAATGCACCAACTTCTGGGTGGTGTATAATTGCGCCCTTAGTAAACTAAGGGGTTTCCGGCTTCTCCCGTTCCAGTAGTTTTTTCAATAGTTCCTGCGTGTCCTGTCTGTGAAAAATGAGTTTCAACAACAGCATTACATCATCATCTGTCAGGCGTTCCGGCTCTTGCAGAAAACTTTCCAGCATACCGCCACGGGTACAGAGCCGGTGTGTCCGTTCCTTTCGGGTAAGCTGCTTCAACTGGTGCTGCAATGCCTTTTCATCATTGATGGCTTTCCGCAGTTTCTTTTCGCTTTTCTCCAGCTCCCGGTTGAGCTTTTCCAGCTTTGAGGTATCAGGCAAGGGCAGCGTCCTCCTTTCCCGGTATCAGCACATAAATCCGGTTTGGTTCTCCCACGCCCTGACGCACCCGCATGATAAGTCCGGCGGTTTCCAGTTCATTCAAAGAACGCTTGACCGTCATAGAGCTGCGGGACAGGACTGCGGCAAGGGCTGTGACAGGGAAGCAGACAAACAGGATTCCGTTCTCGTCCTCCTGCCCTTTGGATAGCATAGCGTCCAGCATCCGGCAGTACATAACCTTTGCGGTGCTGCTGACTGGAAATCCTGTTAACGCTCTGGGAAAGGGCATACAGAGCGGCAATGGTGTGTCTATCGTCATAAATTCAAAATTCATTCGGTGTGTTCCTCCTTTTTCTTTGCTCGTTTGGATAAATAACGGGGGCAGTTAATCACAACCGCCCGGAAGCTCTGCCTGCACCCATGCTGGCATTTCCGGCATAATTCGTTGTAAGTGACACGCCCCCGGTCATTGAGGTAAAAGGAAAGCTCATGCTTTCTCTTTTTGCTCATTCTCGGCATATTGCGCTTCCTCCCGTTTTTGTGTATGGTTTCGGGGCGATTTTTGGCAAAATTACAGCCATAGAACCGCCTAAAATCTCCCGAAGTATCAACGATAGGGTAGACTATCCCCCTATCAGATTGTCGTGTTTCGGTATCATTTCGGTGTCAGTTCGCCAGTTCTCCCCGGTGTCGTTCCTCCCCTGAATCTCACAGCGGCGTATCGCTCCCGTTGGTACGCTCGTTTTGGTCAGGGTTCCTCCATATCCCTGCCAAAAGTCATGGCACTACATCGCCGGGGAAGCATATCCCACACAGGCTGGTCATTCGATTGGAATAATCCATCGATGAACTACCTGTATCATAGAACATTTTTGTGCCCTGTGCCGTATGTCCACAAAGTAGGAATTAGGGGTAAAAATCAGAAATTTCCACGATTGCGGAATTGATATGATATAATCAATTCAACGGTTATAAATGTCGTTAGAAAGGGGGAACTGCTTCAATGAACGGAGCTACTACAATACAGGAACGGCTAAAAGATTTACGATTAAACAAAGGATTAAAACTGGAAGAACTGGCAGAGCAAACGGGTATTTCAAAATCGGCTCTTGGCAGTTATGAAAAAGATGACTATAAGGAAATCAATCATGGAAACCTTATCACGCTGGCAGATTTTTATGGGGTGTCCCTCGATTATCTCTTTTGCCGGACAGAGAACCGGGCGGAGATCAACACGCCATTAAGGGAGCTGCATTTGAGTGATGAGATGGTAGCACTTCTGAAAAGCGGTCGGATTAACAACCGTCTGCTGTGCGAACTTGCCACGCATAAGGACTTTATCAAGTTTCTTGCGGACATTGAGATTTATGTGGATGGGATTGCCACCATGCAGATTCAGAACCTCAACGCCCTTGTCGATACCGTCCGGCATGAAATCATTGAACGGTATCGCCCTGGCGAAGATGACCCCCATTTGAAAGTGTTGCAAGCCGCCCATATCAGTGATGATGAATATTTCAGCCACATGGTTCTGGATGACCTCAACCTCATTATCCGGGATATTCGGGAAGCCCATAAAAAGGACAGCGAGAGTGCACCCCAGACCACCGTTGCCAATGAACTGAAAGAAAATCTGGAAGCGGTCGAAAATTTCAAGGGCAGCCGGGATGAAAAGCTGGTTGTCCTTTACTGCAAACAGCTCGGCATCAACTATAAAAATCTGTCAGATGAAGAATTTCGCTGGCTGATTCGGATTCTCAAAAAGTCAAAGAAAATGGGAACGCCTATCAGCCAGAGGAAAAAACGATAAAGAAAAACCGCTGTTGCATGGTTTGTTGACTTCCATGTAACAGCGGTTTGTTCTGTGGTTATTCAGTTAAAAGTTTAGTTCGGTAAACTGTAGCTTTCGGTTATAGATTTAATATTAAAACCAACTTGGTCTTTCTTCCCTAAATTCGGGTTGGTCGCTATGCTCATAAGGATTATAATTATTCAAATTACAACCAAACTCTTTCAATGACTTTATTTTATCATCCTTTGTCCATTCAACCAGAGAAATCCCATCAAATTCCTCTATATTCCCATTGTTCATTTCATTTTTGAAATACCATTCTACAATCGTAGTATTTTCCTTGTGGAAGAATTGTTTAATTTCCCAAACAACGACTTTGCCACGGGTATTCCATTCCTGAAACCAGTGTTTTACGATTTGACGATTATTATATTGAGGACTCCAACTTTCAGTATAAATTACATCTTCCGTAAAAATATTATCAATACCTAAATCCTGTTTTGTAAGCCACATTTCAAACCACAATTGAATAATTTTTTCTCTTTCATTCATGATTCAACACCTCACTAACTTTCGATTGAATAAAAAATCACTCTATCCATACCGTTATGAATAAATCATCTCATGCAAAACAATTTCTTCTGCCCGGTTGTGAATGTTATTGCAACGCTGCACCCATTCCATTTGACAGGTACGCTTCAATTCCTCGGTCACGCCCTCGGCAGCTTTCATCTGCTCTATGATGGTGTCTAACCGTTCCTGTGCCTGTTCGTTCAGGTCTGCAAGATATGTCCATAACTCCCCGGTCAGTGTCAATGTGTTCAATCGGGCTGGGTGGACTTCTCTTAAATATTCCCGGTGCATCCGTCCATACTTTCCGATGGGGCGGTGTTCCTCCGGCAGCTTCAAGTCTGGGATGTAGTAATCTCCAACAAGGATATAATCAATTCCGTTTTCCGTTATTCTTGGTTTTAATTCGCTCATGTTCCTTACCTCCTGTGGAAGCAGGCTCGTCTGGTACTAACTCAATTACATCAGTAATCTCACAATTCAGCGTTTCGCAGATACGGGCTAATGTGTCCATGCTGATGTGCTTTCCCTCTTTACTCATGTTGGCAATCATATTCGTTGTCATACCAGCGGCAAGCCTTAAATCCTCTTTCCTCATATCACGCTCTAACAGTGTGTGCCAGAGTGGTTTATAGCTGATGTGCATATTTTTCCTGCCTTTCTATCCATACCACCGGGGCGGCTGCCCCGGCAGGAACTTTTCTCTTATTATAACACCAATCTTGTGTAATCACAATTTATTCTTGTAGCCTGCCGCTAATACCGTCTGGATTGTGCTTTTCCTTTCTTTTTGTTCCCTTTAATTAGCCATGAACTGCTTCATGCCCTGAGACTTAGCACCAGATAGCGATAGGTAATCTTTTGATGTAATCTCCAGATTTTCCCCCGCTCCACACCGTGCATGCAGTTTTCACCACACACGGCGTTCCATCGAATTCAACAGCCAGGGTTTTTCATATACGATTTACACACTTCGTAACAGCATATTTATTAAAGAATGAATGACAGCTCATAATCTTTTTTTTGTTTCGTGGCTGCTCCAGCTGCAACGATTTTCCTGACCTCAGGAAAATCGTCTGGAATAATTGGCTATTTCTAATGAGCTCGGATTGGTCGATTCCTCCGGGCTCTAACAGTCAAACTTTTGTCACCCGTTTAGGTATAAGAAAAGCCCGGAAAACCTTCCCGGATCAGGCTGTGCACTAAACGCACTTGCCATTGATGAGCCGTTGGAATATGCAAAACTGTATCTTGGATTTTGCCTACTGAATATTGAGAAAATTTAGGCTGAGAATTGAAAAAAGGCTATCCCTTTATTGAGACAGCCTTTTGAATTTAATTTGACTTATCTATCGTTTATTCTCTCATTCAGATTCTTCTCTGTATTCAAAGACGAACCACTTTTCATTCATATAAATTTCTATTGTATCGTCTGCCCCATACTGATAACCAAATCCACTTCCAAAATTAGACTGATTATCTTCTGTTGGTATTTCAGTTCCATCGACAGTTGATGTTATTTCTCCATCCATAATACCACAACGTGCATCCATGATGCTTTCTCTCCCTGTATCGAAGTATAATTTACCATCTATTCTTACCATAGGTATTCTATCCCACATGGCATTTGCTTCTGTCTGTTCTATCACGGTAATTTTATAAACCTCTCCTAATTGTGCAGGATATGATTCCATTATTTCTCCGTTATAGCTAATTTCTACGAAATCTCCAATTTGCAATTCAAGGTTCTCTTCGTTTGATATATAAAACTTATCTGCTGAATCAAGTTCCAAAGAACCATCTACCGGTTTTACTATTATTGAATCATGATTCGTTTCAATTACCGATGCCTGAAATGTTACCATTAGCGGTCTATTATCTGCCGAAGCAAGCATTTCAGTTATACAATTACCTAAAGCAGGCGTTGGTTTATAAATTCCTTGATATGGCTGTTCTACATATTCGATTCCTTTATCTACATAGTAAAAAAGAGTAGTTCCTGCCGCCCCATCACAATTTATATTGATCGTAATAGAATCTTTGTTGACCGGTGCATCATTGATTGATTGCTGACTGGTTGTTTCCATATCCATTAGCATAGATAAAAATTCATCAATAAACTCCGTAGCTTCACCTTCTGTGTTAGGTGACATAGCATATTTGTCACCGTCAGAGACACCAATCGATACAATATCCTCTCTGGCTGGCAATCTAATAGGATTCCCCTGTTCTTTTCTTCCACATGCACATAACATAATTGAAACAAAGCAGCAAAGACAAACAATACTGCATAATTTCTTTTTCATGGTCATAATCCCCCCAAAATATATTTCGTATTATACGTTATCTAAGTGTATATTTCAATGTGTGGGAAATAGCCGGAACGTGTTTTTATGCATTGTGAATGCATGTTTATAGGCTCGTTTTCAGTGGGTACACAATTCCGAAAAGGGAGTATTGTTTTTATCTATACGATAATTGCCGCCATTGAATGGCGGCAACTCCTTATACAATCTTTTCACTTACATTTTCCACCTACTTCCGGTTCCAAAGCTTCAACAATTGTTCGCAAATCGGTGCATAATGTTCCCCAATAAGTCCGAAATCCATCTCCTTATACGTCCAGACAGCACAACCGATACCGAACTGTCGGAATACGGTATCCACATCCGTGAACCAGCGCAGGGTATCTTCTACAGGCGCCTGATCAATAACACCGAATTCTCCACAGTACAAAGTCACTCCGGCATTTTTCGCAGCAGTAACCGCTTCCATCACCATTTCCGTGATAAATTCTGTTCCCATGGTCCGTGACTGTGCCTTGCAGACTACTTCTCCCTGATATCCGATGGGTAGTGACTTTGTACGATAATAGTCCATTGCTTCCGGATAATAGATATCTTCGGTCTGGCTGATGGTCGGTACCCAGTGTGCTTTCTGATGGGTAAACAGCAACGGCTCATAGAAATGGAACGTGAACAATATGTTTTCATCCTTGGGCTTCCTTAACAGTTTCAATGTCTTCACACTGTTCCATTGAATTCCGCCGTATATAATAATGGTGTCTCTGGCTATTCGGCGAATAGCGTCCACCGTTTCCGCAATGAGCAGATTCCACGCTTCCGCATTTTCCTGCTCTACCACTTCATTCAGCAGTTCAAATGCGACATGAGTCTCGTTCGCATAATGCTCTGCGATCTTGATCCACAGATTTACAAAACGCTTCTGCACCATTTTATTTGTAAACAGAATATTCTTTTTCTTATCTCCGGCATTATTAAAATCATAGCCATACGCTTTATGCAGATCCAGTACAATGTTCAATCCCTGCCGTTTACACCATTCCACCACTCTGGTCACATAAGCAAAGCCCTCTTCTCTGGTTCTGCCATATTCATCTTCCAGTACTTCATAATCAATTGCCAGACGTACATGGTCAAATCCCATGGAAGCAATCTTACGAATGTCTTCCTCCTGAATAAATGCATCGTAATGTTCTGTGCTATGCACACACTGAGATAAATAGCCACCTAAATTGATACCTCTCTCTAATTTCATGCTCTTGCCCTCCTGATCCTTCACAACGGAAAATTTATAATCCTGCAGTTCTTCTTTTCTCTATCATATAATTTGAAACAAAATTCATATATCGTTTCTATATTATTTCTATCGTTTTTATGCTATATTATTTATAGCTATCAGTGTGCCACTATCTTCACTCCACAAGAGAAAGAATCGCATAGCGGTTTTGAAAAACACTTTCATAATTTCAGAAAGGTGTCCATATGAACATTCCTCAGGAACTTCTCTATCAACAATATGTCCGCAGAGAATTAGAAACTTATCGCGCCCCTTATGATCCGGAAGCGGAATTTTATAGCTATGTCAGGCAGGGAAATACTAAAAAAATAAAAGAATTATGCCATGAATCTTTTCAGGAAAAGAAAGGCCTGGGTGTCCTCTCGGATTCTCCTCTGCAAAATCTGAAATACCACTTTACCATCACTGCTGCTATGCTGGCAAGATACTGCATCGAAGGAGGTATGGAAGTCACAGAGGCTTATGATCTCAGCGACTACTACATTCATACGGCGGATCTAATGAAATCAAAAAAAGAAATTTCCGCCCTGCACCCGCAGATGTGTCTGGATTACACTACTCGCATGGAAAAATTGCATAGAAATCATGCCTGCTCCCGTCCGGTTGCCCAGTGTCTGGAATATATCTATGATCATTTACATAATCGTATCACTGTCCCGACGCTCGCCGCTCATGCCGGCATATCTCCCGGTTATTTAAGTCACCTGTTCGCAAAAGAGATGGGAATTTCTGTCAGTTCCTATATACAGAGCAAAAAAATAGAGACCGCTCAGAATATGCTTTGCCATTCCGATTATGCGATCTCTGTAATTTCTTCTACTCTGGCGTTTCCCAGTCAAAGTTATTTCACATCTGTATTTCGGATAAAGACTGGGAAAACACCAAAGCAGTATCGTGCAGAACACTTCCGCACTTCCGGCATCAAATAAAAGAACCGGAGTATACATAAATCCCATAATTTTTGCTATCCTATGTATACTGTAAAGATTCCGATTTTTCGTTGCCTGCGACTTCCCAATAAACGGTAAGTTGACTATCAACTGATAATCAAAAATATCATTCCTAAAATTGCAAATCCTTCACAGATCGCAACTATCTTAAAATTTTTTGAACTCATTTTCCCATTTTTATACTCATCGTGGCACAAATAAATTGTAAGTGCTGCAACCGCAATCGTCATTACCCCAATAGTTGGCATCATTTTTGTCACCTCCATAGTCGAGTACTAGCGGTTGGTTAGACCTTACCAGACAGGCATTCCACCTGCTAGACTACTCGCCCTTATCTGGTCGCACAATCTCGATTTTCTTGATTCTGCAAACTTTATCGTCTTGTTCCATTCTTATCAAAATTCTTTTTTAATGCTATTTCTGTTGGGAGAATAGACCCAATTAAAGGAATAAGTTGAACACCACAAATAATTCCTCCCATACTCCCAACACAATCTTCACTTTTTCCAATTACTAAAAGCATGAATATTACTGTTATTGGCAACATAACCATTCCACAGACATACCAGACTTTGCCGCAATATTTATGAGCAAATTCCCATGTGTCTTTATTCTTCATAGACATCGAAGTCCGATATCCAAATACTGAATTTATTTCCTTTGGAGCCTTTTTCATAAAATATCTTCCAAAACCAATCATCGTAAATGGAAGAAGCAAATCCATAATCAACATAAAAATCCAAAACTCCATTGTAAATCTCCTTTACTATAACTTCCGCTTTGTATTTTCGTTTTTATTCTTTTTTGTGAAATTCTTTCAAATTTAATTCACGTTTCAATTCTTCCTCTGACGGCAGATAGGTGAAATATTTCGATGCAAATATCTGGTGATTATCTTCAGGAAGCGTATATTTTACAATAGAATCTCCCTTATCTGCACAAAGTACAATCCCAACAGGCTGCGTATCTCCTTCATTCATCATTTCACGAGTATAAAGATTAATTATACCATAAGCCTGCGTATATTTGTATCCTCGTCCAGAAATACACAATCCCATTGCAGTGCAAGAATTTCTTCCCGGCGCAGACCGGAATACAAACCGAGCATAATAAACAAATATGGAGGAAGCCCCTTGATTGTATCCAGAAGCACGGCTACCTGCTGATCTGTCAATGCCTCTCTCTTTTTTGATGGTTTTCCGCCCTTGCCCGATATTCCCACACAGGGATTGTGTTCAAGAATTTGGTTTCTCTCTGCCGCATAAAAAATGCACTTGAGCAGCATATTGACCTTGTTGTATAAGCCTTCCGATTTCTTTGACAATGGAACAAGAGCCAGCCGAATATCGTCAGCAGTCACTTCTTCCATATACATATCTCCCAGAGGTTTGATGATATAGTTTGTCATATCCCTCGTATAACCTCTGAGTGTAGACGCAGACACCTTTGCCGACTGCATCAGCAGCCACTTCTCGCCATACTCGGCTACTGTCGGGTGCTGCCGGTGAAAGATAATTTCTTCCACCTGCTTCCGGGCCTCTAACTGCTTTTGCCACTTTCTTTTTGATACGTCTGTTCATGGTCTATCCTCCTGCAAATAGATGATTGTCTGCGCTGCCCGCTCATTTGTGATTTGTGCCAATCTGAAATCCCTCCTTTTCGATTTTTGCGTCTAAACTTTCCGTAGAGTACAGAAAATTCCCGCCCTAAACTATGCGTCGGTTGTCATGTGCCACCCTGCGCATTATACTATGAACAGACAAAACGCAAAGGGGGTGTCTGATATATGGACGCCAAAAAATTTGGTACATTCATTGCAACATTGCGGAAAGAAAATAACATGACGCAAGTTGAGTTAGCACAAAAGCTGCAAGTGACCGATAAGGCAGTCAGTAAATGGGAACGGGGTTTAGGTTTTCCCGACATAAACACGATAGAGCCATTAGCCGACGCATTGGGCGTTAGCGTGTTGGAAATCATGCGGTCGGAACGGATTGCAGAAACCGAAATTACCCAAGATACGGCTTCCGCAGCTTTGACAGATACATTTGAGCTTGTAAAGCTCCAGCGCAAGGCTGAACGAAAATCCATTCTTAAAATTGCCGGGGGTGTTGCAGCCTGTCTATTTCTGATATTCTTAATTGACGGTATGGGTTGGCTCGGCTTTGCAATGGTGTATTTTCCTGTTATCTGCCTTATAAGCAGTATCGCACTTTTGATTTACGGCGTATGGCGAAAGAAAAACAAGCTGCCATGCTTGCAGACTTTCGTTTTAGCTGCCATTATGCTGCTAATCCCGATAGCTGTTGTTGTGTTCCTGTTCCTTGCAGGGGCTTTAGGGCTTGCTCCTGTTCCAAACTAAATACAGTAGCGAAGAATTTGTAAGACGGTCAGACGTTTTTGTTTGACCGCCTTATTCTTTTCGTTACTACAAGTCCGCTGCGTCGATTTCGTCCTGCGACATAAGCTCTTTGCCACAATGTCAAGTGATGAATTAAAAAAAGACAAGCACCATCAAAGAAAAATTTCTTTCACAGCACTTGTCTTTCTCTATTATATTATCGTTATAAAAGCTCCTACTTAAATACTTACAGACTGTTCTTCAAAATCTCCAACACTTCATCATGATTCAACACCTTATATCCGCCCTTCATAATCAGTGTTCCGCTTGCGATACCTTTCAGCATTTCTTCTGACACTCCCAACTCATGGAGATTCATTGTAAGTCCCAGTTCTTTCATCCAAACTTCCATACAGGAAAGTCCCTCTATGGCAATCTGTTCATCAGATTTTCCGGCAGGATCGACCTCCCACACATTCACAGCAAAACGGCAAAACTTGCTAAGACCATAAGGCATAATATACCGATAGTAAGGAAGAGACACCGCAGAAAGCGTCATTCCGTGAGTTGCATCCGTATATGCTCCTACTGCCTGACCAAGCATATGAACCATCCAGTCGGTACTTTTTCCTCTGGAAACAAGCGTATTCAGTGCCCAGGTTGCAGCCCACATGATATTCGACCTTGCCTCATAGTCCTCTGGATTCTGAATGGCAATTCTCGAACTGTGAATTACCGATTTCATCAGTGCCTCGCTGATATAATCGCTGGTATTGTCGTCCTCCCCAGAGAAATACTGCTCGCAGATATGGTTGAAAATATCATAAATGCCGGCCACCATCTGCAGTTTCGGCAATGTGAAAGTGAATTTCGGATTCAGGATTGCAAACTTCGGCATCACAGCATCTCCAAACACATGACCAATTTTCAGCTTTTGATCGTGATTGGTGATGACCGCACCTCCATTCATTTCGCTTCCGGTTCCCACCATAGTCAATACACAGCCAACAGGGACAATCTCACAATCCGGCTCCTCAAAGCGGATATAATATTTCTCCCACGGATCTTCGTCACAGTGAACAGACACGGAAACCGCTTTTGCATAGTCGCAGCAAGAGCCGCCGCCTACAGCCAGCAGAAAGTCCACATGATTCTCTCTGGCAATCTGAACACCCTCCCGCAGTTTCTCCACGGTAGGATTTGGCATCACTCCTCCATCCTCAACGACTACTTTTCCGTTATCTTTCAGTAATCTCATAACCTGATTGTAAATACCATTTTTCTTGATAGAACCACCGCCATAAATTAACTGAACGGTTTTTCCATATTTGGGAAGCTCCTCGTTCAAAGAACAAAGAGACTCCTCTCCAAAGTAAAGTTTTGTCGGATTTGAATACGAAAAATTTCCTAACATAATGTTTTTCCTCCTTAGTCCTGATAGATTTCTTTTGCCATGCGGAATGCTGCCCATGCTTTCGGCCAGCCAGCATAAAAGGCAGCGTGTGTCAAAATTTCTGCCATTTCTTCTTTTGTAATACCGTTCTTTTTTGCTTCTCCTATATGAAAGGCAAGAGAGTTGTCCAGAACGCCGCTTGCCATAAGTGCTGTTACTGTAACAATGCTTCTATCTCTTGCAGGGAGCTTATCTTCTCGTGACCACACTTCTCCAAACAGAACATCATCATTCAGTTCCGCAAATTTTGGTGCAAAATCACCCAGAGCATCTCTGCCCGCTGTTACCTTTTTCATAATCTGTCTCCTTATTTTAGCTTACTGTATTCTTCTTCCTTCACCGGTTCCAACCATTCATTAGAACTTCCTTCTGCCGGTACATCCACCGCCAAATGAGAAAACCAGCTATCAGGAGCAGCGCCATGCCAATGCTTCACTTCCGGCGCAATATTGATGACATCACCGGGGTTCATCTCCTGAGCCGGTTTTCCCCACTCCTGATAATATCCACGTCCGGCAGTACAGAGCAAAATCTGTCCGCCTTTGTGATGAATATGCCAGTTATTCCGGCATCCTGGCTCAAAAGTTACATTTGCAATTCCAACTCTTTCCGTTGTTAGCATGGACAGGTAACTCTGTCCAACAAAATATTGTGCATACGCATCATTTTTCTCACCCAATGGGAAGATCTGTTTAAAATCTTTTTCTGTCATGATTGATTCTCCCTTCAAGAATTAAAATAGCCTAAAATCTCTTGCATCCTTGCAACCTGATCCACATGGAACGGGCAGCGTTTGTTACAATGCCCACATCCAACTCACAGACTTTTTACCCATGCTTTCAATTCTTCCTGAGACAACGAGCCATTCAGCATTTTTCCTTTCATCAGGATAGCGCCAGGACAGCTCGGTGCAAGTTTTTCATTTGTGTTTCCCATGCCGCTGCCGCCAGAAGTAGCAAAAGGAACGATGGTTTTGCCTGAGAAATCATAACTCTCCAAAAAAGTGTTAATAATCGTTGGTGCAACATACCACCAGATAGGAAATCCGACAAACACTAGATCATACTGATCCATACCTTCCAGTTTCCCGGCAATTGCAGGACGGAATGTCGGATCGTTCATCTCCACACTGCTGCGGCTCTTTTTATTTGTCCAGTCCAGATCGGCACTGCTGTACGGCACCTTTGGTTTAATCTCATACAGGTCTGCGCCTGCCGCTTCCGAAAGTTTCCACGCTGCCTTTGCAGTCACGCCGCTTGCTGAAAAATAGGCTACCAAAATTTTCTTACTCATAGTAATTTCCTCCGTAAATTATGTTATTGAACTTATTATAAATGAATCTATATCACCTGAAATGTTTTCCATTTTCCGGACTTCTGCCTCCAGAAGAAAATGACCGCCCGAATGCTCCAGTCGCAAACCATTGCAATAGCAATCCCGATCACGCCCATTTTCAAAACAATTCCCAAGAGCCATGATAAAAGCAGGCGCACTGCTATTGTAGATATAACCGAAACATACATGGTGAATTTTACATCACCCGCTGCACGCAGCCCATTACTAAGCGCACCGGAAAAGGGATATGCTGCTGCATTAAACACGTTATGGATTAAAACCAGCCAGATCACAAGCCGTTTGGTCTCCGGCTGCAAAGCATAAAATTTCATAAAGAATGGGGTCAGAAGAAAAATCAAAAGATTCCATGCCGATGAAATCAGCAATGTGATTCTTGTCAATCTCTTAAAATAATGATCCGCAGCATCTGTATCCCCATTTCCCATACACTGTCCAATGACTGTTATAAATACGGGACCCATAGCAACTCCCGCCAGTGCAGCCAACGACCAGATACTTTGTGCAACGCCATTTGCAGCAATCTGGTATGTTCCAAAAAGTGCAACAATACTGCTTAATGCCACTTTTACTAACTGGAAAACGCCATTTTCCATTCCGTTTGGAATTGCGATTTTTAGAATTTGTTTCATGAAATCCACATTCCACCGAAAAATCCACTTGCAGCGATATAACACTTCATTTTTTCTCTGAAAACAAAGTGCTGTAATCATCACGGCTGAAAATGTCCGAGCGATCAGTGAAGGGTATGCAACACCCGCAACACCTGCACGCAAAACAAATACACCAATGAGATTTCCAACAACATTGATGATATTGGAAATTACCGACAAATACATGGTCAAACTGGTTTTTCCAATACTGCGAAAAAGGGCAGCGCCAGCATTGTAAACCGCCAATGCCGGATAGGAATATGCAGAAATCCTAAGGTATGTAATACAAGAGTGCATCACAGAATCTTCCACTTTACCGAACATCAGACGAAGCATCCCTTCATTTCCAATCAGAACTATCATTGCGATCAGTATGGAAAAAATCGCAGAAAATGAAAGAAGCTGACTGGCGGATTCTCCAGCGTCATCATTTTTCTTTCTACCAATATACTGGCTGATCACAACCGCCCCTCCAGATGCCAATGCTGTAAATAGATAAATAAAAATAGTATTGAACTGATTTACCAGTGAAACACCGGATACTGCCGCTTCTCCTGCGTAGCTGACCACCAGTGTGTCCGCCATCCCTACAAGCATTATCAGCAGCTGCTCTAAAAACAGGGGAATAATCATAGCCTTCAAACTCTTATTTGAAAACAGAACCGTTTGCTGATCCATGCCTTTTCCTCCACTAAGATTTTACAATTTATTCTTTTCTTCTGCTCTGTGAGGTTATCTTTCTGAGTCCTTTCACTGTGTAAAAGCCGATAAAGACCCATAGTCCCATCATGGTGATATACCCTGCAAATACAGAAACTGCACTCTGTTCAAAATCAAAAAACACAAACTCCTGTTTAAGGAACATATAGGAGACAATATTTTCCTTATGGAAACAGTACGCTCCGTACCCCGCAATAAAAATTGCTATAAAACGCATCAGCCATACAAATGTAGCAGGGGTTTTCTTTCTGCTCCAAAGTCTGCGGAACAGTCCAAGAACCATGCTCCAATGAAATCCTAAATGAATACTCATCAGCACAAATCCCCAATAAGATGCCGCCAGGTGCATGGTTCTCGCTGTTGCCATCGGCCCTTGAATGGGTAATCCCGCAAAAATGTGACGGGACAACACAATTCCACTGAACCCCAAACACAGCATAGAAATAAGGACACTGATATTGATGAGTGTCTGCATTGCCCGCAGCAGGGTATATTTCCCTTTGAACAGGCTACCATACCACCGGATATTCAGAATGTTATGTAGCAAAAACAGTACAAGCATCCCTGTTCCAAACCACTCATGAAGCTTCTGTCCGGTGACTTGATAAGCCATCAGACAAAGTAACAGCGCTGTCATCAGTAAATCAATTCCCATCTTTATTTTTAGTTTCATGAGTCATTTGTCCTTTCGTATCATTTAGATAAACCGAGTCCCTGCACCCATTCGCTCACTCTGCTTTCCGCATCGGTTACACTGGAACTGCCAATATGAAGTCCGTCAAGAATGGTTGCATCCGGCTCCATATTTTTAATTTCATCAATCGCATCCGAGAATGCACTGCCACCGGAAGTGCAGAAGGGGATCACTGTTTTCCCACTGAAGTCATACTCGTCAAAAAAGCTATACATTACCATAGGCATACCATACCACCAGTTTGGGAAGCCAACAAAAATCGTATCGTACTGATCCAGATTTTCGATATGCGTAGCCAATTCCGGATGAATGCCATTGTTCTTTTCAGTCTGTCCAACCTCAACAGTATCATTGTAGTTATTGGGATAAGGTTCTACTGTTCGGATAGAAAACAATTCTCCGCCGGAAGCTTCTGCAATCATACGGGCCATCACACCGGTATTGCCTGTGACTTCACCGTTAAAGATTTGAATACTGGCTGATGCAGAAGCGTCCACGTCATCGGGAAGCTCCGCATTTTCGCCGTAGGTAAAATAAGCAATCAGAATATTGCTACCTTTCGTTTCTGTGCCTTCTGCGGGAGTGGATTCTATCACCAGAGAGGGTGCTTCGCTGGACACAGGATCAGAAGCATCGTTCTGCTGTGTATTAGAGCAGGCTGCCAGAGAAAACACCAGTACAACAGAAAGTATCAGTGCGGTTATTTTTTTCATGTAATCATCTCCTTGAAATCTTCTTTATCGGGTTATTCTGCCAGGTTCAGATCAAGGCTGTTTACCCATTCCATAACGGTATCCTGAGAATCGCTGCCATTTAGCCGCCGTCCATCAAGCCAAGTAGCTCCGCTGGTGAGACGCTCCAGATTAGACGCACTGGAACCAATGCCGCTGCCACCGGAAGTGCAGAAAGGAACAATGGTCTTGCCGGAAAAGTCATAGCTTTCCATGAAAGTGCTGACGATTCTCGGTGCCTCTCCCCACCAGATGGGATAGCCAACGAATATGATGTCATACTGCTCCATGTTCTCAACAGAACCGGAAATTGCGGGACGGGCATTGGGATCGTTCATTTCAATCGTAGTACGGCTGTTGTTGTCATTGTAGTTAAGGTCTGCATCTGTATATGGATCTTCAGGAACGATTTCGTAAATGTCTGCGTTCAGACCATTTGCGATATGCTCTGCCACACCCTTTGTGGTACCTGTCGCAGAGAAGTAGGCAACCAAAACCTTATGATCCTGTACATCTTGATTCTCCGTATTCTCCATATCTGTCCTGCTTTCCGCAGAATTGGTATCAGCTTTACTTTCCACGGAAGTATCTTCTGTAGATGGTTGCTCTGTCTGGCTTGCAGAATTTCCGCAAGCTGCAAGTCCCAAAATCATAGTCAAAGAAAGTAAGATAGCGATTGCTTTTTTCATTATAAATACCTCCATCATTTTTATTCTGCCAGCGAGAAGATGACTTCCTCCCGGCTGTCAAGGTTTTCAAAAACAGATAAGTCCGAAGTCACTCTGCCAATCGGAATGACATCCACAGAAAGTACCGGGTTATCTGTCTGTGCATAGAAAATGGCCATATTATGGTGTGCCTCGCAATAGGTAATATCACCATTCTCAAAATTCTTCTGACCGCCTTCCAAATGTTCTGGATAGAACTCAACCCCTCCATAGTATTCTCTGCCACCGTAACCCACCATGGAAATTGTCAACGGAAAATATGTTTTGATTTCCTCTGCCAGTTCTGTATCGTATAGAATTCCATCTAAACTAACTTCACCAACCGTAATCTTGATAGGAGTTCCTGTTTGTACTTCAGATTTAGATATTCCTATATCTGCAAGCCATGATGAAACGGCATCCTGTGCGTTTGGAACATCTTTTGCTTCAATCGCAATACCCTCTAACGAAACTGCTGCATGGCTTGCTTCTGCAATAGTCTGATAACTGTTACCTGCACCATAGCCATCATGGGTACAAAATGGGATAACTGTTTTCCCACTTAAATCATACTCCTTCAAAAAAGATAGCACTGCCTGCGGAACATCTGTTGCCCATACGGGATAGCCAATAAATACCGTATCGTAAGCGGAAATATCCAGATTGCTTTCTTTAAGCTCCGGCAAATAATTACGACTCATTTCATCATGGTTTACATCCCGCAATTCATCAAAATCTGCCGTATAAGGAGTAACTGTTTCAATCCGGTGCAGATCTCCACCCACATTCTCCGCTATCATATTAGCGACATACTCTGTTGTACCATAACGGGAATTATTATCCACTACAATACTTGCCGAAGTTATGGCATCCACATCAGAGGGATATTCTGTATTGCCCCAGCGTGAAAAATAGACGATTAAAGTGTTATTGGCCGATTGTTCGCTTTCTGTGCTTTCAGATTCTAAAACTGCATTAGACACTGAAACGCTATCTTGCTGAGAAGATGGACTTGTGGTTTGTCCACTGCTCTCCTGCGATGGATCTGCGCTACTGCTGCAAGCAGTCAGCATAAAAAGCAGAGAAAAAACGAATAGAATAGATGGAAATTTTTTCATAATTACCCCCATTTAATTTGTCACTTCCTCTTATTGTTATTTTTGTATTTTACAGATCATATAATCGATTGCATCAAGTGACTGCTGCTTTTCATGTACCTCATCAAGCAATTTGTACCGATATTTTCGCAACATCCTTATCTGCATTTCTTGATCTTCACATCCTGAAATTTTTGCGATTTCTTCTTTGCTTAATCCGGCGTTTATAAGGGAATCATAATCCGGTTTCATGAAATGGCACTCCCTCCTCAATAAAAAATATAGGTGCAGAAATTAAAGCTGTTTGCTTTATCTCTACACCTATATAATAATTTTCTAATTGAATTATATCAAATGCTTAGTTTTTATGGCTTATCAATGCCTAAAAAGCATTGAATATGTTTGATGAATTTTGTGGTTGCTAAGCTAAACGGCTGACCACGTTTCCATGCTAATACACTTGTTGCTGTAAGTGGCGGATCAAGCGGTCTGAATGTAACCTTTGATTGATCCCAGAAGGGTACAGCCCCTTCAATCACCAATGAATATGCCAAGCCTCCATTCACCATAATTGCGCTGTTCGTACTTAAATTGCTGGTAAAAACAATATCCAGTTTCTCATAGTAGTTGCCAAACCAACTTGCCAACTCACTCTGCACATTCATACGCCTTGGAAGAATCAAAGGCAGTACAGACAAATCTTTTGCGCTTACCGTTTCTTTCTTGGAGAGTGGATCATCCGATTTCATCAGAACCACCCATTTTTCCCTTATATTCAAACGAATAAATTCATATTTTTCCATATCAACCGGCTCAAGAAGCAAACCAATATCCAGTAACCCCTTATCCATCTGTTCCTTTACCAAATCTGCTGTGGCTGTAAAAATATCAAAAGTAACACGGGGATATTTCTGACGAAAGGACTCAATTATTTTAGGAAGAAGTTGTACAGCAGCAATTTCTCCACACCCAATGGAAATTTTACCTTCCACCTGTTCCTCTTGCTCCACTAATTCTTTTTCTGTCTTATCTACAAGCTGCAAAATCTCTTCCGCACGACGGCGAAGAAGTATTCCTTCATTTGTCAATTTGATTTTCCGTGTCCCTCTATCAAACAGCTTTACACCAATATCTTCCTCCATCTGTGCAAGCTGACGTGAAAGTGTCGGCTGCGTGATATGTAAAACTTCTGAGGCTTTTGTGATACTTTCTTCCCTTACTACAGTCAGAAAATATCGAAGGACTCTAATTTCCACGAAAAATACCTCCCAAATTCATCATGCTTAATAAGTATATTTTAACGTATCTATACTCGAAAGGCAATAAAAAACATCTGCTCATCGTATGCCCAAAAGCTCCGACATTTCTTTGAGCGTGGTTTTTTCCTTGCCGCCCAAAAACAGGGTCGTATCGCAGTTGCCGACAATGGTATCTGCGTTGTCCTTGTAGATCGCCTTTAGCTGTGACTGTGATTGCAGAATGATTGACGCGGAGATTTCACGGCTTCGGATAGTGGCAATGAGCTTTTCAAACTTCGGTATCTGCCCGATATTCGCAAACTCGTCAAGCAGACAGCGCACATGAACAGGCAGCCGCCCGCCGTACACATCATCAGCCTTATCGCACAAAAGGTTGAATAGCTGCGTGTGTAATACGGTTCCACTGAGCCTGCAAATAAAAAGTCAAGGCTAAATTCATGAAAAGCGTAACTTAACTGTAACGTATAAGAAAAGCAAGGTACACTGTTTTGTGCCCTTGCCTTTAATTTCTGTCTTTGAAGAAGTCAGCCCAATATGGGTTTTCTTCATCAAATATCTTTTTCTGTTCAGCTGTCAGATTATGCGGATAATCAGCAAACATATTAAATGTGTGCTCTTTATCAAAGCTGAATAACCATTCACCTTTGGTTTCAGAATTATCTAACCACCATATTTTATCATCAGGATTATTTTTATACCAATTTCCCGGCATTACTGTACACCCCTTTACTGTTTATCAATACTTACATTCCAAGTTTTCAGGAATTTTACAAGGGATTCCATCATCCAAGCATTTCTGAATCGTAGCCTTTATTTCATCTTCATCCTCACTGCGGAACAGGAACACCGGGAAGTTTTCATCAAATTCATCCACATATTTCAGCAATAATTCATCCACGTAATCACCTTTTCACTTTTCAATTCTGTTCAATGTAATTGTTGAATATTTTCAGTATCTATGATAATATAATTAAAGAGGAACAACTGCACAAAGTGGTTAACCCCATCAAAGTTGATTATTAAAAAATCACCCTGACCGCCAAGTTAAGGGTGATTTTTGCATTTATTTGTGCTTATCTATGTAGGTAAGCAACGCTATCAGAAATATTCCAAAAGACAACAGTAATGTTATCACTTCAAAAGTATTCATCAGCATCACCCCCATCCCTAGTAGAGTATGGGGAAATCACCCTGAAACGGTTGTTCCATATTGGAATAATAACATGATTTTCTTACTGTGTAAACTCATATAAAGGTCATATAGGTGCTTCAAGTGTGTTAGTTGATAAATTTCCATGTTACTCTGTAACAAGGTCAGCACAGTCCAAATCAATCAAGATTTCTTTGACCTGTTCTTGGTTTTTCTCCTGTAATATGTTACCTTGGGTTTATTTACAAAAAGCAGAACCACATCTTCATCAAGAAGTAATGCAGCCAATTCTTTCTGCTTCATTTTCCGCTTAATAGCAGTATTCCCTTGCAAATATTCAACATCAATTTCAATATCCATTCTAATCACCCTAAATATTTTACTTTGCAAAAAGGTTTTACATTTATAATTTTTCCGTATTGTGCAGCTATTTCAGGATGTGCTTTTTTAGTTTATCAGCATCAATTTTAAATCTTGTCTGCTCACCAATCATATATACTTTTATACTTACAGATAGATGCTTCAAAGATAACATTCAAGGAAGTATTTGAAAAATGGTCAGCTGAACACTATTCAAAAATTTCACGTTCAAATGTGAATGGATATAATGCATCATTCAAGTTATGCGGTGATATAGAAAAAATGGTATTTGCTGATATTAGATTAAATCATTTACAGGGTGTGATTGACAACTGCGGAAAAAACTACCCAACATTGCGAAAAGTGAAGGTTCTTTTTAATTCCATGTATGGATGGGATATGAAGCATAATATTTGTGCAAAAGATTATTCTGAATTTGTAGATATATCACAATACAGGGACAAAAACCCAAATAAGATTGACCGCTTTCCATTCACAGATGAAGAAATCAAAACTATGTGGGGTTGATCAACCAAGAATGAATATGTTTCAATTTTCTTAAAAAAGATTGTTGGTCATGCAGGAAAAGGTGTGACAGAAATAGTATATACTCACCTTGATATGCAACAAATGTTAGAAGCTATTGATAAAATCTAAAGCATATGAATTTGTGTCATATGTGTGTCATATATGTGTCATAGACACCGATTTTCACAGGCAGACAGGGAAAGTTGAACAATGAACAAACCCCCAAGAATACAGCGTTCTTGGGGGTTCTAATTTTAAAACGATTATCGCTTGCTGAACTGCGGAGCGCGACGAGCTGCTTTGAGACCGTACTTCTTTCTTTCTTTCATACGAGGATCTCTTGTTAAGTAGCCAGCCTTCTTGAGAACCGGTCTGAAGTCTGCATCAGCCTGAAGTAATGCTCTTGCAATACCGTGTCTGATTGCTCCGGCCTGTCCTGTATATCCACCACCACGAACGTTAACGATTACATCAAACTTGTCAGCTGTTTCTGTAGCTGTCAGAGGCTGACGAACGATAACCTTCAGTGTCTCTAATCCAAAATACTCATCAATACTTCTTTTATTAATTGTAATATCGCCCTTTCCAGGTACTAAATATACTCTGGCGATTGATTTCTTTCTTCTACCTGTTCCGTAGCATTTGTTTGCTGCTTTAGCCATCTTTATTCTCTCCTTTCAGTCCCTTGATTAAAATGTTAATACTTCGGGTTTCTGAGCTGCATGCTGATGCTCAGGACCTGCATAAACGTGGAGCTTTGTATACATTTCTCTTCCTAAAGGTCCCTTGGGAAGCATACCCTTAACAGCGAGTTCAACTACCTTCTCAGGCTTCTTAGCCAGCATCTCTCTTAATGTGGTTTCCTTCATGCCACCAACATAATCTGAGTGATGATAGTAGATCTTCTGGTCTAACTTTCTTCCTGTTACCTTAACCTTCGATGCATTGATCACGATCACATAATCACCGGTATCAATGTGAGGAGTAAAGATTGCCTTGTTCTTTCCTCTTAAAACCTTGGCTACTTCTGAAGCCAGGCGTCCAAGTGTCATATTTGTAGCGTCTACTACATACCATTTTCTTTCGATTGTAGCAGGACTTGCCATAAATGTTTTCATTGTTTTCCCTCCGTAAAATTTGTTCATGTGCTGCGCACATAATGCACAGGTACTTTATTATCTGCATGCGGATGTCCGGGCCGCACTTCGACGATCAAATACTCTGTCAGGTACTCTATTTGAAATACTGTGCTAAGGAGATTTTACACAGTATTATCAAGCAATTTCGCACTGAATTATTATATTACACGGTTCCCGGAGTGTCAACAACTTTTTCCATATAAACACAGGAATTTCCTATGAATCAGATCTATTTTCATCCTGCCCTGTCCATTCATATTTTACCAGCGTCAGGCCGCAGGCAGGTGCCGTTGGTCCTGCTGCCTGCCTGTCCTTTGCCTCAAGAATTTCCCTGACATGCTCCGGCGGATAGCTTCCCCTTCCAACCTCCATCAGGGTACCGGCAATAATACGCACCATATTATATAAAAAGCCTGTACCGCAGACAGAGATTACGATTTCCTTTCCCTGCCTTTTGATCGTAATGGAAAGTATCGTCCTGACTGTAGTTTCTACTACTGCTGCCACGCTGCAGAAGCTCTTGAAATCATGTTCACCGACAAGATATGCCGCTCCTTCTCTCATCCTGTCAAGATCAAGTGGGACATAGGTAAAGTAGGTATACAGCCTTCTGACCGGCTCTGGAAAGGTATCCTGATAGATCCGGTACTCATAGGTCTTCCGGCTGCTGCAGTGTCTAGGATGAAAATCAGGTGCCACCTCACAGGATTCCCGCACCCGGATATCCTCAGGCAGTCTCTGGTTCACCGCATAGCAGATTTTCTCTGCCGGAATCCTTGCCTGTGTATCAAACACCGCCACATTACAGAGCGCATGCACCCCGGAATCCGTCCGGCTCGCTCCGATTACCTGAATTTCTTCCTGTAAAAGCTCCGACAGTGCCCGGTTCAGTTCTCCCTCTATGGTTCTCCCGTTTGGCTGTACCTGCCAGCCATGATATGCAGTTCCATCATATGCAACAACTAATTTTACCCGTTTCATGGCACTCCTGTCTTCCTAACTGTCTTACTGTTCTGCAATGCAGCCTCTGTTTTACAAGATGTTCTTTCCCTTTAGAACAGGATCCGTCCGAGAACCACACCGGTTGCAAGATACAATACAACAGCTCCATAGGCCAGATAATCTCTCCTGTGGTAAATCAGTGGCTTCATCTTCGTCCTGTTTTCCCCGCCCCGGTAGCATCTGGCTTCCATAGCAGTCGCCAGATCGTTGGCTCTCCGGAATGCCGAAACAAAAAGAGGCACTAACAGTGGCACCATATTCTTTGCCTTTTGTATCAGATTACCACTCTCGAAATCTGCACCACGGGCAATCTGGGCTTTCATGATCTTATCTGTTTCCTCGATCAGGATCGGAATAAACCGAAGTGCGATTGACATCATCATGGCGATCTCATGCACCGGTACCCGGATGGCATTTAATGGCTTTAACAGCTTTTCCAGACCGTCCGTAAGCTGATTGGGTGTGGTTGTCAGTGTCATCACGGAAGAACCCGTGATCAGGAATACCAGTCTGACCGCCATTTTCCCTGCCTGGATCACACCTTCCTTCGTGATCGTCAGCTTCCAGATGGTAACAAGCGGCTCTCCCTGTGTCAGGAAAAGATTGCAGACCACTGCCATAATAAGCAGAAATACGATCGACTTCATGCCTCTTACCATAAAGGACGGCGGCACTTTGGAAAGAGCGATAACTAACACAAGAAATACACCGGCCAGCACATATCCGACCCAGTTATCCACAACAAACAACGATATGATAAAGCATATCGTTGTCACCAGCTTTACTCTGGGATCCAGTCTGTGTATCACGGAATCTGTCTGATAATATTGTCCTAATGTAATATCCTTTAACATAACTATCCCCTGTGCAGTGCGGCAAGAATGGCATCCCGCGCCTCTTCCACACCGGTAATATCAGTATCTACCCGAAGTCCCTTTGCTTTCAGTGCCTGCATGATATAGGTAATCTGCGGCGCTGCAAGTCCTACTTCCTCAAGCTCCTTATAATGCCGAAACACCATCTTCGGCGCATCGTCAAACATTACACGGCTTTTATTCATCACAATGATCCTGTCCACATATCTGGCTACATCCTCCATGCTGTGGGAAACCAAAATCACTGTCATCCCTGTTTCTTCCCGAAGCTTCGCTACCTGGTCAAGGATCTCATCTCTTCCCTTCGGATCAAGTCCTGCTGTCGGCTCATCCAGGATCAGCACCTCCGGCTTCATGGCCAGTACACCGGCTATGGCTGCCCTTCTTTTCTGCCCGCCTGAAAGTTCAAAGGGTGACTGGTAAAAGCACTCATCCGGAAGCCCTACCTGCTTCAGTGCGGTATAAGCCCTCAGTTCCACCTCTTTCCGGTCAAGTCCCAGGTTCTTTGGTCCAAAACAGACATCTGTAAACACATCGGTTTCAAAAAGCTGGTGCTCCGGATACTGAAATACCAGTCCGACCTTGCTGCGCAGTGTCTTTCTGGAATATCCCTTTTCATTAATATCCTCACCATTGTAATAAATGGCTCCCGAAGTTGGGGCAAGCAGCCCGTTCAGATGCTGTACAAGCGTGGACTTTCCGGATCCGGTATGCCCGATCAGTCCGATAAACTGCCCGTCCGGTATCACAAGATTGATATCTGTCAGCGCCTGAAAGGAAATACTTGTTCCTTCCTCATATATATGATTCACATGATCCAAAACTATCGCCATGCTGTTCCTCTTTCTTCTATAATAAATCCACTATCTATACGCTGTGTAGACTTCACGCTTTATAAATGGAGTGCTTCGATCAGCTCCTCCTTTGTAAGAATCCCCTCCGGAATATCAAGCCCCTTTTCCCTGAGCTCATGTGCCAGCATAGTCACCTGTGGCACATCCAGCCGCAGCTCCTTCAGCTTTTCTACCTGGCTGAAGATCTCCCTTGGTGTTCCCTGCAGGGCAACTTTTCCCTGATCCATAACAAATACTTTATCCGCATGAATAATTTCTTCCATATAATGAGTGATCAGAATGATTGTGATCCCTTCCACATCATTCAGTGCCCGTACTGCCCGGATCACTTCTTTTCTTCCAAGGGGATCCAGCATGGCTGTCGGCTCATCCAGTACGATGCACTTTGGATGCATGGCGATCACACCAGCAATGGAAACCCGCTGCTTCTGCCCTCCTGAAAGCTTGCCGGGTGCATATTTCCGGAACTCATACATTCCAACTGCTTTAAGGCTCTCTTCCACACGCTGCCAGATCTCTTCTGTCGGCACACCGAGATTCTCCGGGCCAAAGCCCACATCTTCCTCCACAATCTGTCCAATGATCTGATTGTCCGGATTCTGAAACACCATCCCGGCCTCTCTTCTCACATCCCACAGCTTCTCATCATTCCGGGTATCCATGCCGTCTACAAAGACAGTTCCCTCTGTAGGGTAAAGAATGGCATTAAAATGCTTGGCCAGTGTGGACTTTCCTGATCCATTATGACCAAGGATTGCTATAAACTCTCCCTGTTTCACAGAAAGAGAAACGTTGTCCACAGCGGTTATAATTCCCTCAACATTTCCCTCTTCATCTCTTCTGATATAGTCAAACACCAGATCCCTGGTTTCTATAATTGCCATTTGTTCACCTCATATGCCAATCCGGTTTACAATTCACGTCTGTTCCCTATTTTACTAGATATCAGTTCTGTTTGCAATAGAAGGAATTTCGAGGTATCATCAGAATATCGGCAGTAAAACTGACTGTTTTCTGCCGTCCATTCATGATTTTTAAAGGAGTATCCACTTATGAAAAAGCTTCCCATAAAGTACCTTGTGATCCTCGGTATCCTGATCCTTACCTGTTCTGTGATTTCCCACAAGCTGTCCGGCAAGGAAACCCTTCAGGATTATGCAGAAAAAAATCCGGAAACAGCCTATGCAACCAAAGCCCCCGGCACCCCTTCGCCGTCTGTTTTAGCAGATGCCGGTGATTCTGCTTCCGCAGGTAATCCTGCAGTTCAGAGTGCTGTGCCCTTTCCGCTTGCAGAGAAAGTGACTGACAGTATTGAATATGAAACCGGCTTCTTTTACCAGCCTCTGACTTATCCTGTTATCCACCGTATTACCGGCATCTCCTATCCTATGTCAAAAACAGATGCAGCGCTGCTTTCTTTAGAAGCGCCTCCTAATATCTTATCTGATGAGGAAATGGCATCCCTTGCTGTATCCTATGAAGATCTTCGTTATATGAATATTCTGTACTATGATTTCAATGGTGATGTACAGACCGGCGAACTGATCTGCAATAAAGCGATCGCTGAAGATCTGATCGAGATTTTCTATGAATTATATGAGAACGAATACCAGATTGAAAGTGTCCGTCTGATAGATGATTATAACGGTGATGACACCGCTTCCATGGAAGCAAACAATACCTCCTGTTTCAACTACAGGCCTGTGGAAGGAACATCCTCTTTAAGCAAGCATGCCCTTGGCTGTGCCATTGACATCAATCCCTTCTACAATCCTTATGTCGTCTTTAACAAAGGAAAAGCCGGAGAAACTTACATTTCCCCAGCCGGCAGTGAAATCTATGCTGACCGCTCGAAAGTCTTTGCCTATAAGATCGATGAAAACGATCTCTGCTATAAGCTTTTTAAGGAACACGGCTTCACCTGGGGTGGTAACTGGAATTCCTGCAAAGATTATCAGCATTTTCAGAAGGTGCCGCAGTGAGCGGTACCTTATTCTGCCTGCGCCTTTTTCATCATAAAAAGCAGTCCCGCAAACATCCATATATTTCCTACTGAAATCCATGCACAGTCAATCGCATTGACAAAAGCATGATTGCCAAAGATATTGAACAGCTTTGCGATCAGCATACCTACCGGAAGTGAAAATACAAAACACCGCTTCGGATATGGTGTTTTTCCCTTCAGAAAGGCTGAAATCTGTGTTCCCTCCAGGATCAGGAAAAAGATCCAGAACAGAATCAGTGACGGTGCAATAAAATAATCAGCAAACTGTTCTACCGTTTCCAGTACATTCTCTGCCCCTGCCTCTGTCAGGCTTCGGTACAGAAACAGCATCATACAGATCGGCACATGAAATCCACATGGTCCAAACACAATATACCCGATAATTCCCGTTCTGAAGTTATGTGCTTGCTTCTGTGACCTTTCTGCCATAAGACGATAAATTCCAAAGTAAAACAGGCCTTCCAGAAATATACCGAACATTCCAAGCAGTGCCGCTGCAAATAATGTGCTGTTCTCTGCGTGCCTGTAGGCAGAAAACATCCTTACCAGCCCCTTCTTCGTTTCATCCTGGATTCCCCATCCGATCATCATATCTCCGATCAGTGTAAGAATTGCTGCAAACAGCCCTATGGAAAGCAGCTTTCTAATTCTTGGCCAGTCAAGCTGGCTGTCTATTCCAATTGGATTAAATTCATTCTAGTTCATACGATTGCAGCTCCTTTACAATTATTTCTTTTGTTTGTGATTAGTTGCATCTAACTCCATATTCATTTTATTACTTCCTTCTTTTCCAGTAAAGTGATTTTTCTCCTATGTCCGCTTATCTGTATATATGTTTTGTATTTTATTTGTTTTTTCTTCTAATTTTGTGTACTCTGTCCTGGCTTTGGTATATGATACAAATATGAGCGTTATCTCAAACGGGTAGCGGTTCGCCTTTCGCCAGAATGTTTTACATTTTGAGAACTTCCAGTATCTGGGAGGTGATACAAATGGAAAATAGGATGAAAGGTACATAATTTGATGATCGAAATACTTCTGAGTGTGATTGGTATTGTGGTAACAGTTATCAGCATAATTGTAACTCTGATCAGTATCATTCAGACATGCAGAAAAGATATCCATCAAAAAAGCAACCGCCCTCGACCAAAGGAATAGGTTGCTTTTTTAATGAGTAACTATTAACTTGGGCGAACCGTTGCTTTACGGTAACGCTCTTTTCATGTTTTTAGATTAACACTTATGGAAGGAATCGTCAACGTTGATTTCCGATAATTATTTAATTATTTAATCCGATCATTCTTTTCTCATATCTACAAAAGAAAGTCCACTTTCTTCTGTATGTTCTTTATACTTTTATATCCCATCTTTTCATACATCAGTTTCCTGCTTTATTTCAGATTCCTGTTCAGCTTCTGCTCCTGAATCTAATTCCGGTTTTGCCTCCTCCACCGTTTCCAGTACAGTCTTCTCTTCTGAGTCTTTCGCTGTTTCTTCTGCCTCCGGTATGGGATCCACGATTGCCTCTGTTGCCCTCTCCGACTCTGTCACTGCTGCTTTCATTTCTACATCTGCTTTGCTCTCCGGCTCAGAGATTTCTGTCTCTTCAACTGCTTCACTTTTCTGCTCTGCAGATTTATATTCAACAAACTCTTCTTCCAGAATCATGCGGATCAGACTGTCATTCTGCTCTTTCTTCCTGATAAAATGAATCCGGGCACAGGCTGCCAGAGCTGCCAGCAGGATCACAACAGTAAGCGCAAGCCAACTTCCACCTGATATTTCTGTCATTCCCAGTAAAAGAATCACGCTTAAGAGCGACAAAAATGCAATCAGAACAATCAGTTCATGTTCCCTGCTGCTGTAAGAAGCTTTGGTGTAAGTCTGGTAATAAGTATCCCTGCTTACGACCTTTTCGGTCAGCCTCTCACGGATCGATTGGATTTTTTCTTCATCCAATCCTTTTCCTGTATTTTTCCCGAATACCTTTTTGTTTTCCTTTTCTTCTCCGGAGGTTTGTCGGAAAGCAGAAAACTTAAGGCCTCCATTTTCTCTGATCTCATGGAACTGCCTGGATGCACGCGGTCTGAGCTTTTCAAATAAGCAGGCAATCCCATTGAAAATTCCTGCCAGAAGATCCAAAAGTGCCACAACCAGATTAATGACTGCCTTACATAAACCCTTGATCGCCTGATATAAATTATCCATGATTTCCCCCTGTGTATTTGAACTGGCGCTGCAGCCGCTTGTTTTTCTTTGCTCAATTACAGAAAACCTGCCACCGGCAGCTTTTCTGCATGCTAAAGCAAAAATCTCAGTAGAGAGGACTCTACTGAGATTAGTTTACCATCATTTTATGTGTCAGGCAATCGCTTTTAATTAAATGAATTTTAATTAAACAAGCTCAAGTACTACTTCCATAGCACCGTCACCCTTACGCTGGCCAATCTTTACGATTCTTGTATAACCACCGTTACGGTTTGCATACTTAACACCATACTCATCGAAAAGCTTTGCAACAAGGTCAACTTCCTTGGTTGCTTTCTTCTTTCCTGCTGCTGTTGAAGGAACTTCAGTTACAGAATAGAGTACCTTAACCATTTTTCTTCTGGCATTCATTCTGGAAGGAAGATCCTTCTTGATTTCCTTCTCAACGGTCTCATACTTGGTAACCTTCTTACCGTCAACAACTTCTTTTACTCTCTTGCCGTCTTTGTCCTTTACAGCAACCTTAGCTGTAACCTTAACGGTTTCGAAGTTATCCTTCTCTTTTACGCCAAGTGCGATCAGTCCGTCAGCAATCTTCTGAACTTCTTTTGCTCTTGCAAGAGTAGTTACGATCTTGCCGTTAGCGATCAGGGCTGTTACCTGACTTCTAAGTAATGCTTTTCTTACGTCGGATGTTCTTCCGAGCTTTCTGTATTTTGCCATCTAAGGCTCCTTTCCAAGGAAGACTCTTCTTCCCTTCTCATTGTGGCATTTCCTGCCCATTATGGTACATCCGGCTACGCTCTTTGGACTTACTTACCGAATGCAGTTACCGGTCTGTCTTACGACAGGCTCCATGATGAGAATGCTGCACATACACTTTGGATTCACTGCGCAGCTATTTCTTCTTCGTTAAATTTATTCATCACTGGGATTCAGCTGCAGACCCAGTTCCTTTAACTTGGCAAGTACTTCTTCAAGAGACTTACGACCAAGATTACGAACCTTCATCATATCTTCGGAAGTCTTGTTTGTTAATTCTTCAACGGTATTGATACCAGCTCTCTTTAAGCAGTTATAGGAACGAACTGACAGCTCTAATTCGTCGATGCTCATTTCCAATACTTTTTCTTTTTCGTCCTCTTCCTTCTCTACCATAACTTCCGCAGTCTTGGCATTCTCAGACAGGTCGATGAAAAGGCTTAAGTGTTCGCTAAGTACTTTAGCAGCCAGGCTGACTGCCTCGTCGGGAACCAGTGTTCCGTTTGTGTAAACGTCCAGTGTTAATTTATCAAAGTCTGTGATCTGACCCACACGGGTATTCTCTACAGTCACATTCACTCTTTCAACAGGTGTATAGATTGAATCAATAGCGATGACACCGATAGGAAGATCAGCACTCTTATTCTTATCAGCACTTACATAGCCTCTACCCTTGGTGATAGTGAGTTCCATATAAAGCTTGGTGTCCTTACCGCTTAAGGTAGCGATCGGGAGATCCGGATTTAAGATCTCAATATCCTGATCGGCCTGAATATCAGATGCTTTAACAACGCCTTCGCCTTCATACTCGATGTATGCGGTCTTTGGCTCATTTGTATCGCTGTTGTTTCTGATAGCAAGACTCTTGATGTTCATGATGATCTCAGTTACATCCTCTTTGACACCGGGAATAGAACTGAACTCATGAAGCACACCTTCGATCTTGACCTGGCTTACTGCAGCACCCGGAAGTGATGAAAGCATGATTCTTCTCAGTGAGTTACCGAGAGTGATACCGTATCCTCTTTCAAGGGGTTCTACTACAAATCTGCCATATTTCTTGTCATCAGAGATTTCTGCCACCTCAATATTTGGTCTTTCAAAATCAAACACTGCCAATACCCTCCTTTACGAACAAATGTAAATTCCACCGGCTGCAGAATATACAGCCAGTGAAACCTTTTATGCTTTTTACTTGGAATATAATTCGACAATAAGCATTTCGTCTACAGGAACATCAATCATTTCTCTTGTAGGAAGGTTCTTAACTGTTCCTTTGAAAGCTTCCTGGTCAACATCCATCCATTCGGGAATCAGTCTTCCTGCTGTTACTTCGAGGATATCTTTATATCTCTGTAAGGATTTGGACTTCTCTCTGATTTCGATTACGTCACCAGCCTTTACCAGATAAGAAGGGATATTTACCTGCTTACCATTTACAAGTACATGCTTATGGTCAACAATCTGTCTTGCTTCTCTTCTTGTTCTTGCAAATCCCATTCTAAAAACTACGCTGTCAAGTCTGCTCTCAAGCATAACCATAAGGTTTTCACCGGTCATACCTTTCATTCTGTCAGCTTTTTCATAGTAGTTTCTGAAAGGCTTCTCAAGTACACCATAGATGAACTTTGCTTTCTGCTTCTCTCTTAACTGAAGTCCGTACTCACTTACCTTCTTGCCTGCTCTTGCATTTGTTCTGTTAGACTTCTTGTCATAACCAAGATATGCGGGTTCAAGACCAAGTGATCTGCATCTCTTTAATACGGGGACTCTGTTTACTGCCATTTTAAATTTCCTCCTGAAATTATTGTTTACAGCGCACCTGGCGCCTTCTTCCAACTTGATTTACGATTTACTTCTGACTGAGTCGCAGACTATACTCTACGACGCTTGGGCGGACGACATCCGTTATGAGGAACAGGAGTTACGTCTCTGATACTGGTTACCTCAATTCCGCATGCATTCAGCGCACGGATTGCGGCTTCACGTCCTGATCCAGGTCCCTTAACCATAACATCTACAGACTTAAGACCATGAATCAGAGCAGCCTTTGCTGCTGTTTCTGCTGCCATCTGAGCTGCATAGGGAGTAGATTTTCTTGAACCTCTGAATCCAAGACCACCAGCACTTGCCCAGCTCAGTGCATTACCTTCGCTATCTGTTAAAGTAACGATAGTATTGTTAAATGAAGCCTGGATATGTGCCTGTCCATGTTCAACGTTTTTCTTGACACGTTTCTTTGTCACCTTTTTTGTAACTTTTTTTGCTGCTGCCATTTTAAACTAACCTACTTTCTCAAAATTGAATTACTTCTTCTTATTTGCAACTGTTCTCTTAGGACCTTTTCTTGTTCTTGCATTGGTCTTTGTCTTCTGACCACGAACAGGAAGTCCCTTTCTGTGACGGATTCCTCTGTAGCATCCGATTTCCTGAAGTCTCTTAATGTTAAGAGCCACTTCTCTTCTCAGATCACCTTCTACCATGTACTCTGCGTCGATTACTTCGCTGATTCTCTTAACTTCATCATCAGTGAGCTCTCTGACACGGGTATCGGGATTTACCTTTGCTTTCTCCAGAATCTTGTTAGCGCTTACTCTGCCAATTCCATAGACATAGGTAAGGCCAATCTCTACACGTTTTTCTCTGGGTAAGTCAACACCTGCAATACGAGCCATTTACGTTTCCTCCATTTTCCTTTTTTGCAGATCACAGCTTTCGTGTCTGCCGGCATCTGTTCATGACAGATACCTGATACTAATTGATTGGGGCAGGTCTATTGCCCAATCGGACGTTCCGATCTTTCCGATGCATCTTTCTCTTTATATATTAAGAAGAAAGACTGCGCACCAGTATCAACAAGTAATCACCTAAGGCTCCTTGGTACAATTTATTAGAATAATCAGTGTCTTCTGACACTGCAGCCGCTTTCATAATAAATGGACAAGAACCCTTCTGCTGTCGCAGTGGATTATCCTTGTCTCTGTTTGTGTTTCGGATTCTCGCAGATTACTCTGATACGTCCTTTTCTCTTGATGATTTTGCACTTTTCGCAAATCGGTTTTACTGATGATCTAACCTTCATGTTAAACCCTCCTTTCAAAAAAGACCGTTTTACATTATAGCATGTGTTTATAATAAATACAATAGCTTTTTTATTTATCTCTCCAAATAATTCTTCCTTTGGATAAATCATAGGGAGAAAGCTCCAGAGTTACCTTATCTCCGGGAAGAATACGGATAAAATTCTGTCTCAGCTTACCACTGATATGGGCAAGCACCTTGTGTCCGTTTTCCAGTTCTACCTGGAACATGGTATTGGGAAGCTTTTCTACTACAGTTCCTTCGATTTCGATTACATCTGACTTAGACATTGTCTACCTCCTTATTTGTTCTGCTTTTGATCGCAAATCTGATTTCTTCATTATATATAGTGCGCATGTCTTTTATTTTTTCTGCAAGCTTCTCGTCAGCACCCGTTTTCACAGGCTGTACATGCTTTTTCTTTTTTTTCTTCGGATTATCCACACCTCTGGTCTTTCCATCCACAAGATAAAGATATTCGCCTTCTTCTTTCAAAATAACATACATCTGGCCTTTATCGTGTCCTGCTTTGGAAATTGCAAACATCTCTGTCATTCTTCACCTCATCCATCAGCCCTTCGCCCCGGCTGGCAGTGTCAGTATCTCCGGATCACCCTCTGTGACCAGGACTGTGTTCTCATAATGTGCTGACGGCAGTCCGTCCGCAGTTACCACGGTCCAGTCGTCATCCAGCCATCCGACCTCATAGGTTCCAAGGTTGATCATGGGCTCGATAGCAAGTGTCATACCCGGCTGAAGCTTAATTCCCTTTCTCCACTGTTTGAAGTTAGGAATCTGTGGATCTTCATGCAGATGAGTTCCGATTCCGTGTCCGACAAGGTCACGGACGATCCCATATCCAAATTTGCTTGCATAGGCATCAATGGCTCTTGAAATGTCATATAAATGACAGCCTGCCCTTGCAAATTTAATTCCTTCAAAAAAGCTCTGTCTTGTTACATCCATAAGCTGCTGCACATCTGCAGAAACCGTTCCTACCGGATAGGTTCTTGCCGCATCAGAATGATAGCCTTTATAGATCAGTCCCGCATCCAGGCTGACGATATCGCCCTCCTCAAGGATCCGTTCCTTCTTCGGGATGCCATGGACAACCTCATCATTCACAGATACACAGATGGAAGCCGGATATCCGTTATAATTCAAAAAATTCGGCTCACATCCATATCCTCTGATCAGCCTTTCTCCCAGTGCATTGATTTCATAGGTTGAAATCCCCGGTTTGATCGCTTCCTTCAGTCTGTCATGAACCTCTGAAAGCAGCCTGCAGGATTCCCGCATCAGCTCAATTTCTCTTGCAGATTTAATTGTTATCGCCATACACGCCTCCGTTTTCAGTCTGCATCTTCACAAAACGGGGAAGCTTAACCTAAAATAGCAACGATAGCATTGAATACATCCTTCATGTCTACCGTTCCGTCTACAGTTCTGAGTACGCCCTTGCCATTGTAAAAATCGATCAATGGCTGTGTCTGCTTGTGATAAACAGAAAGACGGTTCTTTACTGTCTCCGGCTTATCATCATCACGAAGGATCAGCTCACTTCCGCAGTTATCGCAGATGCCTTCCTTCTTCGGAGGAACGTGCTCAATATGATAGGTTGCGCCACAGTTTACGCAGGCGCGTCTTCCACCCATTCTCTTAACGATGTTCTCATCGGGAACCTCTACATTGATAGCATAATCAATCCTGTCACCAAGCTTTGTCAGTGCCTCTTCCAGTACTTCAGCCTGAGGAATGGTTCTCGGGAAGCCATCCAGAACATAACCGTTCTTGCAGTCATCCTGGGCAACACGGTCAAGAAGGATCTTAACAGTCAGTTCATCGGGAACAAGAAGACCCTGATCCATGTACTTCTTAGCTTCTTTTCCAAGCTCTGTACCGTTCTTGATGTTGTATCTGAAAATGTCTCCCGTAGAAATATGGGGAATACCGTACTTCTCTGCTATCATTTTTGCCTGTGTGCCTTTTCCGGCTCCAGGTGCGCCTAACATGATGATCTTCATCTTTACCCTCCATTACGCAATATAGAGGTCAGGGGAATCCCTTCCCCACAACCTCTAAATTTTAATTCATCTTAGTCATTCAAAAAACCTTTGTAATTACGAACCAGCATCTGAGATTCGATCTGCTTCATTGTCTCAAGCACAACGCTGACGATAATGATAAGACTTGTTCCGCCAAAGGATACGGAAGCATTGAAGATACCATTGAAGAAATAAGGAATAATGCAAACAATGGTAAGACCAACTGCACCGATGAAAATGATATAATTCAAAATCTTTGACAGATACTCGCTGGTAGGCTTTCCAGGTCTGATACCCGGAATAAAGCCGCCGGACTTTTTCATATTCTCTGCAATCTCAAGTGGATTGAAGGTAATGGATGTATAGAAGTAGGCGAAAAAGATAACCAGTACAACATACACCAGAAGTCCTATGGAATACACCGGTTCCTTGGGATTGCACCAGTAAGAGGAATTCAGTCCTCTTAAGATATGTGCCCATATTCCGGTACCATTAATCTTAAAGAAGCTGCAGATAATGATCGGAAGCTGCATCAGTGAAGATGCAAAAATGATCGGAATAACACCAGCGGTGTTGATCTTCAGCGGGATAGAGGATGTCTGTCCGCCGACCATTTTTCTTCCCTGCATTTTCTTCGCATACTGAACGGGGATCTTACGAACGCCGTCATTCAGTATAATAACAAGTACTACCATTCCTATAATGATCGCAAGGATCAGTGCTGCTGCACAGACAGCGGTTGCAATCGGCTTTCCGATAACAAACTGCTGGAACAGACTTGCCAGATCCTGTGGAATACGGGAAATGATGTTGATTACCAGGACGATGGAAATACCATTTCCAACACCGTTTTCAGTAATTCTTTCACCTACCCACATAAGGAAGGCACTACCTGCTGTTAAAGCTGCAATAACTGTAATCACATTCAGTGCATTGTAATTCTCCAGGAGACCGTTGCCGCCAAATGCGATTGCCATTGCGGTAGATTCAAATAAAGCAAGCCCTACGGTTACATAACGGGTAATGGAAACCATTTTCTTTCTTCCCTCTTCCCCGTCTCTCTGCATCTCCTCCAGCTTCGGAATTGCAATGGTAAGAAGCTGCATGATAATGGAGGATGTAATATAGGGTGTGATATTGAGTGCCAGAATGGACATATTTAAGAATGATCCACCCGTAAAGGCATCAAAAAAGTTGAACGCATCACCTGTCTGCTGTGCAAACCAGTTAGAAAAATAATGTCTGTCTACACCCGGCACAGGCAGCTGTGATCCTAAACGGATCACAACCAGCATGGCAAATGTAAATAATATCTTATTTCTAATTTCCTTGATTTTAAATGCGTTTTTTAAGGTTTCTAACATTAAATCACCTCTGCAGTTCCACCAGCAGCTTCAATCTTCTCCTTTGCGGATGCGCTGAACGCATTTGCTTTGACTGTAAGCTTTTTGGTAATATCTCCATTTCCGAGGATTTTAACGCCATCCTTAGGGTTTCTTACAACTCCGGACTCTACTAATGCGTCTACGTCTACGACTGCGCCATCTTCGAATCTGTCGAGTGCAGATAAGTTAATTCCCACGATTTCCTTGTGGCTGGGGCAATTAAAGCCTCTCTTGGGAATTCTTCTGTATAAAGGCATCTGACCGCCTTCAAAGCCAGGTCTCGGTGCTCCTGAACGAGCTTTCTGACCCTTGTGGCCCTTACCAGCTGTCTTGCCGTTTCCTGAACCGTGTCCACGACCTCTTCTAAAATTATCACTCTTTACAGAACCTTCTGCAGGGCTTAAGTTGGATAATTCAATACTCATTGTGACACCTCCTTATCTATAATTTATGCTTCTTCTACTTTAACTAAATGTCTGATCTGCTGAATCTGTCCTCTGGTAGCTGCATTATCGGGCAGTACGATTGTCTTATTCAGCTTACGAAGTCCCATGGATGCTACAGTAGCCTTCTGCTTGGGAACAGCACCGATAGGAGATTTCACTAATGTGATCTTTAACATTTTCTGTTCTGCCATCTTACATTCCCTCCTATGCTAATACTTCGTCTACAGACTTACCGCGGTTCTTTGCTACCTCTTCAGGAGTCTTTAACTGGCTTAATCCCTCGATTGTTGCAAGAACTACGTTCTGCTTGTTGTTGGATCCAAGTGACTTGGTACGGATATTCTTAATACCTGCAAGTTCGCAAACGATACGTGCAGGACCACCAGCGATGATACCGGTACCATCGGGAGCCTTCTTTAAAAGAACGTTTGCGGAACCGTACTTACCGATGAAGTCATGGGTGATAGAATTGTTCTCATCAAGAGGAATGCTGACGATGTGCTTCATAGCATCTTCTTTTCCCTTACGGATAGCTTCGGGAATTTCTACAGCCTTTCCAAGTCCTGCACCAACATGGCCATTACCGTCGCCTACAACTACAAGTGCGGTAAATCTCATGTTACGTCCACCCTTTACGGTCTTTGTTACACGCTTGATGGTAACAACTTTATCATTTAACTCTAACTGGCTTACATCTATGATATTCTTCATGATTACACGTCTTCCTTTCCTAGAATTTTAAGCCAGCTTCTCTGGCTGCATCTGCTAATGCTTCGATCTTACCCTGGTATATAAAGCCGCCTCTGTCAAAGACTACGGTATCAATACCTTTTTCAATTGCTCTCTTAGCAATTACAGTTCCAAGATATGCTGCTGCATCAACGTTATTGGTTTTTTCAAGCTCAGCCTTTACATCCTTCTCAAGAGTAGATGCTGAAACTAAAGTATTGCCAACTGTATCGTCAATAATTTGAGCATACATATGATTATTACTTCTGAACACAGCTAAACGTGGTCTCTGCGCTGTTCCGCTGAAACGGTTACGAATTTTCATGTGCTTCTTAACACGAACTTTCTGTCTTGATTCCTTACTAACCATTTTTACACTCTCCTTATCTCTTATTTCTTACCAGTCTTACCAACTTTACGTCTGATAGTCTCATCAACATACTTGATTCCCTTGCCCTTATAAGGCTCAGGTCTTCTCTTATCTCTGATTTCAGCTGCGAATTGGCCAACTTTTTCTTTATCAATACCCTTTACGATGATAAGGTTCTGTCCGTCAAGAACTGTCTCGATTCCTTCAGGATCGATCATCTCAACCGGATGAGAATATCCTAAAGATAAGGTCAGCTTATTACCTGACTTTGCTGCCCTGTAACCAACACCGTTTACTTCCAGTTTCTTCTCATAGCCATCAGTAACACCAACAACCATGTTGTGGATCAGTGTTCTTGTCAGACCATGTAAGGACTTCATCTTCTTCAGATCATTGGGTCTCTTAACGATTACTTCTGCGCCTTCAACCGTGATCTCCATTTCTGCCGGAAGCACTCTTTCCAGTGTTCCTTTAGGACCTTTTACAGTCACTTTATTATTTTCTGCAACCTCTACAGTAACTCCTGCAGGAATTGCGATTGGCATTCTTCCTATACGTGACATGCCCGTACCTCCTATAAATTAATGAAACAAACCTTTGAGTTTCTTATTACCAAACGTATGCGAGTACTTCCCCGCCTACCTGAAGCTCTCTTGCTTTCTTATCTGTGATGACACCCTGATTGGTAGAGATGATAGCGATACCGAGTCCGCCAAGCACTCTGGGGAGTTCATCCTTGCCTGCATAAATACGAAGACCAGGCTTGCTGATTCTCTTTAATCCGGAAATGATCTTCTCATTTCTGTCTGCACCATACTTTAATGTGATGCGGATCGTCTTGAAGCTTCCTTCGTCGATCAGGTCATATTTCTTAATGTATCCTTCCTCTACAAGAATATCTGCAATTGCGAGCTTCATTTTGGAAGAGGGAACATCTACTGTATCGTGTTTTGCAGTATTTGCATTACGGATTCTTGTAAGCATATCTGCAATAGGGTCACTCATTGTCATTCTTTTTTCCTCCTTAAATTATTGCCTACCAACTTGCTTTCTTAACACCGGGAATCTGACCCTTATATGCCAGTTCACGGAAGCAAATTCTGCAGATTCCGTACTTTTTCAAAACAGAGTGGGGACGTCCACAAATTTTGCAACGTGTGTATTCTCTTGTAGAGAATTTAGGTTTACGCTGCTGTTTAATCTTCATTGAAGTCTTAGCCATGGATTCTATTTACCTCCTTCTTACTTTGCAAACGGCATATTGAATAATCTCAATAACTCGCGTCCTTCTTCATCAGTCTTTGCTGTTGTAACAAAGATGATGTCCATACCTCTTACCTTGTCAACCTTATCATATTCGATTTCAGGGAAGATCAGCTGTTCCTTGATACCAAGGGAGTAATTTCCTCTTCCATCAAATGAATTGGGGTTAACACCTCTGAAGTCACGTACACGAGGCAGTGCCAGGTTCACAAGACGATCAAGGAACTCATACATTCTCTCGCCGCGGAGTGTAACCTTACATCCGATTGCCAGTCCTTCTCTGATCTTGAAGTTAGCAACAGATTTCTTTGCTCTGGTAAGTACAGCCTTCTGACCGGTAATGGTTTCAAGATCCTTAACAGCGGACTCAAGAAGCTTTGCGTTATCCTTAGCTTCGCCTACGCCCATGTTGATTACGATCTTGTCAAGCTTGGGTACTTCCATCACATTCTTATAACCAAACTTTTTGGTTAAAGCATCTACGATCTCATCATTATATAAATCTTTCAGTCTGCTCACGCTTCCAGTTCTCCTTTCCAAGAATTAGTCAATTACTTCGCCAGTTGACTTTGCAAAACGTACCTTCTTGTCGCCTTCAATCTTGAAGCCTACTCTTGTAGTCTTTCCGTTGTGAACGAGCATTACGTTTGAAATATCAATGGGAGCTTCTTTTTGAATAATTCCACCATTCTGGTTAGCTGCTGAAGGCTTTGTGTGTTTTGTAACAACGCCAACACCCTCTACAACAACCTTATGGTTCTTAGCGTCTACAGAAAGCACCTTGCCTTCTTTTCCGTTATCTTTACCGGCGATAACCTTAACGGTATCGCCCTTTTTAATTTTTAAGCTTGCCATGCCTGTATCCTCCTATAATACTTCGGGAGCCAGGGAAACAATTTTCATGAACTGTTTCTCACGAAGCTCTCTTGCTACCGGTCCAAAAATACGGGTTCCTCTGGGAGTCTTATCATCTTTAATGATAACAGCAGCATTTTCGTCAAATCTAATATAGGAACCGTCCTTACGACGTGCGCCTTTTACAGAGCGGACAACTACAGCCTTTACTACATCACCCTTCTTTACAACGCCGCCTGGTGTTGCATCTTTAACAGTAGCAACGATCACATCGCCGATCTGTGCATATCTTCTTGTAGAACCGCCCATAACTCTGATGCAGAGGATTTCCTTAGCACCTGTGTTATCAGCGACCTTCAGTCTACTTTCCTGTTGAATCATGCTAATCTCCTTCCAAAATTACTATCCATAGCCTTATGCTATTTGGCTTTCTCTACGATCTCAACAAGTCTCCATCTCTTATCCTTGGATAAAGGTCTTGTTTCCATAACTTTAACAGTATCTCCGATATGGCATTCGTTGTTCTCATCATGTGCCTTTAACTTGTAGGTATTCTTAACAACCTTCTTGTAAAGAGGATGCTTAACGTGCTCTTCGATAGCAACAACGATTGTCTTATCCATCTTATCACTGATAACTTTACCGGTACGTGTTTTTCTTAAATTTCTTTCCACGACTTAAGTCTCCTTTCCTTTCTTGAAATTCAGTTTACAACCTTAAGCTTCTTTCTGCTTCTTTGTAATAACGGTCTGAATTCTTGCAATGTTTTTTCTTACTTCTTTAATTCTTGCTGTATTATCCAGCTGGTTGGTTGCATTCTGGAATCTCAAATTGAAAAGTTCTTTCTTAGCAGCTACTAAATCCTGTGCTAATTCTGCAGCTGATCTCGCATTTAAATCTTCTACATACTTGTTAGTCTTCATTTGATACACCGCCTTCCAAGTCTGCCTTAGAAACGATCTTGCACTTGCAGGGAAGCTTGTGAGTTGCAAGTCTTAATGCTTCTCTAGCTGTTTCTTCGGCTACTCCTGAGATTTCAAACATTACACGGCCGGGCTTTACTACTGCTACCCAGTACTCTAATGCACCTTTACCGGAACCCATACGAGTTTCAGCAGGCTTAGCTGTTACCGGCTTGTCAGGGAAAATCTTGATCCAAACCTTACCGCCACGCTTTACATAACGTGTCATAGCAATACGGGCTGCCTCGATCTGGTTTGACTTGATCCAGCAAGGCTCTAATGCTACAATACCGAAATCACCGTAAGAAATTGTGTTGCCACGGGTTGCTTTTCCTCTCATGGTGCCACGGAACTGTTTACGACGTTTAACTCTTTTAGGCATTAACATTATTTATCGCTCCCTTCCTGCACTGTTTTTTCTTCATTCTTCTTAGTAGGAAGTACTTCACCCTTGTAGATCCATACTTTAACGCCTACCTTACCGTAGGTTGTATTTGCTTCTGCGAAACCATACTCGATATCAGCACGTAATGTCTGAAGCGGGATAGTTCCGTCGCTGTAGAATTCTGTACGGGCCATATCAGCTCCGCCAAGACGTCCTGAGCAGGAAGTCTTAATACCAAGAGCGCCAGCCTTCATGGTTCTGCCCATGCAGGACTTCATAGCACGTCTGAAGGATACACGGTTCTCAAGCTGCTGTGCGATATTCTCTGCAACAAGCTGTGCATCTCTGTCAGGTCTCTTGATCTCTTTGATATCAACAAGTACTTTCTTGCCGGTCAGCTTGGAAAGTTCCTTCTTGGTAACTTCGATTTCTGCACCGCCCTTACCGATTACAACACCGGGCTTAGCTGTGTAGATGATAACCTTTACTCTGCCTGCTGCTCTTTCGATCTCAATCTTGGAAATGCCGGCACTGTATAATTTCTTCTTCAGGAATTTTCTGATGTTATAGTCTTCAACAAGGTAATCAGAAAACTCTGCATCTGCATACCATTTAGAATCCCAATCCTTAATAACACCGACTCTCATGCCGTGGGGATTAACTTTCTGTCCCATTTACTCTTCCTCCTATCTTTCATCAAGCACAACTGTGATGTGGCTCATTCTCTTCTCGATTCTGTAAGCCCTTCCCTGTGCTCTCGGTTTTACACGCTTCATAGTAGGTCCCTTATCTGCATAGCATTCTGCAATATAAAGGTTTTCTACATTCATTCCGTTGTTGTTCTCTGCATTTGCGATAGCAGACTCAAGCAACTTCTTGATGATGCTGGAAGCATATCTGGGATTATACTCTAAAATTGCCAGGGCTGTTGTAACATCTTTGCCCCTGATGGCATCTAAAACGAAACATGCTTTCTGTACAGACACTCTTGCATAAGATAACTTAGCTGAAGGTCTTGTATCTTTCTGCGCATTTCTTTCTCTTTTAATCTGGGATCTATGTCCTTTTGCCATTGCCAAAAACCTCCTTATCTTACTTTTGACTTCTTTTCGTCTTTTCCGTGTCCTCTATAGGTTCTGGTTGCCACGAATTCGCCTAACTTATGTCCAACCATATCTTCTGTTACATATACAGGCACATGCTTTCTTCCGTCGTGTACTGCAAATGTGTGTCCCACAAAAGAGGGGAAGATTGTAGAACGACGGGACCAGGTCTTGATGACCTGCTTCTGTCCTGCTGCATTCATTGCATCTACTTTTTTCAGTAAACTTGCATCTGCAAAAGGTCCTTTTTTCAGTGATCTAGCCATTTTCTTCTCTCCTCCTTAATTATTTAATAGCCTTACCGTTTCTTCTTCTTACAATCAGCTTGTCAGAAGCTTTTCTCTTACGGGTCTTAAGGCCAAGAGCAGGCTTGCCCCAAGGTGTGCAGGGACCCGGACGTCCGATACCGGTCTTACCTTCACCACCACCATGAGGATGGTCATTCGGGTTCATAACGGAACCGCGGACTGTAGGACGGATACCCATATGACGCTTACGTCCAGCCTTACCGATGTTGATCAGGCTGTGGTCTACATTACCAACAACACCTACGGTTGCTCTGCATTCAAGAGGAACCATTCTCATTTCGCCTGAAGGAAGACGAAGTGTTGCATACTTACCTTCTTTTGCCATCAGCTGTGCGCTGTTACCAGCGGAACGAACCAGCTGACCGCCCTTGCCGGGATGAAGCTCGATGTTGTGTACCTGGGTACCAACCGGGATAGCTGCCAAAGGAAGGCAGTTACCAACTCTTACTTCTGCTTCAGGACCGTTCATGACCTTCATGCCATCTGTCAGTCCTTCGGGAGCAAGGATATAAGCCTTTTCACCGTCTGCATAGCAGATCAGTGCGATGTTTGCTGTTCTGTTGGGATCGTACTCGATTCCGATTACTGTTGCGGGAACGCCGTCCTTAGCGTTTCTCTTAAAGTCTACCAGTCTGTATTTTCTTCTGGAACCGCCTCCGCGGTGTCTTACTGTGATCTTACCCTGATTGTTACGACCAGCGTTCTTGTCAAGGGATACGCAAAGAGCCTTTTCAGGAGTCTTCTTTGTGATCTCTGAGAAATCAGAACCGGTCATATTTCTTCTGGAAGGTGTATATGGGTTATAACTCTTAATTCCCATTTCTTTTTCTCCTTTCGAGTTCTACATTTCTTATCGCACTTGTTTGTGCATATTTAACTGACTTTTACCTGTTACCGGATCTTACAGTCCTGCAAAGATCTCGATGTCCTTGCTGTCCTCTGTAAGCCATACGATAGCTTTCTTTGTCTTTGCTGTCTGACCGAAGGTCATTCCACGTCTCTTGGTCTTTCCATCGAGGTTCATGGTGTTTACTTTCTTAACCTTTGCACCTTCGAACATCTTCTCAACAGCTTCTTTGATCATTGTCTTATTTGCTTCGGGGTGAACAAGAAAAGTATATTTCTTTTCGCTCATGCCAGCCATACTCTTTTCGGTAACAACCGGCTTAAGGATAACGTCATAATACTGAATTGCTGCCATTATGCATACACCTCCTCGATCTTAGCGACTGCGTCCTTTGTAAGAACCAGTGTATCGCCCTTTAAAATGTCATATACATTAATTGTATTGGTGAGTGCTGTCTTTACAGCAGGGATGTTTCTTGCTGACATAACAACCTTTTCATCGTTCTCTGCAAGAACAACCAGAGCCTTGCTTACCTTTAAGTTATCAAGAACTGCCTGGAACTTCTTTGTCTTGATCTCATCGAACTTCAGCTCGTCAACCACGATCAGCTTGCCAGCCTCTACTCTGCTTGTAAGAGCGGACTTAAGAGCTGCTCTCTTTTCCTTCTTGTTTAACTTGAAGGAATAATCTCTCGGTACGGGTGCGAATACTACGCCGCCGCCTGTCCACTGGGGAGATCTTGTTGAACCCTGTCTTGCATGACCGGTTCCTTTCTGTCTCCAGGGTTTTCTTCCGCCACCGGAAACTTCAGAGCGAGTCTTTGCTTTCTGTGTTCCCTGACGATTATTAGCAAGCTGCTGTACAACTGCCATGTGTACCAGGTGCTCATTTACTTTAACACCAAATACCGCATCGTTTAATTCGATTGTGCCAACTTCCTTGCCTTCCATATTATAAACAGATACGTTTGCCATTTCTGAATGGTCCTCCTTTCATCTTTCAGGCTGCTTATGCATTAGCCTTTACAGTTTCTTTGATTGTCACTAAGGCTTTCTTAGGTCCGGGTACTGCACCCTTTACCAGAAGCAGATTGTTCTCTGCATCTACACGTACAACCTCAAGGTTCTGTACGGTAACCTTTACGCAGCCCATGTGACCGGGCATTCCTTTGCCTTTGAATACACGGCTCGGTGATGAACATGCACCGTTGGAACCCTGATGACGATGGAATTTGGAACCATGAGCCATGGGACCTCTGTGCTGACCGAGTCTCTTGATTGCGCCCTGGAATCCCTTACCTTTGGAAATAGCAGATGCATCAATCTTATCTCCGGCTGCAAACATATCGGCTTTAATTTCGCTTCCGAGTGTATACTCCTCTGCATTTTCAAAGCGGAACTCTCTGATGTATCTCTTGCAGGATACGCCAGCCTTTTCGAAGTGTCCCTTTAATGCTTTGTTAACGCCGTGTCTGTGGATTACTTCCTTCTTTCCAGCCTTGTCTTTGTTAACAGCCTTTTCTTTCTTGTCAACAAATCCAACCTGTACTGCGCTGTAACCGTCATTCTCTACGGTCTTAACCTGTGTTACTACACAGGGTCCAGCCTGAAGTACTGTAACAGGAACTAATGTTCCGTCTTCATTGAAGATTTGAGTCATTCCGACTTTGGTAGCTAAAATACCTTTTTTCATTTCTTTTCCTCCATTTGATTCTACAGCGGGCCGCTATCGGGCCATTCTAGTGATTAGAGTTTTCTGCCTGCTTCTTACTTGTTCTTCATCTTGATGTCGATATATACACCGGCAGGCATCTCAAGTCTCTGCAGAGCATCTACAGTCTTGGGTGTAGGTGTAATGATATCGATCAGTCTCTTGTGAGTTCTCTGTTCGAACTGCTCTCTGGAGTCCTTATACTTGTGAACTGCTCTTAAGATTGTAACAACTTCCTTTTTAGTAGGAAGCGGTACAGGGCCGCTCACCTGTGCTCCATTCTTCTTAACTGTTTCGATGATTTTTTTGGCAGACGCATCAACAAGCTGATGGTCATAAGCCTTGAGTGTGATTCTCATTACTTGACTTGCCATAAAAAAAGTCGCCTCCTTTTCGCACTTTTTATTGATAAGTACGACAAGCGGTGACTGTACACTCTTCCGTGTGTGTCCTGCTCTCCCACGCAAAATGCCGGATCCAAAGGACTCAGCTTCTTAAGGTTCTGCATTCTTAACACACGTGTTTCTGTTTCTTTACAGACTTACGTTTGTACAGTGACTTGCCGTCAGGTTCTTTCGTTCTGCCACCTGGCAGAACTCTTGACATTCGCTCCACGGAAAACCTGCGCTTCCTTTCGGATCCGCAGCAACCTCACGCTTCACAGCTATCATGCCACAGCGTCTATTAGTATAAACGATGTGGCATGAGAATGCAATACCATTTTTAAATTTTTTTCAGCAATTTTTCAGAGAGCTGAACTGTTTCTACTCCTGATCAAAATCAATTTTTCTCTTACTGACATCTTCAAACTCTGTAACCATCTCTTCTGTCGGAGGAGGTGTTAAGAGGCTCACTATAATAATGAAGAGAAGGCTCACAGGAAATCCAACTGCCAGGGAATATAACCCGGTAGCTGCCCCGATGGTCTGTCCACTTATAATAGGAAGATAATCCCACGCGATAACAGTCAGGGCTCCGCTGGCAATACCTGCTACTGCTCCCTGGAAATTGGTTCTCTTCCAATAAAGAGATAACAGTACAGTAGGACCGAAGGCTGCACCAAGACCTGCCCAGGCATTGGAAACAAGTCCCATAATGGAGTTATTCGGGTTCAGGGCGATGATGTAGGCCAATACTGCAATCACCAGCACAGTATAACGGCTGATCCTGAAGATCTGCTTTTCATCTGCATCCTTCTTGATAATACCCTTCACAATATCCTCCGCTACACTGGAAGCGCTGACAAGGAGCTGAGAATCTGCTGTTGACATGATTGCTGCCAGGATTCCGCAGAGGAAGAATCCGCCGATCAGAGGAAGCTTCACATCTTCGCTGAACAGCTTGATAATCATTTTGATAAATACTTTTTCTTCTTCTCCACCTGTCAGTACCTCCGGGAACAGGTAAGCTCTTCCGAGAATACCAATGACCCACGCGCATGCCAGGGAAATAAATACCCATATAATAGCAATGCCTTTGGATTTCTTCAGTTCCTTTTCATTTCGTACAGCCATAAAGCGGACCAGGATATGGGGCATGCCACAGTAACCAAGTCCCCATGCAAGTCCTGAAATGATATCTACTGCCTTATAGGCCTCTCCGCCATTGGAAAAAAGGCTTAAGTACGCTGCACTGCCGCCTGCAACGCCACTGGCATCCAGTGTGCTCATGACATTTCCACCGCCTACGATACTGTATGCCATGATCGGTACAGCAAGCAGTGCGATCAGCATCAGTGTTCCCTGAACAAAGTCAGTAACGCAAACAGCCATAAAACCGCCAAGAAAGGTGTAGGTCAGGATAACAACGGCGCCGATTGTCAGCGCCAGTTTATAATCTACATTAAATACGGAAGTAAAAAGCTTGCCTCCCGCTGCCAGTGCTGATGCTGTATATACCAGGAAGAAGATAACAATTGTCACAGACGAAATGAAAAGAAGTACTTTTTTCTTATCATGAAATCTGTTCTCAAAGTAGGTCGGAAGGGTCAGTGAATTGTTCGCCCTGATCGTATACCTGCGAAGTCTTCCTGAAATAAAGATCCAGTTCAGTACAGTTCCGATAAAAAGTCCGATAGCGATCCATGCCTGTCCCGTTCCAAGTGCATAAATAGAACCCGGCAGTCCCATCAGCAGCCAGCCGCTCATATCAGATGCCTGCGCAGACAGTGCTGCCACAAAGCCGCCAAGGCTTCTGCCTCCTAAAAAATAATCCTCTGTGGTACTATTCTTCTTCGCATATAATGCGCCGATGATGACCATCATCAGAAGATACAGTACAAATGCCAGAATGACAAATCCAAGTGAATTTCCTGTCATAATGTCCTCCTCATAATCTGTTGTCTTTTGCCCGTATATTTATGCAATATACATGTATACAAATATAAACGAATTGACGGCATGCGTCAAGTATAACCTTCCGTTGCTTGTTTTTCTTTCGGACCCATTATATAATAGTTAAAAATTAACCGGAAGAAAAAGGAGAATCTATATGCCATCAGTTACCCCCTTTAAGGGAATCAGACCGGATCCTGCTCTTGCAGACCGGATTGCCGCCCTTCCCTATGATGTATATAACAGAAACGAAGCCCTTGAGGAGGTCAGAAGGGAACCTCTTTCTTTCCTTGCCATCGACAGGGCAGAGACCATGCTCGCTGCTGATATTGATACCTACGATGACCGGGTATACCAAAAAGCCAGAGAGCTTCTGGATTCCCAAATTAAGGATGGTCATTTTATAAAGGACGAAACGCCCTGCTTCTATATTTATGAGCTGACCATGGACGGACGCAGCCAGACCGGTATCGTTGGCTGCTCTTCCATTGACGATTATCTGGCCGGAACGATCAGGAAGCATGAAAACACCAGGGAAGAAAAGGAGATTGACCGGATCCGTCATGTAGATACGACCAATACCCATACCGGTCCTATCTTTCTGGCGTACAGATCCAAAGCAGAGATCAACGAGATCGTAGACCTGTGCAAAAAGGATGCCCCTCTTTATGATTTTGTTTCCCCTGACGGGATCGGACACCGGGCATGGAAAGCTGCTTCTCCTGCTGTTACAGAAGCCCTTTCTTCCTTATTTAAAGAGCTGCCCTGTACCTATATTGCTGATGGGCATCACCGCTGTGCCTCTGCTGTCAAGGTTGGATTAAAGCGCAGGGAAGAAAAGAAAAGCTACACCGGGCAGGAAGAATTCAACCGTTTCCTTTCTGTTCTTTTCCCGGATGATCAGCTTAAGATCCTGCCTTATAACCGTGTAGTAAAGGATCTGAACAGCCATACTGATGAAGAATTCCTGCAGGCTGTCCATGATGCCGGCTTTTCCATTTGCGATATGGAGAAGAACGCCGTATCTCCCAAAGAAAAAGGCACCTTCGGTATGTATCTGCATGGAAGCTGGTATCTGCTGACCGCAAAAAAAGCCCTTCTCTCGGAGGATCCGATCAAAGGGCTGGATGTTTCCATTCTGCAGGATCATCTTCTTGCACCGATCCTTGGGATCGGAGATCCCAGGACAGACAAACGCATTGATTTTGTTGGGGGTATCCGTGGCTTACAGGAGCTGGAAAAAAGGGCTTCCTCTGATATGGAAATTGCCTTTTCCATGTATCCCACTTCCATGCAGGAGCTGTTCCAGGTAGCGGATGCCGGTCTTCTGATGCCGCCCAAATCCACCTGGTTTGAGCCAAAGCTCCGAAGCGGTCTCTTCCTACATAGCCTTGAATAGAGTTCCTATCTCTTCACCATTTAAGATCCTGCTGATATTGCTCAGATGCTCACCGTTGGCGATCACCATGTCAACGCCTGCTTCTGCAGCAATCTTGGCAGCTGCGATCTTGGTCGTCATGCCGCCGGTTCCATAATTACTGTCTGCCCCCTTGGCCATGCTTTCCAGTGCAGCATCAATATGGTCTACATATGGAATCAGCTTTGCGTTCTTATTGGTTCTTGGATCATCCGTATACAGTCCGTTAATATCTGATAGCAGGATCAGCAGATCCGCCTTTACAAGCTCAGCCACATTAGCAGAAAGCGTATCATTATCACCAAAATTTTCTTCCTGGATCTGATCTGTAGAAATCGGGTCATTTTCATTTACAATAGGAATAACCTCCATATGAAGAAGCTCAGCAAAGGTGTTCTCCGCATTGGCTTTGCTGATCTCATTGAGCATGATCCTCTTGGTGATCAGGATCTGCGCAATGGTCTGGTTATATTCTGCAAACAGCTTCTGATAGATCATCATCAGTCTTGCCTGTCCTACTGCAGCACATGCCTGCTTTACAGAAAGAGTCTTCGGTCTTTCCTTGATTCCCAGTGCTTTTCTTCCTGCGCCGATGGCTCCGGAGGAAACCACTACCACTTCCTTATCCTGGTTCCTGATATCAGTCAGCATCCGCACCAGTCTTTCCAGCTTGCCAAGATTTAAATTTCCGGTACTGGTATGCGTGATCGTGGAAGTACCGATCTTCACAACAATTCTTTTTTTATCCTTCAAAAAGCTTCTGTCCACTCTTCCATCCTCTTTTCTCTGTTTTCAACCTGTCCTCAGGTCTGCACTGCACCACGCTTTATCATACTCCCGCGTTAAAGCTTCGTCAATCTCTGCCTGAAAATCCGGTGGAAATTCAGTGAACCTCATTTCCTTTAAAATTCATCTCCTTCAGAAATCTTTCCTGGAAATCCGGTTCGCCGGCAAGCTCCACATGACAGATCTTTTCCGCATCCTCTTCCATCTTTCTTTGCACCTGGCCGGAAAGAAGCGCCATGGCTGCCCCCATGCCGGCACAGCTGCTGACACTGGTGATCTTCTCCTTCTCTGTTTCCGGCAGAAGTCCTATTCCCGTCACATCTTCCGCTGAAAGACTGTTTCCAAAGGAACCGGTCAGATAGATCCGCCAAAGCTCCTTAGCCGGGATCTGTGCCTTTTGAAGCAGGGTTTCGATCCCTGCCCGGATAGCTCCCTTGGCGAGCTGAAGCTGCCTGATATCTGAGGCTGTAAGAAAAACAGGCTTTTGAAGCACTTCTCCCGAAAGCAGGATCCTTCTCTCACCTGCTTCTCCATCTTCTCTGACTCTCTGGCAGATCCTTACGGGAACTCCCATCCTTCGCAGCTCCTTTGCATTTCTGATATATCCGCTTTCATCAATCACCCCGATCCGGACAAGCTGAGAAAGGGCACTGATAAGACCGGAACCACAGATTCCCTTCGCTTCCCCTCCTCCGATCACCTGACATGCCAGATCCTGCATGGGAAACCTTCCCGTCAGAGCTACCTTCCGGATTGCACCTTCTACAGCCCCCATTCCCTGCAGGACCGCAGCTCCCTCCAGTGCCGGTCCTGCTGCCGCTGAGCAGGCAAAATCCCTGTCTTCCCCAAACAGCAGAACCTCTCCGTTGGTTCCAATATCCACTGCCAATATCTTTTTTCTCCCATCCATGGCTTTCACCCATGTATACACAGAAAGAGCATCTGCCCCGACATAACCATCTATAGAAGGCAGTACTAATATCTCTGCAGCCTTTAAAAAGGAAAATCCAAGCTCCTCTCCTTTTTTGCTGCAGCAGCCCTGATAGTCCTTATGAAAGGGTGCCCTGCAGAGGCCCTCAACGGAGATTCCAAGAAGACTCTCACACATAGCCGTATTGCCTGCCACTGTAACTCTGCTTATTTCTTTTCCATCTGCAAGTGCCTCGGCCATTTCATCCAACCTGCGGATCAGAGTGCCTTGCAGCCTTTTGGCATTTTCCTCTGATCCTGCCGCATAGGTGATCCGGCTGATCACATCTGCTCCGGCAAACCGTCCCGGATTCACACCGGTCAGTGCCCCAAGCTGATGGCCGTCTGTAAGATCAAAGAGAAGTGCTGCCAGTGTGGTCGTTCCCACGTCAAAAGCGATCCCAAAGCCCTGCCGGGGATCCGGTACAAAGTCTTCCGGGAAGATCACCTCCCGGTCCTTCGGATTCTGTATTCTGTTAAAAAGACTGCAGCCATTGCAGCTTTCCTTCCTGCAGCCTGCGCACCGTCTGCCTGCTTTATTTCCCATATATGCTTCCCTTTGCCAATGACATATTTCCTTTTGTCAGTGTACCACACTTTTCCCCGTCCTTACATGGGAATTTCAGTATTTGCTTGCTTTTTCCTTCTGCTTTCACTATCATCTATATAGAAGAATACCGGCCTTACCGGCCGTTTGGGAGAAATGGATTATGTGGATCGCAGATAACTGGAAAGATTACGAAGTACTTGATACCTCCTGTGGAGAAAAGCTGGAGCGTTGGGGAAGATACATCCTCCTCCGCCCGGATCCGCAGGTCATCTGGAATACAAAAAAAGAACGGAAAGAATGGAAGCATTTAAATGGTCACTACCACAGAAGCAGCAAAGGCGGTGGAGAATGGGAGTTTTTTGACCTTCCGCAGGAATGGAGCATTCATTATCATTCACTGACCTTTCATTTAAAGCCCTTCAGCTTCAAGCATACCGGTCTTTTCCCGGAACAGGCTGTGAACTGGGACTGGTTCTCTGACCTGATACAGAAGTCTGGCCGTCCTGTCAAGGTGCTGAACCTGTTTGCCTACACCGGCGGTGCTACCATATCTGCTGCTAAAGCCGGTGCCAGTGTTACCCATGTGGATGCTTCCAAGGGAATGGTAGCCTGGGCAAAAGAAAATGCAGCAGCCTCCGGTCTTGCCGATGCCCCCATCCGCTATCTGGTGGATGACTGTGTGAAGTTTGTGGAACGGGAGCTCCGAAGAGGCAATACCTACGATGGTATCATCATGGATCCTCCCTCTTATGGAAGAGGTCCAAAGGGAGAGATCTGGAAAATTGAAGACAGCATTTATCCCTTTATCGAGCTGACAGAAAAGCTCCTTTCTGACAAACCGCTGTTCTTCCTTGTCAACTCTTACACAACAGGTCTGCAGCCCGCTGTTCTGACTTATATGCTGAATACGGCTGTTGCCAGAAGGAGAGGCGGCCATGTGGTGTCCTCTGAGATCGGTCTTCCGGTTTCTGCAAACGGACTGGTGCTGCCCTGTGGTGCATCAGGAAGATGGTCCTCCCTGTAGGATATGTACCAGAAAACTGCCTGCTTTCCGGCAAATTATGATACCCTGTTCTCACGGATCCGGTTCAGCAGCTGATCCACCAGCTGCTGATAGCCGGGGAAACACTCTGCCAGCACATTTCTCCTTGTATAGACATATGGAACCCTGTCCGGGAAATACAAATACATCCGGACACCGTAAAATACCAGCATGACAGTGATCAGCAATCCAAGCGCCAGTGAAAAATGCTTTACTGTGGTCAGACGGATATATCGGTAATATCCGCAGTACAGGGCAAAGACAATGACAAACAGAGCCATGGGATTCATATACATGGCTCTTTCAAGCTGACCGCTTCCAAGATATAGAAAGGCTCTTGTCAGTCCGCAGCCCGCACAGGGAAATCCTGTGGTCACCAGCATAGGACAGAATGCCCCATAAAAATAATGTACGATTTCATAATAAACGAAAAAGACAATTCCCGTAAGAAATGCCCATTTCGCATCCTCTCTGATTCTTCTGCCCGTCTTCTTCCAGTTCATTTTCCTGTCATTCCCTATCACTGTGTCTACCTTCTATTCCCGTTGATCATATTCCAGATCCTTTTCCCTGTTTTCATTGTACATGAATTTATTTTTGAAATCTATATGGAAAATGCTTCACAATAGTGTATAATGAAAAGGACGGTTTCCTGCCGTACACAGAAGAAACGAGGAACAAAATTATGTCAAAAATCATACTGACCGGTGACAGACCTACCGGAAGACTTCATGTGGGTCACTATGTCGGTTCCCTCCGCAGAAGAGTGGAGCTTCAGAATTCCGGTGAATTCGATAAAATCTTTATTATGATCGCAGATGCACAGGCACTGACAGACAACGCAGAAAATCCGGAGAAAGTCCGCCAGAATATCATTGAGGTGGCTCTTGACTACCTTTCCTGTGGTCTTGATCCCGAGAAATCCACGCTTCTGATCCAGTCACAGATCCCAGAACTGACTGAACTTACTTTTTACTATATGAATCTGGTTACTGTTTCCAGATTGCAGCGTAACCCTACCGTTAAATCTGAAATCCAGATGCGAAACTTTGAAGCCAGCATACCGGTTGGATTCTTTACCTACCCGATCAGCCAGGCTGCTGATATCACAGCCTTCAAGGCAACTACCGTTCCGGTCGGTGAAGATCAGCTTCCCATGCTGGAGCAGACCAAGGAGATTGTAAGAAAGTTCAATTCCGTTTACGGTGACACTCTGGTAGAGCCTGATATCCTGCTTCCTGACAACAAGGCATGCCTTCGTCTGCCAGGTACCGATGGAAAGGCCAAGATGAGCAAATCCCTGAATAACTGCATTTACCTTTCCGATCCTGAAGAAGAGGTTCGTAAGAAGGTTATGAGCATGTTTACAGACCCTAACCACTTACAGGTATCTGATCCCGGCCAGGTAGAGGGCAATCCTGTCTTCATATATCTGGACGCCTTCTGTAAGGATGATATGTTTGCTGAATATCTGCCTGAGTACAGCTGCCTCCAGGAATTAAAGGATCACTATACAAGAGGCGGTCTTGGTGATGTGAAGGTTAAGAAATTCCTGAACAACGTCCTTCAGGAGCAGCTCTCCCCTATCCGAACAAGCCGTAAGGAATGGGAACAGCGTATCCCTGATATTTACGAGATTCTGCACAAGGGAAGCATGGAAGCTGAAGAAGTTGCCGCCAGGACTCTTGATGATGTCAAAAAGTCCATGAAGATCAATTACTTTGATGACCATGCCCTGATTGCAGAGCAGGCCGACAGATATAAGGCTGAATAACCATTTCGCGCTAAAAAGGCATAATGGATCAGAAGCTCTGATTTCCATTATGCCTTTTTTTATTTAAGCAGCCGTATCACAAACAGTGTGCTGATGCCATTGCCATGCTGCTCCCCTTTTTCAAGGAAAAGAGCTCCTCCGTGAAGCTCTATGATCTTATGTGCCACGGCTAGTCCAAGCCCTGAGCCCTGTCTTGTATTCCGTGATTCATCCCCAACAATAAAAGGATCAAAAAGTGTATCCTGCAGTTCCAGCGGAATGCCAACACCACTGTCTCCGATCTCTATACGGACCGCCTTATCTGACTGCTGCAGTGTTACATAAATAACAGTTCCAGGCGGATTGTGACGCAGGGAATTGGAAATGATATTATCAAATACCCGCTTCATCTGTACTCGGTCAAAGCTGTAGGATACCGTTTCTTCAGGGATCTCCACCTCAAGGTTAAATCCGCCCAGATCGATCTCATCATATTTCTCCGCCAGATATTCCCGCAGATACTCAGCCAGATCCTGTGTTTCCCTTACCAGACAAAATTCCGGATGCTCCAGCTTACTGTAATCGTGAAAGGTATTGATCATATCTGTCAGGCTCTCAGCCTTTTTAACAATTGTATTCAGATACTGCTTCTGCATCTCCTCATCCGTCAGGCCATCTGCCACTGCTTTGGCATATCCCTGGATCACCGTGATCGGTGTTTTCAGATCATGGGAAATATCTGCCAGCATGCGCTGCTTTTCCATGATCAGATGCTCTTTGGCACTTTCACTTTCCTTAAGCTGCACCGCCATCCGGTTAAAGCTGCTGAAAATATCCTCAAATTCCCTGGGTCCCTGATAAGAAAGGACAGTATCCCTTTTGCCATCAGCAAAATCCTGGATCCCGTTTTTCAGGATAAAAAGAGGCTCCCTCACACGCCTGTGCATCCATAATGCGAAGAACAGTGTAGCCCCTATCAGGATCAACACATAAGCAGGAATAAAGATCTGTTTGAAAACCATCAGTCTTTTAACCCTCTGTCTGTCCATTCTTTTCACATGCATGAGCAGGATCCTGTCTTCCCCATTTTCTGTTCTGTAGGAATATTTATAGGTACTGTACCCGTTATCTGTTGCAGCTGTGAGAAGACGCAGCTCCCGCTCTGTGATCTGCTTATACGGAAATGAGACACTGCTTTCCAGAAGCCTCAGTTCTCCATCAAACAGATAATAGGCAATGTTCTCCTGATATCCGGTATCCTCTTCTTTTTTACTTTCTGTCACCAGGATCTGCCTGCTGCCATCTTCCATTTCATAATTCTTTGTTTCATAGCTGACATGTGTATTGCACTCCGGGATCAGACTGATCTCCTTCAGTGTATAGCTGCTCCCAAAAGCATCATAGTCTGTGTATAACCTTTCTCCCGCTGCTGTATATATATCAAAATAGCCTTCCGTTCCAAGCAAAGCTTTCATGGAAAGGGATCCATAGTCTTCATCCGCCAGCTTTTCCTGCTCTCCGACGGGGTGATCGATTCTGGGCAGCCGTGCAATCTTCTGATCCATAAGCTCTTCCAACAGCCCGAGGATCTGAACTGCCAGAAGCAGAACAACAGCGAAAATCACATAGTTTTTGATCAGCAGGGTATACAGACTTTTTTCTTTCTTCTTATAGCTTTTCAATTTTGTAACCGATACCTCTTATGTTTTTGATATATCTGGGTTCCCTCGGATTATCCTCGATCTTGTCCCTCAGATTGGAAATATGCACCATCAGCGTATTGTCATCATTGACATAGCACTCTCCGTTAACTGCCTGATAGATCTGCATCTTGGTAAACACCTTACCGGGAGACTTCATAAACAGAGAAAGCATCTTATATTCTGTAGGCGTGATAGTGATCACCTGATCACCCTTTTTCAGAGTAACGGAATCCTCATCCAGTACAAGATCACCTACACGGATCTGTCTGCTCTCTTTCGCCTCAGCCTCTGCCTGGCTGCCAAGGCTGTAATATCTTCTGATATTAGATCGTATCCTGGCAATCAGCTCCAGGGGATTGAAGGGCTTTGTCAGATAATCATCTGCACCGAGATCAAGACCGAGGATCTTGTCACTGTCCAGATTTTTCGCAGACAAAATGATAATGGGAATATTACTGTCCTCCCGGATCCGCCGGATCAGATCATAGCCGTTTAACTTCGGCATCATGATGTCAACAACTGCCAGATCTGCCCTGCTTTCCTTCAGTTTCTCATAAGCTGTCATCCCATCTGCCGAAGGAATCACCTCATAGCCTTCATTTTCCAGATAAAGCTTGATAAAATCTGCAATATCTGTATCATCCTCTGCTACCAGTATTTTATATTTCATCGGTATTCCCGTCCTTTATTTTTTCATCTTTGTACGGATATCGGCAAGTCTGTCCAGTGCCTTCTTAAGAGTCTCATCCTGCTTTGCAAAGTGGAAACGGATCAGATGGTTTATATCCTCCCTGAAAAAGCTGGAGCCCGGCACAGCGCCAACGCCAACCTTCTCTGCCAGTTCCTCGCAGAATACCAGGTCACTGTCATATCCAAATTCACTGATATCCATCAGTACATAGTAAGCGCCCTGGGGCTCTGTAAAGGTAAGTCCGATATCCTTAAGTCCTCCCACAAACAGCTCCTTCATATGCGTATAATGTGCCTGTAGCTGCTGATAATAGTCATCTCCGAAGTTCAGGCCGACCACAGCTGCCTCCATCAGCGGAGCTGCCGCACCTACTGTCAGGAAATCGTGCACCTTTTTCACACGGTCTGCGATTTCCGGCGGGGCAATCACATAGCCAAGACGCCAGCCGGTAATGGAATAGGTCTTTGACAGGGAATTGCACATGATCGTGCGTTCTCTCATGCCCGGCAGAGATGCCATATAAGTATGTACGTGAGGCTTATATAAAATGTGCTCATAAACTTCATCAGTGATCACATAAAGATCGTATTTCTTCGCCAGATCAGCGATCACCAGGAGCTCATCCCTTGTAAATACTTTACCACAGGGATTGGAAGGATTACAGAGGATCAGTGCTTTCACGCCATCCTGCTTCATGGCCGCTTCCAGTTCATCCGCATCAAAGCAGAACGTGGGCGGCTTTAACGGTACATAAACCGGCTCCGCACCACTTAAAATGGTGTCAGCGCCATAATTTTCATAAAAAGGAGAAAAGATCACTACTTTGTCTCCCGGATTGCATACACTCATCATGGACGCCATCATGGCTTCCGTACTGCCACAGGTCACCACGACCTCTTTATCCGGATCAAACTTCATGCCGGAAAAATGCTCCTGCTTTCTGACAAGAGCCTCTCTGAAATTCTGTGCCCCCCAGGTCAGTGCATACTGATGAGGACCGCTTTTCGCCACTTCAGAAAGACGGTCTGTAATCTCTCTTGGGGGATCAAAGTCAGGAAATCCCTGGGAAAGATTCACGGCACCATGCTGATTGGAAACGCGGGTCATACGTCTGATAACGGAATCTGTAAAATCTGCTGTTCTACTGCTTAATGCCTTCATATTCATTCCTCCTCATCCAGTTACCTGTCTTTCCTATCATAGCATATCCCCTGCTTGAAAGATACCTCTTCCTGCAATTTCTGCAGGCGGGCATTGGTTTCTTCCCCTGTATTCCCTCGGGGTACACCCTACCATCATGCGGAACTGTCTGTTGAAATTGGAAAGGTTCCGGAATCCACAGTCGAAAGCTGCCCCGGAGATGCTGCTTCCGGAAAGAATCTCTTCGCAGGCCTTTTGGATCCGCAGTCTGTTCAGGTACTCTGCCGCTCCCATTCCGGCCATCTCCCGGAATTTCTGCATAAAGTAGCTCTGGCTTAAATTCACCTGCCCTGCCAGATCTGCAATGGTAATATTTTCAGCATAGTGGATCGACATATAATCAATGGCCGCCTTGATCTCCACGTTCTGCACAGGCTCCCTGTTTCCGGACACCAGGTCACCTTCATAAAAGAACCATAAAAGCCGCAGAAGTTCTCCTTTCATCAAAAGATCTGCCTCCGCACTATTCTCTCTTGCGCAGCAGATCACAGTATCTGCACATTCTCTGATTTCCTTGTAACACACATTTTTCTCCTCAGCGATCTGCAGGCAGGCCCTGCCAAGGCAAAGAGGATGCACCATCTTCCGGTAACTCCGGTCCTCCCCGTTTCCGAACATATCACTACTAAACACCACGGTGTCATAGAACAGTCTGTCATCAGTGGTAATGGCATGCAACAATTCTGGCTGGATCAGCACGATATCACCAGCCTTTGCCTCTGTTTCCTTTTCCCCAAGACGTACCACACCATTTCCTTCTGTGATCACATTCAGCTCCCATTCCCTGTGCCAGTGCAGGGGCACAAAGGGGAAGTAATCAGGGATCCGGCCGGAGTAATAACTGTAGGGGATCAATATTGAACTGTGTACTCTCTTCTCTTTTTCCATAGCTGCTTTCTGTCATCCTGCTTTTGTTTGTTCTACAATGTGATGGAATCTTCTTTTGGATATCCGCAGTAGAATCATACCAGTTTTTCATAGAATTTCAGTTGAATGATTCCTTTTCTAATAGTATTGTATCGTTATAAGGAAAAAGAAACAACTTCTTTTTCATCTTCGGTCAAAACACATTTCTGCAAAAACGGAAACACTATTTTTAAGGAGGAATCTCTCATGAGCACAACTGTAAAACAGCCCGCATGGCTTGACAATGCTGTTTTTTATGAAATCTATCCCCAGTCTTTCTGCGATACCAATGCCGACGGTATCGGTGATATCAACGGTATCATCAGTAAGCTGGATTATATCAAAGAACTTGGATGCACAGCTCTCTGGCTGAATCCCTGCTTCCAGTCCCCTTTTGGCGATGCCGGTTATGATGTAGAGGATTATTATACCGTAGCACCCCGTTATGGTACCAATGAAGATCTGGCAAATCTGTTTGCCGAGGCCCATAAGCGCGATATGCATGTGATCCTGGATCTGGTTCCTGGTCATACTGCTGTTACCTGCAAATGGTTTCAGGAATCCATGAAGGCAGAAAAGAATGCCTATACAGACCGCTATGTATGGACAGACAGCGTCTGGGAATCCCCTGACAATATGGGCTGTATCCGTGGCATCTCTCCCCGTGACGGTTCCTGTATCGTCAACTTCTTCTCCCATCAGCCTGCCCTGAACTACGGCTTCTACAAGCCGGATCCGGATAAAAAATGGCAGCAGTCCATGAATGATGAGGGTCCTCTTTCCACCCGGGAAGAGCTGAAAAATATCATGCGTTTCTGGCTTTCCATGGGCTGTGACGGCTTCCGTGTGGATATGGCCGGCTCCCTTGTCAAAAATGATGAAGACGGCAAGGGTACGATTGCACTCTGGCAGGATATCCGTACCTTTTTAAATGAAGAATTTCCTATGGCTGCCATGGTCAGCGAATGGGGCGAACCTGACAAGAGCCTGATCGGCGGCTTCCACATGGACTTTCTGCTTCACTTTGGTCCTTCCCATTACAATGATCTTTTCCGCTGTGAGGAGCCTTATTTTTCAAGAAGGGGACTTGGCAGTGCCAAAGAGTTTATTAAAACCTATCAGGGTAACTATGAAAAGACAAATGGAAAAGGACTGATCTGTATTCCTTCCGGTAATCATGATATGGATAGAATGGCAAGACGGCTGGAGCCGGAAGAAATGAAGGTTGCCTTTGCGTTCCTCCTTTCCATGCCGGGCGCACCTTTTATTTACTATGGTGATGAGATCGGTATGCGTTATGTGGAAGGGCTGACTTCTGTTGAAGGCGGCTATGAGCGTACCGGTTCCCGTTCCCCCATGCAGTGGAATAAGATGACCAATGCCGGTTTCTCCACTGCCGCAGCAGAAAAGCTTTATATTAAGCAGGATGAAAGCAAAGATCGTCCGGATGCGGAAAGCCAGATGAACGACACCTCTTCCCTCCGCAGTACCGTAAAACATCTGATTGCTCTTCGTATGGCGCATCCTGCACTGCAGAGCAAAGCTGCCGTTACATTCCTGAAGGATGACTATCCTATGGTTTACCAGAGAAGCTGCGAGGAAGAAACCATCCTTGTGGTCATCAATCCTGCCGGGAAGCCTGCCTTTGTTCCTGACACTGCCGGCGAGATCCTGACTACGGTTGGCGGCAATGCTGTCCTTGAAAAAGGTGGTGTTTCTGTAGACGGTGGAACCGCTGTTTATGTAAAGCTGATTTAAAGCCGGATGGTATCAGAACAGGCTGAACTATTCTTGCTTTTTGCTGATTTATATGCTATCCTTGAGTAGAGGAAAAGCCAGAGAAGCGGTCTACCCTCTATAGTTTAGCTTTTATACCAAGCCGTCAACTAGTGCGAGTAGTTGGCGGCTATTTTCTACCTTTGAAGATTGCATAACACAATCCAATAAGGGTAACAATGAACATACTGAACTCTATAAGCTCTGAATATGTAACCATTGGCATCGCCCTCCTTTCTTTCGTCTGGAGGGATTAGCCCCTCCATATTAGAGGGTGCCACCTTTGCTCTCTGACTTTCCTTAATTAGCATTATATCAGACATGTTTCAGCCTGTAAACCGTAATATAATAACAATCTTATCATCAAACCAACAATAAATTAGGAACAAAAACCGGAAGAAATGACGTAAAAGCAGGTATAAAACAGGGCTGTCGTCCAGGTAAATTTACCCATCTGACAGCCCTCTTCTTTTTGCAGAAGTGTTTTTCTCTTTATGCCATTCCATTTGCCATCTTGTATTTGAACAGCATCTCCGCATGATTCTGCTCTTCGATCTGGATATCGGCCAGCAGTTTTCGGATCTTGCTCTCTCCAAAGACAAATACATCTGTATTATATTCTCCAGATACCAGCTTCTCCGTGCCAATACAGTCAGTAGCCAGAAATGCATCATGCTCTTTGTCAGCATTGCTGCTCATGGATGAATATGCCGCCTTGGGTGTGTAATCCCTTCCCTGACTGTCATTGCAGTCACAGTCCGGTACACTGCCATTCAGTACCTGCGAAAGGGAATCATAATGCTTCTGCTCCTCCTTCTGTAGTCTGGAAAAGAGATTCTTCAGCTCCGGGTCTTTGGCTTCCTTTGCATACTTTCCATACTTTTCCACACAGCTTTTTTCCTGTGTCTGCAGATCTTCGATCGCTGTTCTTTCTTTTTCCTTTAATATCATTGCATTCCACTCCTTCACCTGTTTTTACAATGATATTATGGATCAGAATTTCATTTTCTATTCCCTGAGAGAAAGCAATTCTTCTGCCATGGAGTAAAATTCCTCCTCTACTTTCCGAAACGGATGCTCTGCAAGATCTGGCTCTGAATAGATTTTTACCTTTTCTATGGGCATCCTTCCATTTAGCATAGCCGGCATCTCGTTACTGAGTATTTCATTATCAATCTGCTTCCAGCACCGGTTCTCTTCTGCTGTCAGATCACCAAGACCAAATTTTTCAAAAATCACCTGCATGATCTGCGATTCAATCTCACGATATCCCTGCAGATGCTCCTTCACCGGCCTGATAATATCAGAAAGATAAGCCTCACTGGCATCATGCAGAAGGCAGGCAAGCACCAGTCTATCTGACCATCCACGTGCCCTGGCTTCCCTGGCACAGTTCACACTGTGCTGTCCTACCGAATAGAAGTAGGTCACCTGTCCGCCGCCCCGGCAAAGCAGGCTTAAGGCATGGGCAATGTCCCGGAGACTTACATCCTCCTCTGTCATTAGCATTGGATCAAACTGTTTCCCCGTATATGTGTTCATTGTACTCATATAAAGCTTCTCCTTTTCATTGAAAAACAGTCTGCACCAGTACCATATAAAGAATGGTGCCGCCTGCAATACTCAGAAATCCATAGGATATCCCCAGGAATAAAAATCCGATACAAATAGGCAGCGTATAAGGAAAAGCTGCCTTCAGTGCTTTCTTTTTCACTGTCAGTTAACCCCTCTCACAGGTAATCACATCCTGTGTTTATCTCACAAAAAATGCCGCTATGGCATAAACAGCAATGCTGATAAAACAGTACAGAGAATTGGTCGTTGCAATATAAGTAGACCCTTCCTCCGTTTTCACAAAAGTCTGCAGACTGAATGTCGCTGGTGCTGACATATAGATCAGAACTGCCAGATCAAGAAGCTGATTTCTTCCTGCAAACCGGTGTACTGCAGCCAGAACTCCAAGTATCATCACCGCCTGCACAGCCATACGCAGCAGCAGTGTTTTCAGACATGGGATCATAAGTGCCCTGTCCGGTTTCAGCTCATATCCTACAATCAGGAGGATGATGGCTGACAGAGGACTGGTAATCATGGACTCACATATCAGGTACAGGTCTCCGGCACTGCTCTCCAGAAGTCCTCTGACTATGCCGGTAAGCCCACACAAAATACCAAGTACGGTAGCAATGAATGCCGGATTCTTCACAGCGTCCAGACATATGTCACGCACTCCCATCTTTTCAGAGCCATCTACTGCCCGGAGCAGACTCATATAAACGCTGAACCCGAACAACAGTCCTGCAATATCCAGTACTGCAATCTGTGACAGATTCTCTGTACCGCACAGATTCGTATACAGCGGATATGCCATCATGCCGCCCTCATACACGCTGACCAGAAACGGTACATACTTTCGGTATGGCGGCTTTACAAACCCCTTTACCAGAAAACCTGCCCCAAAGGAGATAAGCAGCATGCAGAACATGATCAGTACAATTTTAAAAATACTGCTGCTATAATCTGCCGTAGACAGTGCATGAAAAATCGCTACCGGCAGAATAATCTTTGTGGCAAGAAATTTCAATCCATTTATACTTTCCTGCTTCAGCCAGCCTCTGGCCTTGCAGAAGGCACCAAGTCCCATCATCAGCAGAACCGGCAGAAGTGCCTCTAATATCTTAATCATCTGTATTTTCCTTTCTTTTTCCTATACAGCAGGCTTCGCTCCAAAAATATCGCTGATAACTTCCGCCTTCAGATTTTCACCGATCACAATAAGAACCTCCTGTCCGGTTCCGATCGGCCTCAGTTCGACCACGCTACGTGTAGCATTCAGCTGCAGCCATCCACTGCCTTTCCTGATAAATCCCTTAATACGGAATACGTTGCCACAGGCTGGATCCAAAAGGATCTTCACGGCCGCTTCCTTCAGCTTTTCCTCTGAAATCTCTGCATTCATAAAGTAAACAGAATCAAATCCCCTGTAATCCCCAGCATCCAGCTTGCAATAGCTTTCCAGCCGGTAGCCGCAGTGAAAAACAGCATCCAGTGCCTTTTCAGAAAGCTGTTCCATATTTTCAGCAATGACATCCTCATTTGTCAGCTGTCTTTTACATTTGATCTTCGCAAGCGCCTGATTCAGATGCTGTACTGTCCCATCAATCTGCCACGGATCAGCTTCATCTGCATGGCTTATGATAACCTTTCCTGCATCAGCCACCTCAGAAGCCAGCAGATAATCTGACTCCTCGGAAAGCCGCAGATTTAACAGGGCATCTACGATCGTGATCACATTTCCGATCTCATACCACTGATCCAGTGGATCCTCCCTTAAAGAATCAAAAAATTCATCCACATCAAAAATGCCGGACGGTTCTACGATCACTCTGTCATAGCCGCTCATTCCCATGGCGATCAGCTTAGTCTTGAATCTTCTGATATGGCAGTCTTTATCACATCCGCCGGACACCATTTCCAGATCACACTGCTCTCCCAGAAGCTCCTGCAAAAGCAGCATGTCTACATTTACTGCCCCAAAATCATTCTCCAGAATACCTATCTTCAGTCCCTGATCCATCAGGTACCTGGCATATTTTTTGATAAAGGTTGTTTTTCCAGATCCCAAAAAGCCCGTAATTAAATCTATGGTTATCATTCTTCACCTCTTCTGCCTTTCTGTATGACAGATCAGAAATTATCTTCCTGAATCAACTTTCCTATACAAAAAAGAACTTCAACAAAAATTATAAGTCATTGAAGTTCTTTCATCAAGCAGATCTGTGCTTCTCATTTCGTGTTTTGCAAAGTCGTTATCACTTCTGTTACGCTGTTTTGTGAATCTTAGCATACCTTTTGTCTTTCCTTCCGGAACCTGATCAGTCTTACGACCACATAAATAATCAATGCATACAGAGTCGAGCACAGTGCGACAGCCACATTTGGTCCAAGCTTGGTAATTTCATTCACATGATGCAGGACATACAGCATCTGAATCATTGTTTCCATGACACTAAACGGGATCACCAGCGCTTCTGCTACCCTCAGAAATCCCATCAGTGTCTTTTCCACTGCGATCATCCCAAAGGCAAGACATCCAAGTACCAGAAAAAAGAGGCTTGGCACATCGATATAATATCCAATTTTAACTCCACTTCCACCCCCAAAGCTCTGTACACCAAGTCCAAGCAGTACGATCAGTACAACTGCCAGGATAATTCCAAAAATAAATTCTGCCTTTCCATTCTTCCTGCTGTCTGCAATTAAATTCATCATATTTTCCTCCGCTTTCTTTGAATACTCCGTATCTACAATTTTTTCTCCGGACAATAATTCATTAACATTACTGTCCAATGCTTCACAGAGAGTTCCAAGCAGCGTGATCTCAGGCAGACTGTTGCCCGTTTCCCTTAATTAAAGATATTGTTGGGTAAAAAAGAAAGGTCAATCGATTTTGCCGATAAAGCGGTAGTAGATTTCTACTTCCTGCTCACGACTTCCATCCTCGCCCTTGACAGCTTCGTGGACGGTTATTTTTTCAATTAGAGTGTTCAGAAGTTCGGCGGTCAGCGCCACAGGGTTGACATACTGTTTCATCAGGGCAATCCACTTTTCAGCGTCCGCTGCGGTCTGTACGGCGGCTTCCATCGTTTCGTGAAGCTGTCTTATTTTTGTTTCAAGCTCCTTTTGCTCGTTCTGGT
>NZ_JAOQKJ010000012.1:0-74681 GCF_025567405.1 Suilimivivens aceti | reverse complement strand
ATTGACTACAGCATGCCGGTGCGGTGCATGGGGTATGATGCCGCAGAATATCACAGGCAGCTAAAAGCAAAGAAGCGTAGATGGAATTTAATGAACGGGCGTCAAAAAGGACCCTGTATCACATCCGGCGCAGTGTCTGCTGCAACGAGCCATGAAAAACTGTCCGGAATTTTGAAAACGGACCGGCTGCAGCCGGTTTATACTGTTTGTCTCTATAGTGGTACAGATCCATGGGATGGGCCACGGACACTTTCAGATATGATGGCATTTCATCCAAATGATAATTATCTGAGATTCCTGTTCAGAGACTATCCGCTCAATCTGTTTTGTGTTAATGAGCATAGTGGATTTGATGAATTTCACACAGACCTCCGGCAGCTTTTTCGTGCCATGAACTGTAGGAAGGACAAGCAGAAGCTGACCGAGCTTATGGGGGATAATCTCTATTCCCATTTAAACGAAGACACATGGGACGCCATTGCTGTCATGACAGACAATGCAGCCCTGCTTCAAAACAAAGAGGCTTTCAGAAATACATACGGAAATCAGGAGGGATTTGATATGTGCCAGGCTTTAGATGAATTAATGGCGGATAAAATGAATGAGGGGATTCTTATCGGAAAACGTGAGGGAAAACACGAAGGGATTCTTATCGGAAAGCGTGAGGGGAAACACGAAGGGATCCTTCTGGAGAAGCAGAACAGTGAAGCTAAGATCAGGACTATCATTTCCAATATGTTGGCTGGTGGTGTTTCCTGTGAAAATATCTGCAGGTTTTTGGAATGCGATCCTTCCTTTGTTGAACAGATACGGGAAAGCATCCAGTAATATCGATATTCTGCCTGTCATCACAGACAATGCAGCCCTGCTTCAAAACAAAGAAGCTTTCAGAAATACATACGGAAATCAGGAGGGATTTGATATGTGCCAGGCTTTAGATGAATTAATGGCGGATAAAATGAATGAGGGGATTCTTATCGGAAAGCGTGAGGGGAAACACGAAGGGATCCTTCTGGAGAAGCAGAACAGTGAAGCTAAAATCAGGACTATCATTTCCAATATGTTGGCTGGTGGTGTTTCCTGTGAAAATATCTGCAGATTTTTGGAATGTGATCCTTCTCTGGTCGAACAGGTTCAGACAGGTATCCAATGACGCTTTTGGCTGGCACAAGTTATATTGATCAAATAAACGAGATTTTACAGGCAAAAAGAAAAGAATCCGGATGAGATTAGATATCGCTAAACATACCAAATTAAAAAATTTCAATTTGCCTATAAAGTAATTTCCCCAAGTGCCGATATTATTAGTGAACGCAAGAATGCAACATTTGATTACAAAATGTTGCATTCTTTTTATCATCAGTGAAACGAAAAAACATTTATTGCAGTTTGAAAACTTCTATGTTAGAATCATCTCAAAGCATAGAAGATTTCTTTTTACAGATACTTTGATTGCAATAATCAGATCTGTATGTTAAAGGGGATTCCCCTTTTCTTGGTCAGTTACTTCCTTTCGATGTAGCCTGACATTCTAAAGATCAGAAAATCCATGCTTTGCAATCCAAACTATTTTGAATAAGCAGAGGATTTTCAACAACCCATAGGATCCTCTGCGCACAAAGGAGGAATTTTATGGGGAAATATGATACTTGCATGAAGGAGTTTCTACAGAATAAGGATTGGTTTGCAGATCTCTTTAATGGCTGCTGCTTTCAGGGAAGGCAGATCATCCGGGCAGAAGATTTACGGGAAGCTTCGGAAAACTATGTGATCACAGATAAAGGGATGCCAGGGAAAACACGACAAAAAGATACGGAAATCATCCGTGATGTAAAAATGGTACTTGGATCTGGCATGGTTTTACAGGTACTTGCTGTAGAAAGTCAAAGCTACATTGATTATGCCATGCCGGTGCGGTGTATGGGGTATGATGCCGCAGAGTACCGCCGGCAGCTGAAAGAAAGAAAACAGGAACGCAGACTGCTCATGAACTCCGAAATCAGGCTGAAAAATCCAGCTCTCAGCATGGATGAAACACTTTCCGGTATTCTAAGATCGGACAGACTGCATCCTGTATATACGCTCTGTCTTTACAGCGGCACAGAACCATGGGATGGTCCAAGAAAGCTATCGGATATGATGGCTTTTGATCCTCAAAACCAAAATCTGCAATCGTTGTTTGAAGAATACCATCTGCACCTGTTCTGCATTAATGAGCAGCATATATTTGATGCATTCCACTCCGATCTGAAACCATTGTTTCAAGCCATGAACTGCAGAAACAATAAGAAGAAAATGATTGAACTGATGAAGGACGAGACCTATTCCCATCTGAATGAAGATACATGAGACGCCATTGCTGTCATGACAGATAACGCAGCTATGCTTCAGAAGAAGGATTTATATAAGACGAAAAACCAGAAGGAGGAATTTAATATGTGCCAGGCTTTACAAGAATTGATGCAGGATGAACGTAATGAAGGCCGGATTGAGGGCAAAATTGAAGGCAAAATTGAGGATCAGAAAATCGTTATCCGGAACATGATAAACAGAGGGTACAAAACAGAAGATATCTGTGCAATAGCTGAATGTAGTCCTGCGTTTGTAAAAGAGGTCGAAACAGAGTTAGCACTTACCTGAATTTACTTTGGCAATTGAGGATAAATGTACCAAATTAAAAAATTTCAATTTCCCTATAAAGTAATTTCCCTAAGTGCCGATATTAATAGTGAACGCAAAAATGCAACATTTTATTGTAAAATGTTGCATTTTTCATTCCACGTACAAAAAAGCATTGTATGATTATCTTTGTGAGTATCTGTCCTTAAAAGGTCTGCCTCTCCTTCATCCGCAGGATCCGCTGATTTGCAGAGCCACGGAATGCCAGGCTGATATCCTTCTTCTCCTCCACGAATTCTCCATCTACCAGTACATCCAGAAGCGACAGCATTTCCTCTGTACATTCACAGTGTGCCCGGCTCTCTCCCTGAAGCTCCTCCAGGGTATATCCGGAATAACACCAGATATTTTTGTCCGGAAGCTGCTCTCTGACCCGTTTCAGGAAAGGCATAAGCACTCTCTGGTTTGCCGGTTCAAAGGGTTCCCCGCCAAGCAGCGTCAGTCCTGCAATATAAGATGGCTTAAGACTCTCAAGAATCCCATCCTCTACCTCTCTGGTAAATGGTTTTCCATAATTAAAATCCCAGGCTTCCTCATTAAAGCACCCTTTACAGTGATGGGTACACCCGGAAACGAACAGAGAGGTACGTATGCCCTCTCCGTCTGCAATATCATTATATTTAATATTTGCGTAGTTCATTATAAATGCAGCACCCTCTCTCTGATCTCCTGCGTTCTTCCCTGATTCCAGAATTGTGTACCAATATAGCCACAGGTACGTCTTGCCACATTTAAGGTATTCTGGTTACGGTTGCCGCACTTCGGGCATTCCCATACCAGCTTGCCATCATCCTCTACAATACGGATTTCTCCGTTATAGCCACATTCCTGGCAGAAATCACTCTTGGTATTCAGCTCTGCATACATGATATTGTCATAAATAAATTCCATGATACTGAGCACCGCCGGGATATTATCCTGCATATTGGGAACCTCTACATAGCTGATCGCCCCGCCTGTGGAAAGTGCCTGGAAATCCGATTCAAACTTCAGCTTGGAAAAAGCATCGATCGGCTCTGTTACATGCACATGATAGCTGTTTGTGATATACCCCTTGTCCGTCACGCCTTCGATAATACCAAACCTTCTCTGCAGACACTTGGCAAACTTATAAGTGGTGCTCTCGATCGGTGAACCATAAATACTGAATGCAATATTGGTTTCTTCCTTCCATTTCTCGCAGGCCTTATTCATATATTTCATCACTTCCAGTGCAAAAGGCTTCGCCTCCGGATCGGTATGTGACTTTCCTGTCATATATCTGACGCATTCACAGAGTCCAGCATAGCCAAGGGAAATTGTAGAATATCCTCCATACAGCAGCTTATCGATCGTTTCTCCCTTTTTCAGCCTTGCCAGCGCACCATACTGCCACAGGATCGGTGCTGCATCAGAAAGAGTTCCCTTCAGACGGTTATGCCTGTACATCAGTGCCTTATAGCAAAGCTCCAGTCTCTCATCAAAGATCTTCCAGAACTTATCCATATCTCTTTGGGAAGAAAGTGCCACATCCACCAGGTTGATGGTTACAACACCCTGATTAAATCTTCCATAGAATTTATAATTTCCATTCTCATCCTTCCAGGGATTCAGGGCACTCCTGCATCCCATAACAGGAAAACAGTTTCCTTCCTTGAGCTGCTTCATGATCTTCTCGGAAATATAATCAGGAACCAACCTCTTGGCAGTACATTTTGCAGCCAGCTCTGTCAGATAAAAATACGGATCTCCCTCATGGATATTGTCATCCTCAAGCACATAGATCAGCTTGGGAAATGCCGGTGTGATATAGGTTCCGCTTTCATTCTTGACTCCCTGGATCCTCTGGTTCAGCATTTCCTCGATCACAAGCGCAAGATCCTTCTTTTCCTGTGCACTCTTTGCCTCATTCAGATACATAAATACGGAAAGGAACGGAGCCTGACCATTGGTGGTCATCAATGTGATCACCTGATACTGGATCGTCTGTACACCCTTTTCGATCTCTTTGCGGAGCCGTCTCTCAACAACCCTGCTGATCACTTCGTTTGATGGTGTATCACCCATCAGCTCTGCGTCCTCGAGCACTTCCCTGTGGATCTTTTCTCTGGATACCTGTACAAAGGGAACCAGATGTGTCAGAGAAATGCTCTGACCGCCGTACTGGTTGCTGGCCACCTGCGCAATGATCTGCATGGCAATATTGCAGGCTGTGGAAAAGCTGTGAGGCTTGTCAATATATGTCTCACTGATAACAGTTCCGTTCTGCAGCATATCCTCCAGGTTAACCAGATCACAGTTGTGCATATGCTGTGCAAAATAGTCTGCATCGTGGAAATGGATCAGACCCTCCTGGTCTGCCTTTACGATATCCTGGGGAAGCAGCAGCCTTCTTGTCAGATCCTTGCTTACCTCTCCTGCCATATAATCACGCTGCACACTGTTGATGATCGGATCCTTATTGGAATTCTCCTGCAGAACCTCTTCATTATTACATTCGATCAGAGACAGGATCCTGTCATCTGTTGTATTGCTTTTTCTTACAAGAGAACGGGTATAGCGGTACTTTACATAACATCTCGCCACATTGAAGGCCCCCTGTGCCATGATCTGATTTTCTACCATATCCTGCATTTCCTCTACGGAAATAGCTCGGTTCATCTTGCTGCATTTGAAATTAATATAATCCGCGATCTCCTCGATCTGCTCCTCTGTGAGCTCTTCCCTGATCGCCGCCTTGTTCGCCTTGGCAACTGCAGCTACAATTTTTCTGATGTCAAAGTCTACCTCTGACCCGTTCCTCTTAATTACCTTCATGAAACCCCTCCTTGTACTAACGATGTACGTTTTTAATTATAGTACAAGATATAGTATTACACAAGCCACAAATATCAAAATATTGTTATTATAAGTAGCATTCACATTTTAAACGGGTTTACGGCTCCTTTACAATATTCTGCAGCCAGATATCACTGCGGATCATAAAATAACCGATGGTAACCTTAATGATCTCCGTAAAGGATACAAAGAAAAACACCATTTCTATGGTAAGTGCTGTATGCTTGGCAAGTATTGTAGCGAGCGGAATTACAATTACCCAGGTATAAACACTGTCAAACAGAAAGGTGATTCCAGTCTTGCCCCCGGACCTCAGTGTGAAATAGGACGCATGTGAAAAAGCACAAAGCGGCATGACCAGAGCGGAGATCATAATAAATCTGCCGGCAAGCTCCTTGATACTGTCCTCTGTCTTGTAGATCATCGGAAAATAACGGCCTGCAAATATCATAATAAGTGATACTCCCATGCAGCAGAGCACACAGAAAAAAATCATCTTATTATCTTTATCCCTGGCTTCCTCCAGCCGTCCTGCACCAAGAAGCTGTCCGACTACGATGGAAATGCACCCGCCAAGCTGGAGGTAAACAATATTAAACAGATTGCTTATGGTAGAGGAAATATTCTGTGCCGCTACTACCTCAAGGCCACGGACAGCGTAGCACTGGGCGATCACAGCCATTCCCACTGCCCAGAGCATTTCATTGAACATCAGCGGTGTTCCCTTTTTAATAATGCCAGACAAAATATGTCCCGGAACAGAGAATCCATGATAGACTCCCTTCAGATACGGGTTCTGCTCCAGATGAGTATGTGCCCAGATCACCACAATGGCACATTCCACAAATCTGGCTGCCACTGTCGCTATGGCTGCACCCTGCACCCCATAGGCCGGAACCCCTCCTATCCCGAAGATCAGCACATAATCCAGCACCAGATTGGTTACCACTGCTGCCAGACTCGCCAGCATCGGCACAAATGTATGCCCGGTTTCCCTGATCGTATTCACATAGGCCTGGCTGACAGCAAATGGCACAAGTCCTGCCATCATGATCCTCAGATATTGCTCTCCATACTGAAGGGCAAGTGCAGTGTTCCCCACACTTCCTCCGTCACTTAAGTACAGGGAGATCAGATCTGTATCTAAGAATCCAAACAAAAGCAGGGCGATCCCGGCGATAATGATACAGGCATACATTTTAAACCGGAATGCATACTTCTGCCCTTCATAATCCCCTTTACCATAAAACTGGGTACCAAATATCCCGGCGCCGGACACACCGCCCCAGATACAGATATTAAATACAAAAATAAGCTGATTGACAATGGCTACACCGGACATCTGCTCTGTTCCCACCTGCCCGACCATGATATTGTCAAGGAAGCTGACAAAGCTGGTAATGGCATTCTGAATGATCATGGGAACAGCAAGCACCAGTACATATCTAAAAAATGCAGTATCTATATATTTATTTTTTATCTTCGTTAACATTCTCTTCTCCTGTTTCTTTCTGCTGCACAGCAGTATTTTCAGCCACGGCCGACGCCCGCAGCTTCTTCTCCATCTTTACTCTCACCCGAAGTCCCTTAAAGAATTCTTTCAGCATACTGGAGCACTCCTCTTCCAGAACTCCTCTTGTCACCTTCACCTGGTGGTTAAATCTTTCATCCTCCAGAATATTCAGTATGGAACCCCCACAGCCTGCCTTGGGATTCATGCAACCCATTACCACCTCATCGATCCTGGCCTGTACGATCGCGCCTGCACACATTTGACAGGGTTCCAGTGTCACATACAGCGTGCAGCCCTCAAGCCGCCAGTCACCAAGTTTTTTGCTCGCCCTGTTGATCGCTGTGATCTCTGCATGTGCCAGCGTATTTTTATCCGTATTTCTACGGTTATAACCTCTTCCTATGATCTTTCCTTCGTGGACGATGACACAGCCGATCGGTACCTCAAGCAGAGCGTATGCCTTTTTTGCCTGCTTTATGGCCGCCTTCATATACTTTTCCTGCTCAGTCATTTCCTGTTTCCTTTCAAGTTGACAAATCTTCGAAAACCCCATATACTACTAAAGTAATACATATCTGCTCTGAAGGAAGCTGCTGTGGCTGCCCCTTTTTGATGGCGCTGAAGGGTGGGTCCTGCGCAATGGATGTCCACGAACCGTGTCAGGTTGGGAACAAAGCAGCACTAAGAGGAATTTTTCCATGTGCCGCAGGGTCACCTGCCCCGAGTTAATCAGAAGGGTAACGCATGGCAGCTTCCTTTAGCGCAGATACCGCACACACAATAACAGGAGGAGCTTAACCGCCCCTCCTGATTTTTTCTGTATCAGGTACACGCCTTACGGCTGCTGGTTTTTCAGCCTTTCCTTTTTGGCTTTTTTTACCTTATACATCTCCTGATCTGCTACTTCGATCAGATCCTCCAGCTTCATGTCTTCTTCCGGCTCTACCAGACTGTACCCCATACTGGCGCCCAGTTTATACTCCTTGCCGGAGGTCATGTTATATTCATCAATGCTTCTTTCGATCCTGCGGATATAGCCTGCCGCCTTCTCATCCGTATAATTTTTGGACATAACGACAAACTCATCACCACCATAGCGCATCACCAGTTCCCCGTTTCCATGTAACTGACGCAGGATCATTCCCATTGCCTTGATAAAAGCATCTCCTTCGTCATGACCATACCTGTCATTGACGCTCTTAAGTCCATCCAGATCCAGGAACAGAATAAACAGATTCTCTTTCCTGTCGATAGCCTCATGGATCAGGTTCGGTGCGAACTTGAAAAATCCTGCTCTGTTAAATACTTCTGTCAGGGTATCATAGATCCACATCCGGTTCAGTCTGTGCACCATGGAATTCAGCATTGACTGCTTTCTTAAATTCTCCAGGGCATTATTAATATTCATGATAAATAAATGGAAAAGCTCGCTGTCCATCATCAGACGGCTGTTTCCGATAACACAGTAACCATAGCAGCGATCCTGATAATGCAGCGGAACTACAGTGTAGAACCTGCCTTTTCCTGCTACTGTGTATTTATCCGGAAGAAACTTTTCTACCGGGAATCTTCCATAATTCTCAAATTCTCCCCGCCTGTAGATCAGCGGAATGCAGATTTCCGGTGCATATTGTGACAGTGCTTCTATCTGTGTTTTTCCCGTAATCTCATAATTTCTGTCTGTCTGGTAAGAGTCCTCCACCACACACATACACATATAGAACTCATTCGGATTGATCAGTTTAATGTATCTGCGTATCTCTGCCAGCAGCTGTTCAAAGGTGGGTGCCCCGGTAAAATCTGCTGATGAGGATTTCACGATCTCAGAAAACTCTGTCACATGAAGCTTGTCTGTGATCATCTTCATCCGGAAGCTTTCCTCCGGTTCTGCTTCACTGTCATGGCAGCCACAGCTTTCGGTAAAGATCAGATGACTTTTCAGGGTTGTTTCTTCCGATCCCTCTTTCCCAAGGATCACATCCCTGAGCTTTTCATATGCCTTTGCTCCAAGCTCTGTCTCCGGTCTCTCCACACTGGTGATCCTTGGAGAATGGTTCCTGCCAACGATCGCATTATCATACCCGGTAAGGAGCACCTGCTCTGGGACCTCATACCCCAGCTCCTTCAGCTTGTAAAAAGCCCCTAATGCCATTTCATCATTAGCCGCCACAATAGCATCCGGAAATGCTCCAGGCAGGTCGTAGAAATATCCAACTGCCTTTTTCCCACTCTCAGGATGATAATCACCGTAATAAAAATAGCGGTTATCGAAGGGAATCTTATTGTCCGCCAGTGCCTTCCGGAAGCTCTCCCATCTCTCCGTGGAATCCATATTCTCTTCCGGTCCTGATATAAAAGCAAAGTGCTTCGCCCGATGTACCTGGAGGAGATGCTCCACAATCCCGTAAATTCCATTGGCATTATCCATACCCATATAAAGCATTCCCGGATATTTTACATTCAGGCTGATACAGGGAATCCTTGCTTCCCTGATCTTTTTTACCAGTTCAGATATGACACTCTTGTCATATACTGTGTCACCATGAAGGATCACACCGTCGTAATCTTTCAGATCCGGCAATGAGAAAATAGCAGTTTCTCCTTTAGTATAATAAGGAGAAGAATAGGTCCACGAATCACAGGTGAAAATAAAAACATCCGTCCCGTCAAAGACCGCCTTTTCCAATATTCCATTCATAATACGGCGCTGACTGTCAAAACGCAGACCACCGATCAAGACCGCAATTTTCATAGCTGTTAATCCTTCGTTATCCATCAAACATGGACTCTGGTACCTATGTACATGATAACATCTTTTTTTTCAAATTTCTACTTTTCTCAGATAATATCCAAATTTTCCATCTTCGACCTTCCCTTCAGTTTCAAAGCCCTCAAACCCAAACATAATGGCTACCATTTTCTCCCTTTCATAAAATACCCCCGGAACCCCCAGGCAGAAGCAGATATCACCGTTCCCAAAAGATCCTGTATCCCTGCCCAGTATAAGATGCCTGTAGTTGAAATAGCCATGGAGAAGGAAGCTGTTATGGACAAGCTTCTGATATTTCTGCGTCATTATGACAAAATCTGCCGGTCTGATCGAAATAAATTCTCTTTCATCACCAAATGGATGCAGGATTTCATACTGCTTTTTTAATTGTTCCCATTTATCCGGCATTAGTGTTAAGTCCTCTTTGCAAAATCCATCCCCGTCTGTTTTCTCCTGTCCGAAACTGCCTGCAGCCTCCCATCCATCATGCCGTATTATCCGGATCCCTGTTGCTTTGCTGACTGCGTACCTGTTATTATTAATCCTGATCTCGTCCTGATTACCTGGAAACCGGAACATCCCGTTTCCACTGCTGCATCTGACAGACAGCTTCCCTATTTCTATCTGTCTTCCCGCTATTGCTCCTCCTGCCGCAGTATTGTCCCTATCTTCCTCTGCCATACCCAGATATACAGATACCTCTTCTTTGATTTCTTCCGAAATTTTCATTTCCCCTGCAGTTCTTTGCAACGGCCGGAGCTGTACTGCCAGCTTATAACCTCCCGGAATACACTGAAAGGAAGCAAAGCCACAGTTTTCTACCGTTCCATCTCCTTTTGTTCTATGTAAATATACAATTTTCTTTTCATATAAATTCAACCCGCATCCCTCCACATATATGTATATGCAGAGATACGGGTTGTTCAGTACTTTTTATCTCTTGTAAGGTATTTCTACCTTCATTATCATCTATTCTTTTAATAATTCAGATGATCCAGATATTTCATATAATTAACTACCATCATGGCAATCTTGAAGGTGAGGGCATCATCAAATGTCCTGACATCCAGCCCTGTACTCTTCTGAAGCTTTTCAATCCGGTACACCAGTGTATTCCGATGTACAAAAAGCTGTCTGGAGGTTTCTGAAACGTTCAGGTTATTTTCAAAAAATTTATTCACTGTTGTCAGAATCTCCTCATCAAATTCTGCCGGGTCAGCATCTCCAAAAATCTCATCAATAAAGATCCTGCATAAATTTACCGGCAGCTGATAGATCAATCTTCCTATACCCAGATTGCTATAAGCATTGACCTTCTTCTCAACATAGAATATCTTGCCAACATCCAGCGCCAGGCTGGCTTCCTTATAGGATTTTGACACATCCTTCAGCTCCTGCACAATCGTTCCATAAGCAACCCTTACATTCATCATTGCTTCAGCATTCATCATATCCACGATCATATTTGCGGTCTGCTCTACCGTCTCATAGCCTTCTCCCGGTTCCAGTGACTTGATCAGGATCACACTGCTCTCATCAATGGCGGTAATAAAGTCACCTGACTGGGAAGAAAACAGTCCCCCCAGAAACTCTGCTGCCGTACTGTCTCTTTCCTTCTCCGTCTCCACGATCAGCACCACTCTCGGTACTGTTACTTCAATATGAAGCTTCTTTGCCCTGTTATAAATATCCACCAGTAAAAGATTGTCAAGTAAAAGATTCTGGAAGAAATTATTTCTGTCAAACCGTTCCTTATAAGCCGCCATGAGCTGTTGGATCTGGCTTGCTGCAATTCTTCCAACAACATAAGTATCATCACTGCTTCCTCTTGCCACAAGAACAAAAGCCAGTTCTCCCTCATCCATGATCTTTAGAAGATGATCAAAACCAATCACCTGACTATCTGCCGGAGATTCCACGAAGCTTCTGATCAGTCCTGCTTCTATATCCTTGTTATCGAAAGTAGACGCTACCGTAGTTCCATCCGGATCATAGACACAAAGTTCTACTCTCGTTATGGCACGCAGCTCTTCAATACTTGTTGCTATTACCTGTGAAGATATCATCCGCTTTCATTCCTCTCTTTTCATATCTGGGCGATCAGCAAAAAACAAGCATCCCCTCCCGGGCGTTCACTTATTTTTGCCTTAAGTAAAAAGAGGGATGCAATGTGCATCCCTCATATAGATTATTCCTAGTTTGTGATAACCTGCTCTGTTTCTTTGTCAAATACGTGAATCTTCTCAACATCGAATGCGAACTTAACAGTATCGCCAGGTCTTGCTGTTGTTCTGGAATCAACTCTTGCAGTGATAGGGAACTCAGCCAGATCAAAGTATAAGTAAACTTCTGCACCAAGCAATTCATAAACCTTGATAGTAGATTCAAATACGCACTTAGCAGTTTCAATGAACATCTCTGAATCATATACATCTTCAGGACGGATACCAAATGTAACTGTCTTTCCAGCATATCCTCCCTCGATCAGCTTCTTGGACTTAGCAGGAGGAAGAGGAATCTCACTTCCAGCTACCTTTAAGTATGCTGTATCACCCTTAACATCTACAACAGCATCCAGGAAGTTCATCTGAGGTGATCCCATGAATCCTGCAACAAACAGGTTTACGGGTTTCTCATACAGATTCTGAGGTGTATCTACCTGCTGAACAACACCGTCCTTCATAACAACGATTCTATCACCAAGAGTCATAGCCTCTGTCTGGTCATGTGTTACATAGATGATGGTGGTACCAAGTCTCTGATGCAGCTTAGCGATCTCAATACGCATCTGTACACGAAGCTTTGCATCCAGGTTTGAAAGAGGCTCATCCATAAGGAATACCTTAGGATTACGAACAATAGCACGTCCCATTGCAACACGCTGTCTCTGTCCACCAGAAAGAGCCTTGGGCTTACGGTCAAGAAGTGCTGTCAGATCAAGAACCTTAGCTGCTTCCTTAACCATCTTATCGATTTCATCCTTCGGAACCTTTCTCAGCTTAAGTCCGAAAGCCATATTGTCATATACTGACATATGAGGATACAGAGCGTAGTTCTGGAATACCATTGCGATATCTCTATCCTTAGGCTCTACATCGTTAACAACTCTGTCACCGATCTTTAATTCACCAGAAGAAATATCCTCCAGACCAGCGATCATACGAAGGGTTGTAGACTTACCACATCCTGAAGGTCCTACGAAAATAATAAACTCCTGATCAGCGATTTCAAGATTGAAATCTTTTACTGCTTCAAATCCGTTAGGATATACTTTGCAGATATTTTTTAATGATAAACTTGCCATTTCATTAGCCTCCTTGAAAAATAGGTTCAACTTCAACGTTAAGATTAGTATAACGGACGTAGTCCAAATTAGCTATACCACTATTCCACAAAGATTTCTGATTCCATTGTGAGAAATGCTTAGAAACCTTTCTGATTCCATTTGCTTTCGACAGTTTGTACATCATGTGCATATTTTTATATACAAATTGTACAATTCCTATTTTCTGTCTCTGTCGTCATAAAATGCCAGCTGGTTCTTGCCTCTCTGTTTTGCCTTGTAAAGTGCTTTATCTGCCGCTTTGTACAGGGAATCAAAATCACTTCCGTTCTCCGGGAATACTGCAGCACCAATACTTGCTGTTGCTGAATATTTTACATATTCACCTGCGGTGAAATCCTTGAAGAACTGCACCAGCTTTCTGGCCTCCTTCAGTGTATTTTCATCGGATTTCAGGAATTTCAGAAATATGGTAAACTCATCACCACCCGTACGTCCAATAATATCTGTTACACGGAACAGGGAGCTGATCGTTCTGCCAAGGGTCTTCAGCACCTCATCGCCAAAGGCATGTCCCATCGTATCATTGATCTTCTTGAAATTATCAATGTCAAGTACAAACATCATACCGAGGGAATTGGGATTTTCTTTCATATACTCTTTGATCTTTCTCTCTGTTGCCAGCTTGTTTGTCAGTCCTGTCAGAAGGTCGGTATCCGCCTCCTCACGGAGCAGTCTGTCATGCTCCGCCACATTCTTCTTGGTCGTATAGCTGATGGTAAGGAAGGCGGCAAAGAAGCCGATCAGCACAAGCAGAAGCTGTGTCAGCATTACACCGCTGCTCTTCCAGAAATTGGATTCCTTCTTGTCAACATAGCTTTGGTCAACACCTATGATGACATCGAATCCGCTGTTCAGGACAGGTGCATATACAACTGTCCTCTTTTCTCCTGTCCCCTTGGAGGAAGCTTCTATACATCCTGTCACGGCATTGATCAGTCTGACTCTCGCCTTTGAAACAGACTCCTTATTTTTATCTGCAAAATTGTTCCAGAAATTAAGTTCTGTCAGGAAGTCACTTTCATAGGTTCCACTAGTAACAATATAGCCATTCTTGTCAATGATCAGAGCAAATGCATCTGCACCAAAGTCAACACTGATCTTGAAAAGCTTATCCAGCTTCCGTACCGGTAAATACAGGAGCACACTCCCCTTGCCAGTCTCCCCTGACGGAGCCATGATGACCAGCTCTGTCGTTTTCAGATCCTCAGAATTTCTCATACAGAAAACCTTGGTTTCTGACAGTCCGGCAAGCTGTTCAAAATACGGCTCCTTTTTCAGATCTGCTGTTGCAAAGTCTGTTCCGTCCCATACATATCCTGTATTTCCACCATTATAATACACTGCTTTTTCTGCGCTTGTATTTTCCTGCACCGCCATAAGCGTCTCTTTGATCAGATTCTGTCCATAATGGCTGCTCGTGGAAAGGACATCTGCTGCCACATCAGCTGCTGTCTGCAGCTCTGACAATTCCATATTCACTTTTTGTGCATATTTGGATGCAGAACTCGTCATCACATCTTCATAATTCTGAATGCCCTCTCTCTTGATCCTGGAAAAAGAGACACAGAGCATGACCGTCACTACAATGACGAGTATTCCTCCCAAAATCGACCACTGTAAGATTTGCCTTTTTTTTGATTCCATCTCTACTCCATATGCTGGTCTGTCATTTCTCCTGAAACTTCCTCTACAGCTTCATCCCCGGCTTCCCCGGATCCTTCTTCTGTATCGTCGTCCTTTTCCTCAAAGCGTTCAAAGCTCTTCCTGTATAAAAGTGCATTCAGATATCCGGGACCTGAAATTCCAAGCAGGAACACAAGCGGCAGAATCGGATTAGCAAAGAAAAACACGATCACAGGAATAAGCCAGCACAGCACCATGAGAAGTGTTCTTGGCAGACTCAGCACTCCCATAAGAAAAGAATTTTTATAGGTTGCCTTAATTGCATTATCGTACCTTGCCAGTAATGGGTACAGATATATAGTCGCAAATGTCACAAGGATTCCCACCGCTATCACAGCAATCTGCAGCCATTCCGGGAAATCCATAGATGCATAACGGAAAACAAAGAGATCACCCGCAAGGATTCCATAAATCACAAGCTGTATAAGCAGGATCAGTGTCGCCTGTCTAAAATTCTGTTTAAATGATTTAAAGAATGCCTTTGTTATGTATCCTTCTTCGTTTTTTGCCATTTTCAAAAGTACATAATTCATTGCCGTCAGAGATGCTCCGATCGTTACGACCGGAATACAGCAGATCATCGTCAGTATATTCAGCCAGATCAGATCTGCTACTCTGTTCAAAAAATTCATAAAAGGGCTTTCCAGTCCAAAAATTCTTCCCATTTGTTTCTCCTTATCCTCTGTCAAATTCTAAAAGCATGGGAGTAAAAATAATCCCATCCTGCTGTTTCTCCGGACCAAGATCCCGGAATCCCAGTCTGTGGTAGAATCCAACTCCATAAGGCGACGCATTTACCGTCAGCCTGTTAAGTCCCTCTTCCTTCCTGACATACTCAGAAAGAAACGAGATCAATGCTCTCCCAATCCCTCTCCGGTGATAATCACCGTCCACGAACAACAATGAAATATGCGTTTTATTGCGCAGGGATATCATCCCTATCAGCTTTCCTGAGAAGAATGCTCCAATCATCTGATAGGTTCCAAGCGCAAACATTCTTTTCAGATCAGAGTCGGTGATAAAATCCTCAAAGCTGCGCACTCCCTCTGGCGGATAAACATCGCCCTCATATTCCAGGAAGGTTTTCCAGGCAAGTCCCATTGCTTCTTCCCATTCATCCGATGATACAAACCGAATCACACACGGCAATCCTGCGCTCATTTACTGTCCTTTCACTGCCTGTCCGCTATCTGAAAGCCACCAAGCAGTCCACCGAAAAAATTTTTCGTGGACTGCCATAAATTGCTGAAAAAGCTTTCTGCGGCATTCTTTACTGCATTTTCCACAGCACCCCTGATAATTTCATTTGTATGATCTACAAAGTCTGCTCCATATTTGTCATAAAGTGTTTCTGCCTTATCCAGTACATAATCAGCAGAAAAGCCCATATTCTCCAGCTTTTGCATAGCTTCTACCACTTTTCTGGCATCGGCCTCCTTAATGATGATCCCGAATTTTTCTTCACTTTCCTGAATAGCCGCCTTTAACCCTTCTTCACTGTCCAGACTTCCATCAGAAATCTTTTCGGAAGCAAACCTGAAAATCTCTTTTACTGTCTTCGGATCCATTTCTGATACTGCCTCGGAGAGCTTATCCTTCACATCTCCAAGCAGCTCTTCTGTATCGATATTTTCTGTACCCTGTCCTGCCTCTGCAGCCCTGACAGTTGCAGGAATACACAGCCCTGCCGTAACAGTCAGAACTGCCATACAGAAAATTCCCAAAAGCCAAAATTTCAATTTTTTCATAAAAACATACACCTCTTATAACTGATACTCCTTGATCCGTTCCAATATCCATGAATAAATATCCTCATAAACTTTTTTCTTATCCAGTTCATTCAAAAGCTCATGACGATCCTCCGGATACAGCTTCATGCTTAAAGTAGTCAGTCCGGCCTTCTGGAAATCCCGGAAAGCTTTTTTGACTCCTTCTCCATAATTTCCTACTGGATCCTTCTCTCCGGCAATGAACAGCACCGGCAGGGTTTCCGGCATTTTTTTCAGATTTTCTTCTTTGTTCAGACGATCCAGCAGGGTAAACAATGTCCGGAACCCGTTTACGGTAAAAATGAATCCGCACAGCTCATCAGCTATATAGGCATCAACCACTGCTTCATCCCGGCACAGCCAGTCAAATGAAGTCCTCTGCTTTTCTACCTGTTTATTATAATTTCCAAAAGCCAGCTTATCTATCAGTTTTGCTGTATGCTTCTCTCCAAGAAACAGTCCTTCGAATGCAGCAAGTGCCCTGCTGAATTTCACCACCACGCCGGGCTGTGAGCCGGTACCGCAGATGATTGCTCCCTGAATTCCTGTGCCATAACGGAACAGGTAATTCCTTGTAATAAAGGAACCCATACTGTGTCCAAGCAGAATATAAGGGATTCCCGGATAGTCCTCCTGTGTCATCTTTTTCAGTCTGTGTACATCCCGCACAACTACCGTCGCCGGATCCTGTTCACAGAAATAACCATAGGTTTCCTTTTCGTCCACACTCTTTCCATGTCCAAGATGATCCTCTCCTGTAACCAGGATTCCCTTTTCTGCGAAAAAGTGTGCCATTTCCTCGTATCTTTCAATATATTCGGCCATTCCGTGGACAATCTGAAGAATCCCGATCACTTTTCCTTCCGGAATCCATCTGACCGCGTGGATCTTACTCTGTCCGTCCCTGGAGTCAAATACAAATTCTTCTTTTTTGACCATATATAACCCTCTTCCTGTTTTTTGCCGGAGAGTCCTCTTTTTCCTCTAGCAGATCTCTGCTCCTGCCGGCATCTTTTTCTCCGGTGTCATCAGTGCCAGATTACCATCTGCATCTTCTGCACAGAGCAGCATACCTTCAGAAACAACGCCTGCCAGGGTTGCCGGCTTCAGGTTCACAAGAACCATCACCTTCTTGCCTACCATTTCCTCTGCGGAATAATGCTGCTTGATTCCGGAAACGATCTGCTTTACCTGACTTCCGATCTTCACCTGTGAACAGAGGAGCTTCTTGGACTTTGGTACTTCCTTACATTCAATGATCTCGCCCACCTGGAACTGCAGCTTTGCAAAATCATCATAGGAAATCTCAGCCTTCGGCTCAATATCAATGCCTTCCTCTGCTTTCTCTTCCTTTTCCGTCTTCTCTGCTGCAGCTGTTCTTACAGCTTCCATCTCTTCGATCTTTGCTGAAACTGCCTTCTGATCCAGTCTTGCGAAAAGGATCTCCGGTGTTTCTGTTACTTTGCTGCCAGAGGGATATCTTCCAAACTCGGCCAGATCTTCAAAGCTTCTGATCTCTGTGTTAAACTGCACTGCGATCTTCTTTGCCGTTGTAGGCATATAGGGTTCAAGCAGGGAAGCACCGATCAGAATGCTTTCTGTCAGATTATAAAGAACGGTCGCGAGACGATCCTTCTTCGCTTCATCCTTTGCCAGTACCCACGGTTCTGTCTCATCGATATATTTGTTGCATCTCTTAAATAAGGTAAAAATCTCTGTCAGGGCATCAGCCACTCTCAGATCCTTCATCTTATCTGCTACTCTGCCATAGGCTGTCACAGCCAGATTCTTCAGTTCCTCATCCACAGGCTCTGTCACGCCGGTATTGGTAACAACACCGTCAAAATACTTGTTGCTCATGGATACGGTACGGTTCACCAGATTACCAAGGGTATTGGCAAGATCTGTATTAAAACGCTCCGCTACCAGCTCCCAGGTGATATTTCCGTCATTTTCGAAAGGCATCTCATGCAGGACGAAATATCTGACAGCATCCACTCCAAAGAAATCTACCAGTTCATCTGCATAGATCACATTTCCTTTTGACTTGCTCATCTTGTCATTGTTCATCAGAAGCCATGGATGACCAAATACCTGCTTTGGCAGGGGCTCACCCAGCGCCATCAGGAAGATCGGCCAGTAAATCGTATGGAAACGTATAATATCCTTTCCGATCAGGTGCAGATCCGCCGGCCAATATTTCTTATACTGCTCACTGCTTTCTCCGTCACAGTCATAGCCAATACCGGTGATATAGTTGGTCAGGGCATCCAGCCATACATAAACGACATGCTTATCATCAAAGTCTACCGGGATCCCCCACTTGAAGGAGGTTCTGGAAACACACAGATCCTGCAGACCAGGAAGCAGGAAGTTGTTCATCATTTCATTCTTTCTGGATACCGGCTGTATAAATTCCGGATGGCTGTTAATATGCTCGATCAATCTGTCAGCATATTTGCTCATCCTGAAAAAATATGCCTCTTCCTTTGCCGGCTTTACCTCTCTTCCGCAGTCAGGACATTTGCCGTCCACAAGCTGGGATTCTGTCCAGAAGGATTCACAGGGTGTACAGTACAGGCCCTCATAGGAGCTCTTGTAAATATCTCCCTGATTGTACAGCTTCTTAAAGATCTTCTGTACCTGTTTTTCATGATAATCATCTGTTGTACGGATAAAGTGATCATAGGAGGTGTCCATCAGATCCCAGATCTTCCGAATCGTGCCAGCCACATTGTCTACATATTCCTTCGGTGTAATACCGGCCTCCTGTGCCTTCAGCTCGATCTTCTGTCCATGCTCATCCGTTCCTGTCTGAAAAAAAACATCATAGCCATCTTTTCTCTTGAAACGGGCAATGCTGTCTGCCAGAACAATCTCATAGCTGTTTCCGATGTGCGGTTTTCCTGATGTATAGGCAATCGCCGTTGTAATATAATATTTCCCTTTACTCATTTTTATGCAAAAACTCCTTTCAAAATGTTGTCAATCTATCATAAGAAGGTATTCAGTTCCCTTCTCATTCACTTTTTTATCGAAATGGAACCCAAGCTTTATAAGCAGATTTCTGGACGGAAGATTCTCTTCCTCTACCAGTGCCTGTACATGCTCAAAAGAAAGCTCCTTCTTTCCATAGGCAAGCACCGCTCTGCACGCTTCTTCTGCATAGCCCTGTCCCTGATAGTCACAGCCGATCACAAATCCCAGTTCCGGAAGTTCATAGCCTTCTCTCACACTGAGTCCTGCTCTGCCGATCACTTCTCCGGAAAGAAGCTGTACTGTCCACATCCCATATCCGTAAAATCCATAGATCTGACGGATATATTCCTTCATGTAAGCTATCTCTTCTTCGGGATCCCCAAACAAATCCTCCATGTATTTCGTAATGGATGGATCCCTGTAGATCCGGTAAAACTCTGGAACATCCCCTACCGTGCTCTCCCGGATCAGAAGTCGCTTCGTCCTCGTGATCATCAGCGGCAACCCAGCAAGCCGCCTGTAGATCTCATCATACACAGAAAAAGTGATCTCACCGATCTCTTCTATAACATAAGCTGCTCCTTCAAAAAAGGTGCCCTGATTTTCTTTATGATGGAGACCTGCTGTATAAAATCCTGCTGCCTGCAATGCCTTCAGATATGCAGGATCATCTGTCAGGATCAGGCTTTCTTCCATCCGGAGCCTTAAAATGCCTTCTTCCGTCTGTGCTGCAGAAACGATCAGAAATTCTGTCTTTTCTCCGGTAAAGACCTGTTCCAGTTCTGCCCTACTTCTGTCAAGAACCTGCCTTTCCTTCTCTGTTACTGCAAACACAACATATTTAAGCATTGAAAAGTCCTTTTGGATTCTGTAGAATAAATACGTGGGTTTCCTTCTATGAAATCCCATACCATTTTACTATTATAGTATAGTTTACAAAAATTGAAAAGAAGGGAATGAAATATTATTATGGCACAAAATCCTGTTGTAACCTTTACCATGGAAAACGGAGATGTCATGAAAGCAGAGCTTTATCCCGATATCGCCCCCGTTTCCGTAAACAACTTCATCAGCCTGATCCAGAAAAACTTTTATGATGGCCTGATCTTCCACCGTGTGATCAGAGGCTTCATGATCCAGGGTGGTGATCCCCAGGGCACCGGTATGGGCGGCCCTGGCTACAGCATCAAAGGTGAATTTGCTGCAAACGGCTTCCAGAATGATTTAAAGCATACAGAAGGCGTTCTTTCCATGGCAAGAAGCATGATGCCTGATTCCGCCGGATCCCAGTTCTTTATCATGCACAAGAATGCACCCCATCTGGATGGCTCCTATGCAGCTTTTGGCAAGATTATTGAGGGTATGGACGTTGTGAACAAGATCGCCGAAACCCCTACCGACTATTCCGACAGACCACTGGAGGATCAGAAGATCGCTGCTGTCACAGTAGAAACCTTTGGCGTAGATTATCCGGAACCGGAAAAAATGTGAGGTGTTCATATTTTATTAACATTTCATTTAAAAAAACTTCAACACCTCAACATTCTTTAGACATTTCTGCCCTTTATACTAAGAGCATAAGATGAAACAAAGAAAACAACATCTACTTGATTTTATAATAACTTTTTCATAATAAATGCCAGGTAAGACAGCTTACCTGGCATCCTCCCTTTTATAGGGCTATTTATTCTTCCTCCGGCACCCTGATCTCCAGTGCCTGTTTATAATTTTGGATTTCAACTCTGCTGTGCCGTCCTCCGAATTCTCCATCCAGTGTCCATGCGATCTCTTCTGTCGATTCAATCTGCAGCTCCGATGCTGTAAAGCATTCCATCAGATCGGTATCAATATTCCGGTTCACCATCGCTGCCATGATCGTATTCAGCTCCACCGGGTTCCCGGGTCTTTTGATCAGAGTTACTTCAAATACACCGTCATCCAGCTTTACATTGTCACCGGTGATCTTCTTGAAACCGCCTACAGAAAGGGAATTTGTGATCATTCCAAAGATAAAATCTCCCTCTATCGCTCTGTCCCCACAGGTCACCTTCATGGTATAGGATCTCACTTTCGACAGCTTTCTCATGCCTTCCAGCACATAAGCCATATGTCCCAGCACATTCTTCATGTCCTGCCTTGTCTCATAGGAAACATCTGTAAAAAGGCCGAATGCCGCAATATAGACAAAAATATTCTCATTAAATCCACCAACATCGCAGCGGAAGCTTCTGCCATCCACAATCACTCTTGCTGCCTTTTCCATGCTCCTCGGGATTCCCAGACTTCCGGCAAAGTCATTAGTTGTTCCTGCCGGAACGTAGCCGATCGGCAGTCTTTTTTCACACCTCATCATACCGGTCACCACTTCATCAAGTGTGCCATCACCACCGCTGCAGGCAATCATATCATAGTAACCGATCTGTCTTTCTGTAACTGCCCTGATCCCATCCCCCTGTGCCTGTGTCGGATAGGCAGTCACTTCATATCCGGCCTTCACAAAAATATCGATCATATCAAGAAGATTACTTCTGATCTGGGATTTTCCCGCTCTCGGATTATAAATAAAAAGCATTTTCTTCTTCATAAAATCCTCCAGCTGCCTCTGGCAGCTTTTCTTTTCCTATCCTTTTATATTTTCCATGTTACAAAAGACGCCACACTCTGACAAGTGTGGCGTCCGTATTTCAGTTTCATCTATTCCGTTTTGCCGTTCAGATAACTACCAATAGCATCCACAGCAGCCTGCTCATCAGTTCCCTCTGCAATTACAGTTACGCTTTCTCCCTGATTCAGAGGCATGCTCATCATTCCCATGATGCTTTTGGCATTCACCTTTTTTCCTTCTGTCGCAAGATAAATATCACTGTCATGTCTGCTTGCAATCTGTACCAGCATGGCAATAGGACGTGCATCAAAATCTTCTGCCATCTTGATTTCAATGGACTTTTCAATCATAATATTTCTCCTCCTTTAAGCTTTAACCTGAATTTGACTGGCTATTTCACTCAGCTTCCTTAATCTATGATTCACACCGGATTTTCCAACCGGCGGATTTAAGTAACCACCCAACTCCTGAAGAGAACTTTCCGGATGTGTCAGTCTTACAAGGGCAATCTCCCTTAAATGCTCTGGCAGACCCGAAAGCCCAATATGTGTCTGAATCAGCTGAATATCCTCCAGCTGCCTGCTGGCCGCATTCACCGTCTTCGTGATATTGGCAGTTTCGCAGTTCACCTGTCTGTTTATAGAATTGCGCATTTCCTTCTCAATCCTCAGATTCTCCAGATTCATCAAAGATACATGCGCTCCCATTACATTAAGAAGATCTACGATCCCGGCGCCTTCCTTCAAATACACAACATCATATTTCTTGCGTCTGACTACCTTCGCCTCTATGTCAAAGCTATGTATAGCTTCCTGTATCTGCAGAGCCTGACGATCAGTCTCACAGACAAACTCCAGATGATACCCCTTCTCCGGATTACTCATAGAACCTATACATAAAAAAGCACCCCGGAGATATGCTCTCTTGCAGCAGCTGCTTTTGATCAGGACACGATCTGCCCCCTTTCCTGCTCCCGCATTATCTCCCGTGAATTTTAAAGCCTGTAGTGCTTTTGCAACATCAGTACATATATTAAATGTTTTTTTCCATAATGTAAAGTACTTTCTGGCAACTGCATCGTTTTCCGAATGGATCGTAATCCGTATTTCTCCATTTGTTTCTTCTATATGACAGCCAAACTCTACAATTGCAGAAAGCTCCGCCAGTCTGCAGTGTCTTGCCTGCGGCATGATTTTTTCCAGTTCTTCCTTTACTTCTGCTGAAAACGACATAAATTTCCTGCCTTTGGTCAAATCCCCTGTGCCCGCACATCACGGTGTGCGATCTTCAGTCCGTAATTTCCCTTATTCTTCAACCGCTCATACAGCTTATTCGCAAGGGTGACACTTCTGTGCTTTCCCCCTGTACAGCCAATTCCGATCACAAGCTGATATTTTCCCTCCTTCACATAGTTAGGGATCAGGAATTCCAGCATATCAGTCAGCTTGTCAATAAATATCCCTGCCTCTGGAAAATCCATGACATAATCCTGTACTTCTTTATCATTTCCCGTTTTATACTTTAATTCTTCTATATAATAGGGATTTGGCAGAAATCTTACATCAAATACCAGATCCGCATCTGCCGGTATCCCATGCTTAAAGCCAAATGACAGTATTGTTACCATCAGACTGTTATATTCTTCATTCTTCACAAAGATCCTGTCGATTTCCTCTTTCAGCTCCCGTGTCAGAAGATTTGAGGTATCGATCACATAATCGGCTTTCCCTTTGATATCCTGCAGGATCTTTCTCTCCTTGTGGATACCGTCTTCAACCCTGCCTCCAGGAGAAAGCGGGTGCATTCTCCTTGTTTCCTTATACCTCTTCAGCAGGACACTGTCTCCGGCTTCCATAAACAGGATCTCGAAATTATAGCCATTCTTTTTCAGCTTCTCCAATGCCTTCTGTGCATCTTCAAAAGGCTGATCCACACGTACATCAAGCCCGAGAGCTACCTTTTCCACTTCACTTCCCGGCATGGCGATCAGTTCTACAAACTGCTCGATCAGTGGAACCGGCAGATTGTCCACACAATAAAATCCAACATCCTCAAGCATATGGAGTGCTGTACTTTTTCCGCCGCCGCTCATTCCTGTCACTACAACAAAGCGCATTCCATTTCCTCCTGCTGTACTTATACAGCCCTGCTTTTATAAATTAACCTTTGCAGTCATTATCCTTCTTTCAGACACAGCAGCTAAAATTTTCCAAGATAAATGACTTCTCTTTCCAGGGAAACTCCGAAACGTTCTCTGACCTTTTCCTGTACTTCCTCAATCACATCTGTTACATCCCTTGCCGTTGCCTTGCCAACATTTACCACGAATCCGCAGTGTTTATCGGATACTCTTGCATCACCGATCTGAAATCCCCGAAGTCCTGCATCCATGATCAGCTTTCCGGCAAAATATCCTTCCGGTCTTTTAAACGTACTGCCTGCAGAAGGATAATTTAAAGGCTGCTTCTCCATACGGCGCTTCTGAAAATCCTCTATTCTTGCACGGATTTCCTCTCTGTTTCCTTCCCGCAGCAGGAAAGTCACACTCAGCACTATAAAATTTCGGTTTCTGATAATGCTGGTTCTGTATCCAAATTCCATGGTGTCATTGTCGAGCGTAAGGATCTCTCCCTCTGAAGAAAGTACTCTGACACTCTCCACCACCTGTTTCATCTCACCACCATAGGCGCCAGCATTCATCACCACACCGCCGCCTACCGTTCCGGGAATCCCTGCAGCAAATTCCAGTCCTTCAAGTCCTCTTTCCATGGCAAAAAGCGCCACCTTTGAAAGTGCAGCACCTGCCTGCACCTGCAGCCTGTTTTCTTCTGCTTCTATCTGCTGGCAGGCATCTGATATCTGAAGGATCACTCCCGGATAGCCTTTATCCCCTACCAGCAGATTGCTGCCCTTTCCCAGGACAAAATATTCAGCGCCGACATTTTCAAAATAAGGGATCAGCTTCCGCAGCTGTTCCTCACTGCTGATCCGGATAAAGCATGCTGCTTCACCGCCGATCCGGAATGTTGTATGCCTGCTCATCGGTTCTTCTGTCAGAATATCCTCTTCAGGTACATTCGCTCTGATATATTCATAAACTGCTTCGCCAAATCCCCTCAATGTCCGCACCTGCTTCTTAATATTTATTATCTGTCTGCTACTGCATCCAGCACCAGCTTTGCTGCTCCGTAGATTCCTGCATCATTTCCCAGTGTTGCCAGTGCAAATTTCGCTTCACGGCATCCATGGAATACACTCTTTTCATAATGAGGTCTGATATAATCGATCAGAATCTCTCCTGCCTTGGACACACCTCCTCCAATAACAAAGGCTTCCGGATTTACAACTCCTGCCACTGCTGCAAGGGCGTCTCCCAGATATTTTCCAAACTGTTCTGCTACCTCCATAGCCAGAGGATCTCTTGCCTTTACAGCATCAAATACTGTCTTTGCTGAAACCTCTCCGCCTCTCAGAACACTATCCATGTCTGTAGAGGCAAGCTTCTTGTTTGCAAGTCTGGTAATACCGGTTGCAGAAGCAAACTGCTCAAGGCACCCCTTATTTCCACAGTTACATACATCTGTCTCTGTATCATCTACATGAATATGTCCGATCTCTCCTGCTGCTCCGGTACTTCCGCTGATCATCCTTCCATCTACAATGATGCCGCCGCCTACACCGGTTCCCAGTGTAACAACAACCAGATCCTTATAGCCTTTTCCACCGCCCATCCACATTTCTCCAAGGGCTGCCACATTGGCATCATTGCCTGCTCTGACAGGAAGATTGATCAGTGCTTCCAGTGTTTCCTTTACATTAAAGGTTTTCCAGCCAAGGTTTACGGCACGATGTACCACACCAGCTGCGTCAATGGGACCAGGTGCGCCAACACCAACACCGGCGATCGCATCTTTATCCATCTGTTTCATTTTTTCCCTGATACTGTCTGCTACGTCAGGCAGGATCTTCTCACCGTCATTCTCGGTTCTTGTAGGGATCTCCCACTTGTCCAGTACATTTCCTTCTACATCAAACAGTCCGATCTTTACAGTAGTTCCTCCGATATCTACACCAAATACGTATTTCATTTTTATTCTCCCTCTTTATTCTATTCTTTACAGGTTGCTTCTATTCGTCCTCATCCTCATCACTTCTGCCTCTTGCCAGAGATTCCTGTACTCTGCGGTAAAGCTCCTGTGCCGCATTGTATCCCATCTTCTTCTGACGATGATTGATCGCTGCGGACTCACAGATCACGGCGAGGTTACGTCCGGGACGAATTGGAATGTTGTGGCATACTACCTTGTTTCCAAGATATTCTGTATATTCCTCTTCCAGTCCGAGCCTGTCATATTCCTTGTCCTTGTCCCAGTCCTCCAGACGAATGACCAGATCAATATTCTGAGTATCCTTAACACTGGAAACACCGAACAGTGTCTTCACATCAATGATTCCGATACCACGCAATTCGATAAAATGTTTGGTGATATCCGGTGCGGATCCAACAAGCGTCTCATCACTGACCTTGCGGATCTCAACAGCATCATCTGTAACCAGACGATGTCCTCTCTTGATCAGCTCCAGGGCTGCTTCTGACTTACCAATACCGCTTTCGCCTGTGATCAGGACACCCTCACCGAAAACGTCCACAAGAACCCCATGTACTGAAATACAGGGAGCCAGCTTTACATTCAGCCATCTGATGATCTCTGCCATAAATGCAGATGTTGCTTTCTTGGTCATCAGAAGCGGTACCTTGTGTGCCTCTGCGATCTCTGTAAACAGCTCATCCGGCTTCAGTTCCCTGCAGAACACGATCGCCGGGATCTCACAGGAAAGAAGTCTCTCATAGATCTCCTTTTTCCTTGCCACCGGAAGTCCTTCTATATAGGAATATTCCACAAAACCGATGATCTGAAGTCTTGTTGCTTCAAAATGTTCGAAATAACCGGCTAACTGCAGCGCCGGCCTGTTAATATCAGGCTGGGTAATCTTGATCTTCGAAATATCAATATCAGGTGTCAGATTTTCCAGCTTCATCTTTTCAATGATGCTTTCCAGTTTTACGCTTGCCATACGTTCCCTCCATGCCTTTCCCCTCTCGCCTTTACAGACGGAAGACCGTTATCTTAAATAGTTTACCACATCAACTGGGGAATCTCAACAATCTGCTCTCTTCTCTTTCCATGTTTCTCCCGTAAAATTTTCATTTTTTCTGATGGAAAAAATCATAGACTCCCTGGGCGGCAGGCCGGTTCATTCCTTCCACCTGTAAAAGTGTTTCAACATCCGCTTCCCGGATCTCCTCGATAGACTTGAAGCCGCGCATCAGTGCCTTTCTTCTCGCCGGTCCAACTCCCGGGATCTCATCCAATACCGACTTCACCTGTGCCTTGCCGCGAAGAGATCTGTGGTATTCGATGGCAAACCTGTGGGCTTCATCCTGGATTCTTGTGATCAGCCTGAACCCTTCGCTGTTCCTGTCAATCGGAATCTCTTCATTATTAAAATAAAGTCCTCTCGTCCTGTGATTATCATCCTTTACCATGCCGCAGACCGGAATAGACAGCTTCAGCTCCTGAAGGACAGCCAGCGCGATATTTACCTGCCCACGTCCACCATCCATCATGATCACGTCCGGAAATTTTGTAAAGCCGCCCACTTCCTTTTTTTCTGCGGTTCCCTCCATTTCTTCTCTTTCTTCTATGCCATGGGTAAAGCGTCTTGTCAGCACCTCACGCATGCAGGCGTAGTCGTCCGGTCCTGACACACTCTTTATCTTGAATTTACGATAGTCACTGCGTTTTGGCTTTCCTTTTTCATATACCACCATGGAGCCTACATTGGCAAAACCACTGATATTGGAAATATCATAGGCTTCCATCCTGTCTGCCTTCTCCAGATGAAGCAGTGCTGCAATCTCCTTCGCCGCTCCGATCGTCCTTCCCTCTTCCCGCCGGATCCGTTCCTTATCCTGGTCCAGCACCAGGCTTGCATTCCTGGCGGCCAGTTCTACCAGCTTTTCTCTGGTTCCGATCTTCGGTACCCGGATATAAACTCTCGCTCCCCTTCTCCCGGTCAGCCACTGTTCCAGTACCTCCTGATCTTCGATTTTCTCCTGCAGCATCAGCTCTTTGGGAATAAAAGGCGTTCCTGCATAGAACTGCTTCACAAAATCCAAAAGAATCTGTTCTCTTGGAGTCTGTGACACATGTGTCATATAAAAATGCTCCCGTCCCATGAGTTTTCCATCCCTGACAAAGAAAACCTGCACTACCGCATCGTTCGCATCATTTGCAAGGGCTATGATATCCTTATCCTCTCCATCACTGTCTGTAATCTTCTGTTTCTGCGCTACCTGCTTCACACTGTTATACAGATCCCGGTAACGGATCGCCTCTTCAAATTCAAGCTGATCAGATGCCGTCTGCATCTTCTGCTTTAATTCTCCGAGAATCTCCTGATAATGTCCATTCAGAAAATCCAGGGCTTTCTTTACATTTTCTCCATAGGCTTCCTTTGTAATGTTTCCCTGACAGGGTGCCATACACTGCTTGATATGATAATTCAGGCAGGCTCTTCCTTGTCCACAGTCTCTTGGCAGACTCCGGTTACAGGTTCTGAGCTGATACAGTCTGTTAAGCAGCTCTATGGTATCCTTTACCGCTGCGGCACTGGTATATGGTCCAAAATATTTAGCATGATCCTTTTTCATCTCACGTGAAAACAGGACTCTTGGAAATTCTTCTCCCATCGTCACCTTGATATAAGGATAAGTCTTATCATCCTTCAGCATGGTATTATATTTGGGCCTGTGTTCCTTGATCAGGTTATTTTCCAGCACCAGCGCTTCCAGCTCAGAATCCGTCACAATATATTCAAATCGGTTGATAAGCGTTACCATTTTGTCGATCTGTGGTCCTCTTCCAATATTTTTGCGAAAATAAGAGCGGACACGATTATGGAGATTGACCGCCTTCCCCACATAAATAATAGTATCCGCTTCATCATGCATGATATAAACTCCCGGACACCTGGGAAGCTTCTTTAATTCTTCCTGAATATCAAACATAACTTCTCCTATTGCAAAAGTGACTGCATGAACTGCAGTCACTTCTTTTCTTTATTTTCTGGCACCTGAGAAGATTCCTTTCGATCCGTTTTCACCTTCATCTCCAGCAGGCTCCTGTCTAAGGAAATCCTCCGGGGTACGTTCCTCTGCCTTCAGCTCAGCCTCTGTTTCCTCTTCCAGCTTTGCTGCTCTGCCAGATTCTTCTGTATTATCCGCTTCCTCTTTCTTCTCCTCCGGTTCCGGGATTCCCTTTTCAGCACGGTAGATCTTCATAAATTCCTTGCCGCTGATCGTTTCTTTCTCGATCAGGTGGGCTGCCAGCTTATCCATCAGCTCCCTGTTACCGGAAAGCATCTGTTTGGCTTCCTCATAGCATTCCTTCAGGATTTCCATTACTTCTGTATCTACATCAGCTGCTGTTCTGTCACTGCAGGTCAGTCTTGCACCGCCTCCAAGATATTCATTTTCTACCGTGGCAAGACCCATCAGACCAAACCGTTTACTCATACCAAACCGGGTCACCATATTGGATGCAATATTGGTTGCCTGCTCAATATCATTGGCTGCGCCCGTAGTCACATCGCCAAAGATCAGTTCCTCAGCAGCACGTCCACCAAGCAGGCTGACAAGTCTGTCATGAAGCTCTGCCTTTGTCTGCAGATATTTTTCTTCTTCAGGCACATGCATGACATAGCCAAGAGCTCCCATGGTTCTGGGAACGATCGTGATTTTCTGCACCGGCTCGGAATTTTTCTGCAGAGCACTGATCAGTGCATGACCAACCTCATGGTAAGAAACGATCCTTCTTTCCTCCTGACTCATGATCCGATCCTTCTTTTCCTTGCCTACAAGCACCTGTTCCACAGCCTCAAACAGATCCTTCTGGTTCACATATTCTCTGCCATGCTGCACCGCATTGATCGCTGCCTCATTGATCATATTGGCAAGATCCGCACCAACAGCACCGCTTGTTGCAAGTGCGATCGCATCCAGATCCACGCTGTCATCCAGGTGAACATCCTTGGCATGCACCTTCAGGATCGCTACCCTTCCCTTCAGATCCGGCTTATCTACAATAATACGCCTGTCAAAACGTCCGGGACGCAGTAGTGCCTTATCCAGGATCTCTGGTCTGTTGGTAGCACCAAGCACCAGGATTCCCTTGGAGGTGTCAAAGCCATCCATTTCAGAAAGGAGCTGGTTCAGTGTCTGTTCCCTTTCTTCGTTGCCACCGCCATATTTGCTGTCACGGCTTCTTCCGATGGCATCTATCTCATCGATGAAAATAATGCAGGGGGCATTCTTGGTTGCTTCCTTAAACAGATCTCTTACTCTGGAAGCACCTACGCCTACATATAACTCAATAAAATCTGAACCGGACAGAGAGAAGAACGGTACCTTTGCCTCCCCGGCCACTGCCTTGGCAAGCAGTGTCTTACCGGTTCCGGGAGGTCCTACAAGCAGTGCTCCCTTGGGCAGCTTCGCTCCAATCTTCGCATATTTTCCGGGGTTGTGAAGGAAATCCACAACTTCCTGCAGAGATTCTTTCGCTTCATCCTCTCCGGCAACATCCTTAAAGGTAATTCCTGTTTCCTTCTGTACATATACCTTCGCTGTACTCTTTCCAACTCCCATGGGACCGCCGCCCTTGGACATCTTACGGAACAGGAAGCTGAGCAGTACCCACATCAGAAGGATCGGTACGACATAAGTTAAAAGGAAACTGATGATCACACTTGAGCTGTCTGCCACTTCTCCCTTGACAGGTACATCATATTTCAGCAATCGCTGGGTCAGCGTGTCATCATCTTCGATCTTGCCGGTATAATAAGTAACAGCCGATGGACTGCCATACAGATACAGCAGCTTGTTTGCTTTTTCTTCTTCCTTTGGTTTAATATTAACTCTGTCCGTGCTGATGGTAACGGACTCTACCTTATTATCCTCCAGCATCTGGATAAACTCATTGTAGCTGATCTCCTTCTGTGTTTCTCCGGACATCATCTTCATAAAACTGCTCATCAGAAGCAGTGTCACTAATGCTGCGATCAGAAACAGGACAATGCTCTGGCGTTTGGGATCTTTTCCATTGCCACCGGAGCCGTTTCTGCCTTCATTTCCTTTATTTCCCGGATCTCCCTGACCGGAATTATTTCCGTTTCCCGGTTCATATTGGTTTAAGTTCTGCTCACTCATAAATTACTTACTCTTTCCTTTTAATATCGGCTCGCTGGTCAGATCTACTCCCAGCTTTTTAAATGTCCTCATATCCACATCAGAAAGCATAACAGAAGTATGCACCTGGCATCCTGTCAGCGCAGGAATCTGTTCCAGTGCTTTTCTTGCATTCGGATCCGTAGTCGCTGAAATTGCCAGTGCGATCAGTACCTCATCTGTGTGAAGCCTGGGATTCGTACCGCCCAGATACCGGGTCTTCAGTTCCTGGATCGGCTCGATCGCTGCCGGTGAGATCAGATGGGTATCATGATCTACGCCGCCAAGATACTTCAGTGCATTCAGCAGCAATGCTGCGCTTGCTCCAAGCAGAGACGTCGTCTTGGATGTGATGATCTTTCCATCCGCAAATTCAATCGCTGCTGCAGGTACGCCAAGCTTTTCTGCTCTTTCATTGGCTGCCACCGTCACCTTCCGGTCCTCAGTGGTAATCCTTGCCTGTTTCATGAGAAGCTCGATCTTGTATACCTCATTCTCGCTTCCCTTGCCTCTTGCCACATCTCCTGCAGCCTTATAATAGCGCCGGATGATCTCCATATAAGAAGCTTCCTTACAGGCTTCATCGTCTATAATGCAGTTACCCGCCATGTTGACACCCATGTCAGTGGGGGACTTATAAGGATTTTCTCCGTAAATGCCTTCAAAGATTGCATTCAGTACCGGAAATATCTCGATATCACGATTATAATTAACTGTTGTTTCTCCGTACGCCTCCAGGTGGAAGGGATCTATCATATTAACATCATTCAGATCTGCGGTTGCCGCCTCATATGCCAGATTGACAGGATGCTTCAATGGCAGGTTCCAGATCGGGAAGGTCTCATACTTCGCATATCCGGCCTTGATACCTCTCTTGTTGTCATGGTAAAGCTGTGATAGACAGGTTGCCATTTTTCCACTTCCCGGTCCTGGTGCCGTTACCACAACAAGCGGTCTTGTGGTTTCTATATATTCATTCCTTCCAAACCCGTCATCACTGACGATCAGCGGGATATTGGAAGGATATCCTTCTATTGTATAATGAAGATATACCTTTACATTCTTCTTTTCCAGTCTCTCCTTAAATTCTGCCGCACGGATCTGCCCTGCATAATGTGTCAAGACAACACTTCCCACATAAAGCCCCCTGCTTTCAAATTCCTGCATCAGTCTCTGTACATCTTCATCATAAGTAATGCCCAGATCTCCACGTATCTTATTCTTTTCGATATCAGCCGCATTGATAACAATAACGATCTCTGCCCTGTCCGAAAGCTTCATGAGCATTCTGAGCTTACTGTCCGGTTCAAACCCCGGAAGTACTCTGGATGCATGAAAATCGTCAAACAGCTTACCACCAAATTCCAAATACAGCTTGTCGCCAAATTTTTCGATCCTTTCCATAATATGTGCTGACTGCATCTTCAGGTATTTTTCGTTGTCAAATCCCACTCTCATAATTTCCATCCATCCATATTTATAATAAAAACAAATGCTGCTTCGCAGCAATTTTTTCCATTGTGAAAAAACTCGCAAACCCGTGCTTCGCACTTCTTGTCTGCTTTCGCAGACTCTCTGCTTCGCTTGTTTTTCCATTTTGAAAAAACTCGCAAACCCGCGCTCCGCACTTCCTGTCTGCTTTCGCAGACCGTTTGCTCGTTAACGGTGCTGGAAAAACAAATGCTGCTTCGCAGCGCTTGTTTTTCCATTGCACCTGTTACATTTTAGCACATGTTATATGATTATTCCATAAAAAAGGGATGAACAAATATCAATTTTTTATAAATAAACCGTATTGACAGTGAAAACTGCGGGTGCTATGATTTTCCTATCAAAGCAAAGGTGCTATTGGTTCAGGCCAGATAGCACCCTTTTTTATTTTCAAAAATGCAGAAAAACTGCTATTGACGGTTTTTCTGCAAAGGGAACTGTTGTATTTATACTAAACTAAGGAGTTATTATGGGAGTAAAATATGTATTCGTAACCGGCGGTGTTGTTTCCGGTCTTGGTAAGGGCATCACTGCTGCTTCTTTGGGAAGATTATTAAAAGCCAGAGGTTATAAGGTCACCATGCAGAAATTTGATCCTTATATCAATATTGATCCCGGCACGATGAACCCGATCCAGCATGGTGAAGTTTTTGTCACGGAGGATGGTACAGAAACCGATCTGGATCTTGGACATTATGAGCGATTCATCGATGAAAATCTGGATAGAAATTCCAACGTTACCACCGGCAAGGTTTACTGGTCTGTTCTGCAAAAGGAGCGTCGTGGTGATTACGGCGGTGGTACCGTTCAGGTGATTCCTCATATCACAAATGAGATCAAAAGTCGTTTCTATCGTAACTTTACAGATGAAGATACCCGAATTGCCATTATCGAAGTAGGTGGTACGGTGGGTGATATTGAAAGCCAGCCTTTTTTGGAATCCATCAGACAGTTCCAGCATGAGGTTGGAAAAGAGAATGCCATTTTGATCCATGTTACTCTGATCCCTTACCTGAAGGCCTCCCAGGAAATGAAGACAAAGCCTACGCAGGCAAGTGTTAAGGAGCTGCAGGGAATGGGTATTCAACCGGATATTATTGTATGCCGCAGCGAATATCCACTGGATCAGCATATTAAAGATAAAATTGCTCTTTTCTGTAATGTCCCCAATAACCGTGTCCTTCAGAATCTGGATGTGGAATATCTGTATGAAGCACCTCTTGCCATGGAAAATGAACACCTGGCACAGGTTGCCTTAGAATGTCTGAATCTGGACTGTCCAGAACCGGATCTTGCAGACTGGAAGGCGATGGTGGAGGCTCTGCGGACACCTCTCCACGAGGTGAATATTGCAATTGTTGGAAAATATGTTCAGCTTCATGATGCTTATATCAGTGTTGTCGAAGCATTGAAGCATGGCGGCATTTCCAACCGTACAACGGTAAACATCAAATGGATCGATTCAGAAACCGTTACAAAGGAAAATGTCACAGCGCTGCTCGGTAATGTGAATGGTATTCTTGTTCCCGGCGGCTTCGGTCCGAGAGGCATTGACGGTAAACTTTATGCGATTCAGTATGCAAGAGAGCACCATGTACCTTATCTTGGCCTGTGTCTTGGTATGCAGCTTGCTATTGTTGAATTTGCAAGAAATGTAGTTGGATATAATGATGCCCACAGTATTGAGCTTGATCCTTCTACCACACATCCCGTCATTGCACTGATGCCGGATCAGAATGGTGTGGAAGATATCGGTGGCACACTGAGGCTTGGATCTTATCCCTGTGTTCTTGATAAAGATTCTCTTGCCTATAATCTGTATGGTGAGGAAATGATCCATGAACGTCACAGGCACCGTTACGAGGTAAATAATGATTTCCGTGCAGCCCTGACCGAACATGGCATGAAGCTTTCCGGCATTTCACCGGACGGGCGTATCGTAGAAATGTGCGAACTGTCAGATCATCCCTTCTTCATCGCCACACAGGCTCACCCAGAGCTGAAATCAAGACCGAACAGACCACATCCGTTGTTCAGAGGCTTTATAAAAGCTGCTTTAGACAACCAAGAAGCCCATAACTAATTTTCTATACCTTCCTTTTAAAATGATCCGCCCCTAACGGGTGGGTCATTTTGCGTTCATGATCTGGAATTACATCTTTATCAGTCTTGACATTTTCCGTTTAAAAATGCACAATAAAAAGGTAACCACACTGTTGGATGCATGGATGACTTTTTTCTCTACGGATGACCCGGAAGAGATTATCAAGCTTATCACAGACTTCCCACAGTTTAAACCGATGTACGAGACACTATACCAGATGTGTCGGAATGTGGAGAATGTTATGGGTTTCTTTTCTGAGGAATTACGGGAAATGGACAGGAATACTGTCAGATATATGATCGATGAGCTGCAGAAGGAAGTGGATACGCAAAAGGCTCTGCTTGAAGAAAAGGATACGGTGATTGCCGAAAAGGATGCCATCATTGCAAATCTGCAGGCCAAACTGGCAGAAAAATAATGTCCTGCTGACTGTCATCACATCATTCAAGTGAAAAAGGAATCCTGCTGTCGCTATGTACCCTCTTTACCAAACAACTCAGTAAAGAAACTACCCGTCACAGCAGAATTCCTTTTATTCTAAATTTTACAGTGATTCAAATTCACTTTCATCAATGGCTTCATCTGTGAATTCATCTGCATCCATATAATTCAGGGTATTATCCAGAAGCTCATCTATCGTATATGTTTCTTCAAATACCGTCATCTTATTATAGCTGTATCTGTCAATTACCGTAATGGAAACATCATCCTCGCTGCTGTTCAGTTCCCATGCCAGAGCAACCATGATCGTTGTACCAGGTGATATATTATTGGAGTTATAAGAACTTGCTCCCGGCACATAAGTAGACTGCATTTCCATGCCGGACTGTCTTGCTGTAATATCCAATGCGGTACTGAAGGAAATATCTTCATCAGAATTATTGGTAAATTCTCCTACCATAACGACCACATAATCGTCATTATAATCAGAATAGCCAATCAGAATTTCATCCATGGAAAATTCATAAGCGCTTTCAGCAACAACTGCTTCTACCCCGGATAAATCAATTGTTTCCTCCAGGATCTTCTTCTGATCAAATGAATCAAAATCAATACAGCTGAGTTCTACATCGGAATCCAGATCATTCAGCCCATATACTCTTCTTATCGCAATAGAATTACCTGGCTGAATATCCGTATAATCGCTTCCGTACATTTCTTCATCATACATTGGATGTCTGTATGGCAGATACGCACTCGTAAGTCCTACTCCATTCTGAAACATCTGCATTTCCACTGCACTGCCAAAGCTGGTAGCTTTACTGCTGTTATTGGTAAAAGTAAGATCCAGTACCAAAAGCGGATTTCCATCTTCATCATCTGTAAGTTTTTTATCATCAAGGGTAACATCATATACAGCCTCTGATACCACCTTCTCTACTGTCGAAAGATCAATATCCTGTTCCAGCACGGTAATCTGCGACTTTCCATCCGTGCTGAGTGCCACAACCAGAACAGAAAGTGTTCCTTCAGTCACTCCATCCGGCAGCAGATAAGCCGCCTGTGCCTGTCCTGTTTCACCTTCTGCGATCATCTGACTGTTGTCAATAGCCTCCGGATTATCAGAAAGCAGAAAAGCTGTTTCCAGATTTGCTCCATCCAGAGAAGCTGTCATTTCATAAACCGGTGTGTAGGCTGATATATAATCACCTGTGTTATTGGTCACATCAAGATTAATTGCTATTATGCTTCCTGTATATGCATCATCGCACATAAATACCTTACTCATCGTTGCTTCATAAGGTGCTTTGCCGCTCTTTCCACAACCGGTAGCCATGCATAACATGACAAATACAGCCAAAAGTATCATTTGTAGTTTCCTGTTTTTCATTTCACTATCCTTTCCTTTCCCATTCATAAGATAAATTTACTATACAATACCCCCGCTGATTTGGCAATTTTTCTTTTTACTTACTGTAAATTCAAAAAGGATCCACCGGATCGTTTTTCATATGCATGGCAATTAAAAATGGTGAAGATAACAATATCTTCACCATCTTCTTCTGCACTATCTTACTTCAAACGCAAAAATATGAACTTTTTCCTGTTCACCCCAGTTTTTCTGAGGAATCAGTTTCACTGCCTGCAATTTTTCGTGTATCGGGATCTTTACAAATCTCTGATAGTTTTCAGGTATTTTCTGAATGGTATACCATTCTCCATCCTTTTTCCCTTTCAGTTCAAACCCCTTTACCATACAATCTGGCACATGATAATGACCGCCCTCCAGTGGATAGAAATTCGGCATATTCAGTGGGTGATGTTCCTTCCACGAACCATTTCTTGTAAACTCGCTGTCAAAGATCAAAACGGCTTCCTGAACATTCTCTTCCTTCTCAAACGTATAGGTGATCTCATCATTTATCTTGCCGCACCATCCGTAGTCCACATCCTTCAAAACCCTGTTTTTTCCATTTCTGAGTGCCTCTGCATCTCCTTCTGTTGCTGTCAGGGCTGCTTCTTTCGTCAGTTCGCACACAGGTGCAATAAACTCAGGCAGATAACAATCATCTGTCATCAGCATATCCTGTAACTCCTGTATCCTGTTCTGGCCCAGTTCTCTCGGTGTCATATGATATTTTCCTGCGAGATAAGCTGCTGTTCCAATTGCCTGTCCACAGATCGCACAGGTCAGCATCACTCTTGTGGATGTCAGTGCCATATGAGAGGTACTGATATCTCTTCCGGCAAACATAAGATTTTCAATATTTGCTGAATATAAGGAACGGAAGGGAATGTGATACTCCCGCTTTACAGAATACATACCAATCGGAAGTCCCTTTTCCAGATAAGGATAGTCCGGGTGATCTTCCACCGGCCATCCTCCATAAGCCACTGCATCTTCAAATCGCACCCCGTTTTCAACATCATTCTGATTCAGCGTATAATCACCGACATATCTCCTGGACTCCTGTTTTTCCGGTAAAAATCCAACCCAATCCAACGCCCAGTTTTCTGCATGGTGCTTAGGATCCTTTTTAATATGATCCCACATACCAAATGCCATTTTCAGCAGTTCCGTGTGAATGTCTTCTGCCTCTGAAATCGTGTCCTGCAGATTACCTACTTCAAACCACCAGAAATTCTGTTCACGGAAATCATGGGATGTCCCTGTCGGGAAGCTTTCATCTGTCGGATAGGAATATGCCCATTCCGGTGCAATAAACGGCTGAGGTGTAGTCATTTCCCTGGCCTGCAGCATGATTCCCTGTCCTATCCGCAGATTATCTGCCTCTTCTTTACACCATGATTCTCCATATAAACTTTTAGCTTCTCTTCCTTCTCTGTACTCCGCCCCTGTCAGTGGTGCCAGGATTCCATCTCCGGAACAGTCTCCAAAGTAATCAGCTTCTACTATGTACCAGGTTTCTGTTGTCGTCTGCCATGCCTTTACAGAACGGATCTTCTTTCCATCCATCTCTGCACCATTGCAGGAGCAATTCAGCAGTAATGTCAGATTTTCACAGAACCTTACTTTTCCGTATATGATACTGTCCCAGATCGTCCAGTTTCCGTTCGGATTTCTGTAACTGTTTTCCAAAAGAAGTTCTTCTGCAATTCCTGTTTCATGATTTTCATCTCCCTCAGCTCCGATCGGCCAGATCCGGATTTCTGAGGAAGCATTTCCTCCAAGCACTGGACGATCCTGGATCAGAACTGTTTTAAGTCCTTTTCTGGCTGCTGCAATGGCTGCGCAGCTCCCTGCCAGACCGCCTCCCACAACACAGAAATCTGCTTTTATGTTTTTTGTCTTCATAAATAATTCATCTCCTTTTCCTGCCATCCGTCTATCCTTTCACAGCACCTGCCATCAGCCCTTTAATAAAGTATTTGGATCCAAGTGCGAAGATCAGGATCAGCGGAATCGTCCCCATCGCCAGTCCTGCTATACGAACGGCATAATCTGCCCGGAAAAAATTTCCAAGGGTTGTAATTCCCAGCGGGATCGTATACATTTCCTGTTTATTCAATAAGATCAGTGGTACAAGAAAGCTGTTCCATGACGCAATGAATACCAGAAGAACAAGTGTTACCATTGCTGATCTTACAAAGGGTATTACGATAAAGATGAATGCTTTTATATCATTGCACCCATCAATTTTGGCACTCTCCAAAACCTCATCCGGTACATTGTCTTTCATGAACTGGGTCATCCAGAACACACCAAATGCATGTGCCATACTGGGAAAAATCAGAGCCAGATGCGTATTGATCCAGCCCAGAACCTTCATTTCCTTTACAAATGCAACGAGTCCCAGCTGTGTTGGTATCATCATCGTCACAAGCACCATGGAAAAAAGGAATCCCTTTCCCTTAAAATGAAACTTGGCAAATCCGAATCCAGCCATTGTGGAGATCAGTACCGACCCAACTGTTGTACAAACAGCTACTTTTGTGCTGTTCCAATAATACTGCAGAAAATTACTTGCCATCAGCTGCTTTAAATTTTCCAGCAGATGACTCCCCGGTTTAAAGGGGAGTATCCGAAATATTTCTGCTGTAGAATAAGTTCCCATCATAAACATGATATAAAATGGCAACATTAAAATAATCACGATCAGCGCTGCAAAGAAAGTTTCCAGGACACTTTGCAGTCTGTGTTTTCTGCTTTTATTCATATGCATCCTCTCCACGGTAAGATAATCGGTAACTGAAGAATGCAAAAACAGCAATAATAACAAAGAGTGAATACGATATCGCTGCTCCCAGTCCCTGCCGCATGGTTGTTCCAAATGCAGTATCATATAAATACCACATCACTGTCAGACAAGATGATCCAGGTCCTCCAAGCTGTGTTGAGGAAGTTGCCCATCCGGAAAACAACTGCATCGGTTCTTCCAGTAGCTGCAGTCCTCCTATGATACTGGTAAGCATAACAAATACCATAATATTTTTTAACAGCGGTACAGTGATCTTAAAGAAGATCTGTACAGTACCGGCGCCCTCAATTTCCGCTGCTTCATATATATCTGATGATATTCCCGCCATTCCCGACAGGAAAAACATGGTATTGTATCCGAGATACTTCCATACTACCATCAGAATCACGATCACCCTTGCAGTCCCCGGACTTCCAAGCCAGTCGTATGCTGTATCCATCCATCCTGCCGCCTGAAGCACCCTGTTTAAGATTCCTGTCTGCCAGTCAAAAATAAGGGCAAAGATCAGACCTATTGCTACAGGTGTGGTCAGATAGGGCAGGAAACTCAGACATTGCAGAGTCCTTTTGCCCTTTACCCATTTTGCATTCAGCATCACTGCCATCAGCATTCCGCCAAATACCAGTGCAGGAACACATACTGCTACAAACAGGAATGTATTTAACACCGATTTCCAGAAATACGGGTCTACGGTAAACAGCCGGATATAATTCTTAACGCCTATAAATTGTGGCGTATGGATTCCGTCCCAATCTGTAAAGCTGATGTAAAAGGAATACAGAATAGGAAACAGGTTAAATCCGATATAAACAAGAAAGAAGGGTGCTATAAACAGGTATGGAGAAATTTGCATCTTTCTCTTTTCTTTTTTATTCATATAATTCCGGTGCCTTCGCCTTAATCTGCTCTTCCATCTGTCCAAGTGCATCTTCTACTGTCAAAGAAGGATCTTTTATCATCGCCTCGCAAACGGCATGTCCCACCTCATCCAGAAGGGCATCATATTGGGATACCTGTGCTCCTTCAATATACGGGGAAATATCATCAGCCCATACCTTTCCTGCCTTGATATCTCCATAGCAGCTAATCGTATAATCAAGATAATCATCTGTTTCATAAATGCTCATCAGGTTCGTCAGATAGGAACTGCTGTCTCTGCACGCATAGGCGCCATTTTCTGTCTGGGTCAGCCAGTGGATAAATGTCCATGCTTCTTCTTTATGCTGGCTGGTATTGGTAATACCCATTGCTGTACCACCAAGGTTAAATGCTACTCCGGGAGATACCATGAGTCCCCATCTGTCAGCACTGTTTGGATCATTGGGTTCAATACTGTAATGAGGTGACCAGGTTGCTCCACAATAGAAAATATTATTCTCATCTGCATAGGATGCGTTGGCTGCTGCAGAATTCTGGGACAGATTATTAACGATACCTGCATCGATCATCTTCTTCAAAATTGCCAGAGATTCTCCATAGGTTCCTTCCAGGTCCAGTTTGTTATTTTCATCTATTACAGAAGGGGCTGATTCATAGAAATTACCGGAAATCATAGCCATTGCATCTTCTGCACTGGAGAACATATAAACCGTTCCATTACTGTCCTCCTTGACCTTCTTGCCAATCTCAATAAAGTCATCCCATGACTGGATCATTTTTTCCAGTTCCGCAGAATCAGCAGTTCCGATCCATTTTTCACACAGATCCTTCTTATAGCTTAAACCTGTTGCATTCATAAACCATTCCACACCTACGATCTTTCCATCTCTGGTACATGTTGACTGTACGCAGTATGGGAACATTTTTTCTGTATCATAATTGTAGGGATCTGCTGAAAGATCTTCCCAGATATCCATTTCATACAGCACACCTCGCTGCTTGTAATCCTGCCATAAAATATCCGGCAGCTCCATACCACTTGCTACAGATGTCTGTACCTTCTGTGTATAATCTGATCCCCCGGATACCGGAATATATTCGATCTGAATGTTGGGATATTCCTTATTAAATTCCTTGGCTACATTGGTGATGGTTCCTTCATCCCATCCCCACATGGATATCGTCACAGTATCCCCGGTGTTCTCCTGGTTTTCTGTAGCAGCTGCGTTCTCCTGCGCTGTCTGCGTATCTGCCGTACTTTCACTGTTTTCAGAAGCAGAACCGCATCCACTAAGCAAAGATGCTGTCATTACTGCTACACCTAATAATGCTGTAAGTTTTTTCCCTCTTACTCCCATATACATATCCTCCACTTTTCTTTTCTGTGTTCCGGAACAACTTTATCTTACACAATTGGTAAAATCAGAAAAAGAATGCATAACAATAATATTGTATAAAATCCAATACTTTTTGTTATACATTCCTGTTTTTTCTCTTTTTCTCACGATTTCTTTGTAAGAATTGTCCAACTTTTATTTTGGTATCTCAATATGGATCAGCACTCCGCCCATTTCACTTTTACTCATTATAAAGCGGGTCCTGTCACCATAAAGATAACGAAGCCGTGACAGAATATTGGGAATTCCAATACTTTTCATTTTAGAATCTCCACCGTCCATTTTCACACCCATCTGAAATGCCTGCATCCGCTTCTCTTCCATTCCTGTTCCATTATCTTCCACCTCCATCAGAATGTGATCCTGACAGTCTTTTATACACACCCTGACAATACCTGTTTCCTTTTCATCTGACAAAATACCATGTATGATCGCATTTTCCACCAGAGGCTGGAGTATCGTCCTTGGAACCGTCGCCTGCAGAGTCTCTTCCTCCACATCCAGGATCACCTGATATGCATCCTGATACCGGTATTCCTGTATTTTGAGATAATGTTCCAGTATGTCAATTTCCTGACTGATCGTTGCAAACATATCTGCTTTTCCAGGCCGTACTGCATCACGCAGAAGATGTATAAATGAGTCAGTTACTTCTACCACCTCCTGATTTTTCCCCTTTCTGGCCAGGAAAATCACCGTATTCAGTACATTATAGATAAAGTGGGGATTTACCTGTGAAAGAAGCAGTTTCTCCTCCATCTCAAACCTGGCTGCTTCTGTTCTTTCGATCCGCTTTATATAAGCATTTAATTCACTGACCATGTAATTAAAGCTATTGCTCATAACAGTCAGTTCCATATAGTTATCTGCCTGAAAATGTGCCTGAAAATCTCCTTTGGAAACTTTATTCATTTCTTCGGATAAATCCTGGATCGGTTTTGCAATTTTGGAAATCATGGGAACCATAACGATCAGTACCAGTAAAACCCCAAGAAAAATAGATGCCAGAAAAAAGCTTTTCAAATAATCAAGTCTGTCACTAATCCGCTCATTTCCAGTAAAAGCTACCAGCTTCCATCCGTACTTTGGAATCTGGTATATGATCCAGTAACCATCCTTTTCATTTAATACATAACATTTACTTTTTTCGTTTTCCTTTGTTACAACATCAGAAATATTTACTTTTTTTCCTGTTTCGTCCTGCTTGTATAAAATATCCTTATCGTCCAGGATCCAGTAAAACGCATCATACTCCTTTGCTGTCAGATTCAGGATATCATCAAAGGATTTTCTGTCTAAGTCCACGATCAGATCACCAAGTGGCCGTTTTGGCATATAATAGCTGACGAAAGGATATACATAACTGATATACTCATTTCCTTCATTAAGTGCATTCTTATGAGATTTTGAAAAACCGGACTGTTTTTCTTCTTTAAATTCCCTGTACCACTCAGTTTGCACCTCCATCGCTGAACGATCCTTGTCCTTTTCCAGACTCCAGATGACATCCTTTTCCGGCATGTTAAGCAGGATATCCTTCACATCTTCTCTCATAAAGGTGTACCAGATCAGTCGCTCCCGGATCTGCAGCACAGTAAAAACTTCATCAAACGCATCCTCGTAATACTGCGTCGTAATATACTGTTGGATCTCCTCGTCCATCAGCAGCATTCTTGTAAAATACTCCAGTTCCTCTCCTACATAATTGATCTGCTGTCCTGCCTGCTCCAGATTTTTCTGGTCATCACTGATTCCTTTCTCCTTCAATACATCCCAGAAATACCTGTACGTTATAATTCCAGTCAGTACGAGTACCCCTATCAGGATCCCACAGATCGGCACCAGCATTTTTCTTTTCATGCTCTTTTTCGCTTTTTTCATCTGCATTCCTCATCAACTGTTCCTGCTACGATATTCCCATGGCGTCATTCCTTCTGCTTTTTTAAAAACACTTGCAAAATACTGGCTGGAACGGTATCCAACTGCTTCTGCTATTTCATACATTTTCATCTGAGGCATTTGCTGCAGCAATTTCTTTGCCATTTTGATCCTGGTACCTGTCAGCAGTTCCAGAAAACTCTGCGATAATTCCTTTCTGCATAACTGGCTCAGATATACTCCACTGATATCCAGTGTCCCGGCAACCGTTTCAATGTTTATTTCCTCACTATAATGTTCCTCTATATACTGTATACATTTTCGTATATAGATACTGTACTGTGCTTCTTTTCCATTCTGCACCATCCGGTTCGCTTTTCTGTATATTTCTGTCATTCTGTCACGGATTTCGTCTAAAAATATACTTCTCCCGGCTTCCTGCTGCAGAAGCATCTCAAACCGGACACCAGGCGATCTCCTGCACAGATCGTTCAAGTGATTCCTCAGTTTTTCTGTTAATGTTATCAGACCATTTTTATCCCATACAGGTTCTCTGACCGTCTGGTACATCTGTCCTATATCCTCTGTGATTTTTTCAGCTTGGTGATTCCTGAAATTATCATTCAGTACCTCCATATCCCATTCCTTCTCTGTCACACCTGGGCTCACCTTTTCCTGCAGATCCGATTCCATGTATATTTTCCCTTCCTGCATAAACCGGAAGTATTCTGACATTTTCTTCAGCCTCTGATACAGCTCCATACAGCCTTTCTCTTTCTGTTTTCTGTATCCCATAATGATCAGACCACTGTCTTCTCCATCCTCCCTCAATTTGCCCTGAAATTCTCCGGCTTTTTCATACATATACTGTCTGATCTGCATCTCCCCGGTTATTTCCTCCGGTACCTCTTCCATAAGAAATACACATTGAAATCGAATAAAAAACCGCAGATTCCATCATATTCCTGTATCAGAGAATCCAGTACCCTTGTATCCTCTGAAAGTTCTTCCGTCTGCCGTAACAGGTCATCAAAATAACCATATGGAAGTATTATCATATACTGTGCAATTCTCATAGATGACATCATCAGTTCCTTCTGGAGTTCAGAGTCAGCTGCCCCTTTTTCCAGTAGATTTTTACACTTTTCTCTCCTGAGAATACGATCATTTGTCTTGTGATCCCTGATATCTTCCCTGACCTCCATTAAAAGTTCTCTCATGGAATCCGGCTGGATATCATTTTTGACAATATACCTGGATACACCTAATTCAATCGCCTTTTTAGCATATTCAAAATCCTTATAAGCTGTAAGCAGTATGATCTGGATATCAGCCTTCCGTTTTAACAGTTCCCGGCTTAATTCCAGTCCATCCATACCTGGCATTTTGATATCCGTGATCACCAGATCCGGCCTCTCCTCTTCAAAAATACGTATTGCACTTTTACCGTTATATGCGGGCCTGCTTAATACAAATCCCATGCTTTCCCATTGGATTGACTCTGTAATATTCTCAACCACCAGTCGTTCATCATCAACGATCAATACCTTTATCATCTGTAACCTTCCCATCCCCGGAACTCAAAAAGACCCACCGGATCTTTTCCTCATATACATGGTAACCAAAAAGGAACCTGCGCCGCTGAAATTTCCAGTGTACACAGGTTCCTGATCCTTATTTCCTCTGCATTTTAAAATTACATCCTTGCATTTTCCACATTATCCTTGAACCACTGATAAGCCAGCTCCACGCCCTCTTTCAGTTCTACCTTATGTGTCCATCCAAGTCCATGCAGCTTCGTTACGTCGGTCAGCTTTCTTGGTGTACCATCTGGCATGTCCTTATTCCATATGATGTCTCCCTGATACCCAACTACTTCCTTTACAGTTTCCGCAAGCTGTCTGATCGTTACTTCTTTTCCGGTTCCGATATTTACATGCTGCTCACCGCTGTAATTCTCAAGCAGGAACACACATGCATCTGCCATATCATCCACATAAAGGAATTCACGAAGCGGTGTACCGGTTCCCCAGAGTTCTACGGAAGGTGCATCATTTACCTTGGCTTCATGGAACTTACGGATCATTGCCGGCATTACATGGGAACCGGACAGATCATAGTTGTCATGAGGTCCGTAAAGATTCGTCGGCATACAGCTGATAAAATCATCCCCATACTGTCTCTTATAAAACTTGCACATTTCAAGACCGGAGATCTTGGCAATGGCATAAGCTTCATTTGTTGTCTCAAGAGGTCCTGTCAGCAGCGCATCCTCCGGAATCGGCTGAGGTGCCATTCTGGGATAGATACAGGTACTTCCAAGGAACAGCAGCTTCTTTACATGATATCTGTGACAGCATTCGATCACATTACACTGGATCTGCATATTCTCATAGGCGAATTCTGCAGGGGTTGTATTATTGGCATTGATACCACCAACCTTTGCAGCAGCAAGTACTACTACATCCGGCTTTTCTGTTTCAAAAAAATCTCTGACAGCAGCCTGATTGGTCAGATCCAGTTCCTTATGGGTTCTTCCAATGACATTTTCATAGCCTTTGGATTTCAGATTTCTCACAATAGCACTTCCTACAAGGCCTCTGTGTCCTGCCACATATATTTTGTCGTTTTTGTTTAACATAGCTTTTTCCTCTTTTCCTGCATTTTGCAATTCTTATCTTTTAAGACTCCGTTTTCACTTTGTATGGATCACATCGTGAAAACCGTCCTCTATCGTATCACCTATGAAGATATCCTCAGCCTTTACCGGCGATGCCGGAAAATCAATATATCCTGTCCTGTCACCTTCCTTTGGATAATAAAATGTATAACCATGAAGGTCATAGGACGTAGTTTCAAAGATTTCGTAATCCTGCTGTACCAGTAAATACTGCCCGGCATGATCTGCATCCCGGATCAGCTCCCTGCCAAACATGGCTCCCTTGTATATCCCAAACAGCCCAAGTGCTATCACTGCCAGCTTATATCTGTCACACCTTGGACTGATCTCCTGGTACAGATATCCATACAGAAGTGTCGGATAAACCCACAGAAATACACATCCATATCGGATCAGCGGTGCACTCAGAAGCCAGAACAGGAAACAGCACCCCAGTATACACGTAAGAAAAAGTACACCATAAGCTTCTTTTTTTCTTCTGAATATGTTCCATATGACAAGCATTCCCAGAATCAGAAGCCCTGCCAGTGCCGCCAGAAGGAATACCTGATTTATCATATCCAGGTTTCTGAACCAGTCCGGGAACCATTTTACAACAGATTCCCCAAACCGTTCCACATCACTGTAGCCTCTCCCATACACCTGGATCTCCCGGGAATCATATTCCGCCACTCCCTTTGGGATCTTAAAGGGCAGGTCAAAAAGATCTATGGCTGTAAATGGATAAAGCAGCCACCCCGATAAGATCACATTCCGGATCAGGAACGGTACAAGCACGATCAGTCCACATACAATATAACGGAGGATCTCCTGCACCCTTTTCCCCTGGATCAGTTTTACTGCCGGCCAGATCGTGAGCAATACGATCAGTGCTCCCGAAAACTTGATGGTACACACATATACACCAAGGATACACAGCAGGCTGTAAGGTACTGTAGATTCCTCTTTTCTTTCGAGCAGCTCCAGCCAGCGGATCACCAGCCAGAATACTGTAAGCACCATAAAATAATCCGATGCCGGGGATATCATTTCATCAAAAATATTCAACAGGTAGTATACCGCCATCACGCGGATCAGATCCGATAACAGCAGCTTTTTTTCTCTTTCCCTGCAGCATGCGTCTGTACAGCATACAGCCAGCAAAAATGCAAAATACCCTGTACAGCAGTGAAAGGATCTTCCTGTCAGAAAAGCCATGCTGTACAATGCAGATAAGCTAAAGGCTGCGCTGTTATAGGCCAGTCTTGAATGAAGATTTCCAAGTCCTGGAACAATACCATACTCCTCTATCCACCGGATGCTCTGCGCATGATACAGTCCTGTATCATAATGTTCCAGTCCGCTCGCCGTCCCATATGCAAATAGGAAAAACAGAACCAGGATCAGTATTACTCTCTGTGGTGTTACCGTAAGCCGTATATGCCTAAAATGTCCTGCCAGTTCCTCCTTTTTGACCAAAAAACATATCAGGCAGATCACCAGAAGCAACGCATTGGCAAAAAACGAAACACCTCCAAATAGGCTGAATATCTCTGCATATACCGTCATCAGGACAATTCCTGTGAAAAGATAACTGCTCTCTTTCCTGATCTGATAGTTTCCCTTCCTGCAGATTCCTGTTAGGCACAGATAACCTGTAATATAGCAGGTAACCGTCATATAAATCCATATAAGAATTACTGATACCATCTATAAAAAGCCTCTTGCCGGCCGCTCTTTTCTCAGCCTTTTTTGCTCTCTTTGTATTCCCCGCAGCTCATTCCTGCGATCGCACGCAGGTCAGCATCCATCATCATGCTTACAAGCCCCCTGAAATCCACATCTCTCTCCCAGCCAAGAGCTTTCTGTGCTTTCTCTGCATTGCCCCAGAGGAATTCAACCTCTGCCGGACGATAAAACTCAGGATTTACATCTACTAACAGTCTGCCTGTCTCTGCATCATAGCCCTTCTCATTGACACCGGTTCCTTCCCATCTTATGGAAATGCCAAGCTCAGCGAAGGATGCTTCTACAAACTCACGTACTGTATGTGTCTCATTGGTTGCAAGTACATAATCATCTGCCTTATCCTGCTGCAGCATCAGCCACATACCCTTTACATAATCTCCGGCAAATCCCCAGTCTCTCTTGGCATTCATATTTCCAAGAGAAAGCTTATCCTGCTTTCCTGCAATGATGTTTGCAATCGCCAGTGTGATCTTCCTGGTAACAAAATTCTCACCTCTTCTGGGCGATTCATGATTAAAGAGAATACCATTACATGCAAACATGTTATAGGACTCTCTGTAGTTTACAGTGATCCAGTAGGAATATAACTTTGCCACACCGTAAGGACTCTTGGGATAAAAAGGAGTCTTCTCACTCTGAGGTGCTGTCTCCGGAAGTCCGCCAAAAAGCTCTGAGGTAGATGCCTGATAATAACGGCAGTTTCCGCCGTTAACACGAAGTGCCTCAAGAAGCTTCAGTGTACTGACACCGGTTGCCTCTGCTGTATATTCAGGTACTTCAAAGGAAACACCTACATGGGACTGTGCTGCCAGATTGTAAACCTCAGTCGGTCTGATCTCTGCTACCAGTCTCATCAGATTACTGGAATCTGTAGTATCTGCATAATGAAGGAAAAACTTTACCTTATTATATTCTGACTGAAGGATGTGATCGATACGTGCCGTGTTGCTGATACTGTGTCTCCTCACAAGGCCATGTACCTCATATCCCTTCTCCAGCAGGAACTCCGCAAGATAAGAGCCGTCCTGTCCTGTAATACCTGTAATTAATGCTATGTTCTGATTCTGCATTCTGATCTCCTTATTCTTTGTTCTTTATCCTTTATAAGTAACAGATGACCACTGCAATCACAATACCGAGAATTGCCCCGGCAAGTACCTGCAGAGGTGTATGTCCCACAAATTCCTTCAGCTTCTCTTCCGGGCTCATTTTTTTGCCCATGGTACTGAAAGCCTCCAGCATTTCGTTTAAAACTTTCGCCTGGATCCCCGTTTCCCTGCGCACACCCATGGCATCATACATAACGATGATTGCGAGGATCACGGAAATGGCAAATTCAAAGCTGCCGCCTCCATAAGTGATCCCTGCAGCGGTAGCCAGACCACATACCGTCGCAGAATGAGAACTTGGCATGCCTCCACTGCCTACCATTCTTTCAGCTACAAACTCCTTGGTCAGGATCAGGTGGATCACTGTCTTCATCACCTGCGCCACCAGCCAGCCGGTTACTGCTGAAAGAAAGATCGTATTATGAAATAAATCTGCTAAAAATGTCATTCCTTTTTCCTTCTTTGGTTACTGTGCCTTCATATAATAATCAAGTGCGTCATGCCAGTCTGCAAACTGATAACCACCGGTCAGCTTCAGCATATAATTCTCCAAAATAGAATACGCTGGTCTGGGTGCCTTTGCAGCAAATTCCGCTGATGTGATTCCCTCCACATAGGTATCCCTGCCTGCCAGGCGGAAAATTTCCCTTGCAAAATCTGCCCAGCTGCAGTTTCCTTCGCAGGTTGCATGGAACAGTCCGTAATTATCGGTAAAAAGCTGTGAAGTAATAGCTCTTGCCAGCTCTCTGGCACTGGTAGGGCTTCCTACCTGATCCTCTACCACTCTGACCTTGTCCCCATTTTCAGCAAGCCTCAGCATAGTCTTTACAAAATTTCTGCCATCTCCATACAGCCATGCAGTACGGAAGATCATGTATCTGTCCGCAAAATCCTTTACCATGTTTTCTCCTGCCAGCTTTGTCTTTCCATAAGCCCCCTGGGGATTTGGCGTATCAAACTCTACGTAAGGTCTTGTACCCTTTCCATCAAAAACATAGTCTGTGGAAACATGGATCAGCTTTGCACCTGTTTCTGTCGCTGCAATACCTAAATTTCTCGGACCAATGGCGTTGATCCTGTAGGCATTATCCAGATCTGTTTCACAGGCATCTACAGCCGTGTGGGCTGCGCAGTTGATTATCGCATAAGGCTTAACCTCCCTGACCAGTGCAAGTACCTCATCCACACTCGTAATATCCAGCTCTGCCACATCTGTATTTACAATACTGATCTCTGTATTTCCTGCAAGCTCCTGATTAATTGCTCTTCCCAGCTGTCCGTTACAGCCTGTAACAATTATTTTCTCCATCCCATATATCCTTTCCTTCAAAAGCTATAAGCTCAGTTGTTTCTATTTTACCCTTATTTACGTATTAATACAAGCCTTCCTTCGTTGTAACAATTTTTTAATATTTTTGTATAACAAATTACACATTTTCTAGTGACGGTCATTTTCTTCTGTGTTATAATAACGGTTATGTGGCATAATCGCATATGCTGCTACCAAGAAGAAAGTGAGGAGATTTAAAAGATGAAAAGATTACAAGTGCTCTTTCTTGTAGCCTTGTCTTCATCTCTTTTATTATTCGGCTGTGGCAAGTCAGAAGAAACTGCAGTACAGCCTATTGTTCAGCCTATTGTTGAACAACAGCCGGAAAAGGAAGAAGACAGTTCCTCTGAAGAGGCTGAGACAGAAGAAGATCTCGATACGCCTCCCGCAGAGGGTATGGTCAGAAGCCGTCTGACAAATGAATGGGTTGACGAGGATGTTGCAAATACACGTCCTGTTGCTATCATGATCCCCAACTCCAAAACAGCAAGCCAGTACAGTATTTCAGATGCATCCATTCTTTATGAATGTAATGTAGAAGGAAGCATGACACGTCTTATGGCTGTGTTTGAAGACTGGAAGAACCTTGAAAAGGTCGGTAATATCAGAAGCTGCCGTGATTATTATTTATACTGGGCGTTCGAATGGGATGCTATTTATATCCATTACGGCGGACCTTTCTACATAGATGATCTTGTCGGCCGCTCCGATACCCAGAATATTAACTGCATTGATTATGGCAAAGCCTCCTTCAGAGACACAGCCAAGAATTCTACAGACAACGCCTTTACAAGTGGATCTCTGATTCAGGATGCCATAAACCACTACGGCTATCCTCTGACATACAGAGATGGATATTCCGATGCAACCCATTATCAGTTTGCAGGCAGCTCTGAACCGAATACGCTGGAGCAGTACAGTGACGCGATCAACGCTTCCAAGATCGATCTTTCACCTGCATACCCTGTGACAAACTGCTACTTCATTTATAACGAAGAAACCGGTCTGTATGACAGATATCAGCACCTTTCCGGTGACAGTGACGGTCCGCATATTGATCTGGCTAACAATAAGCAGCTTGCATTCAAGAATGTCCTGATCCAGAATACCTACTTTGAGGTAAGAGACCAGAAGGGCTACCTTTCCTTCCAGTGTCATGATACTACAAGAGATGGCTGGTTCTTTACAAATGGAAAAGGAATCCACGTAACCTGGGAAAAGACATCTGACTACGGTGCTACCAGATACTATGATGATAATGGAAATGAGATCAAGCTCAACACCGGCAAGACCATGGTATGTATTGTTGAAGACGGTGACACCTTTAACGTAGATGATAAGTCAATCGAATCCAATTAGGATTAAAAAAAGAGAACAGCGCTGCTGTTCTCTTTTTTATTTGCTATTCACCAAGTCCACCCTCAATCGCATCTACTAATGTCTTCAAGGCTATCTCTTCATCCTCACCATCGCAGATCACCTCAATCACATCCCCACTTTTCACACAGGCACCAAGTACACTGAGTACACTTTTGGCATTTGCTGTATTCCCTCTGAATGTAAACGTGATCAAGGATTTGAACTGCATCGCTTCCTTGCATAAAATACCTGCCGGTCTTAAATGCAGCCCGGTGGGATTTTTGATAGTCACCTTCTGGCTTACCATAACAACATCCTCCTAACATCCCATATCATTCTTTGCTATAACTACAACATAATGTTCTGAATCAGATCTGCCAGCTCCCTGGCATCCTTTTCAATCATCTGCTGATCCTTGCCCTCTATCATAACGCGCACAAGAGGCTCTGTTCCGGACGGTCTGATCAGCACCCTTCCCTCTCCGGCAAATTTCTCTGTCAGTTTTTCAATGGCTCCTGCAATCTCAGGATATTCCATATATTTTTCTTTCTTGTGATTTGGCACCTTTGCATTCACGAGTGCCTGTGGCAGCACCTCCATGACAGACGCCAGCTCTGAAAGCGGCTTTCCTGTTTCCACCATAACCTGCAGCAGATGCAGTGCACTTAAAAGTCCGTCCCCGGTTGTATTCTCCTTCAGGAAAATAATATGTCCTGACTGCTCTCCTCCAAGGCTTGCACCTATCTCCTTCATGTGCTCCAAAACATAACGGTCTCCCACCTTGGTCTGATCCACCTGGATTCCATTCCTTTCAGCCATCAGGAAAAATCCTAGATTGCTCATTACCGTTGCCACGATCACATCTCCGGTAAGTTCTCCCTTACTCTTCATGTGATTACCTACAATAGCCATGATCTGGTCACCATCAACTACATTACCAAGCTCATCAACCGCCATTAATCTGTCTGCATCACCGTCAAAGGCAAGACCTACATCCGCTTTTTCATAGACTACTCTTGCCCTGATCTCTTCCATATGTGTAGAACCACAGTTGGCATTGATATTTGTGCCATCCGGCATATTATGAATGGCAACTACATTACCACCAAGCTCTTTTAATGCTTCTACTGACGTATAATAGGATGCACCCTCTGCGCAGTCTACCACGATCTTTAATCCCGTAAGATCCACATTAACAGACTGAATGGAATGATTGATATACTCCTCTCTGGCATCCGTACGGTACTTGATTTTTCCTACGTTAGCGCCAATCGGGAATTTGATTCCATTCATATTATTTTTGATCAGTACTTCAATTTCATCTTCCAGTGCGTCCGGAAGCTTATACCCATTTCCATCAAAAAATTTAATCCCGTTAAACTCAACCGGGTTGTGGGATGCTGAAATGACAACACCTGCATCTACCTTATACTTTCTTGTAAGATAAGCTACCGCCGGTGTTGGGATCACACCAACATAAACAGCGTTTGCTCCTACCGAGCATATGCCTGCCATCAGGGCATTTGCCAGCATATCACCAGAAATACGTGTATCACATCCTACCATAATTGTTGGTTTATGCTCGTTTTCCTTCGTTAGTACATAGGCACCTGCCTGGCCAAGCTGCATGGCAAGAAGCGGTGTCAGCTCATCATTTGCCACACCACGCACACCGTCTGTTCCAAATAATCTTCCCATTTTTATTCCTCCACCTTTGATAAATGCATTGTCACTATTAACGGATCTTCCACAACAGCACTTCCAGGCAGGCCAAAATCAACTTCTACCTGATAATAACCCGCTATCGGCTCTGTCATTCCTTCGCTTTCCATCCATTTCGTTACATCCACAGTTCCCCGGATCTCTGATGCCCGCAAGCCTGCCACATCCTCAGAAAGCCCTTTTACCTGGATTGTAATACTGCTGTCCAGTTCTGAAATCGTAGCTCTGTATCCGTCCGGAATACCAGTTACTTCCACCCGGTCGCCAGAGATCACCAGCTCTTTGGTGATCTGCGGATCTATCTTTATGGTTACTTCCACATTCTTATCAGATGTATCTGCCAGGAACGTTCCTGTAGGCAGATAATCCTCCAGATTAATGGTAACCATATAATCCTCTCTCTGATCAGATATATCAATCTCCTCAGCCGGGATCTCTATGGCCGTAACATTCTTCAGAATGCTCTCTTTTCCCGCCAGCTTCACACTGCTTATGCTTCCCTTTGCATCACCATTTACTTCATAACCGTCAGCCGGCTTACCCACATAATTAAATATGATAGGCACCTCTGTTGTCTTATAAATGGTCACTCTGATACCAACTGTCTTGATATTCTGGACAATCCTGCTGTCCTGGATCAGATTGTCATCTGCATCATACAGCCTGATCTCTGCATTATCACTGATATCACTGGTAAATCCCGTTACTGGCACATCTACAACTGCCCGGCTGACTTTACTGATTACAGATTCTGGTCCCGAAATCCTTACCAGATTCTGATCTGTGGAAATTTCACCTATCATATATCCTGATTCTGTCATTCCTGAAGTAGTCACTCCCAGAGCCAGCGTTTTCGTCTTCTTGTTTTCAATATGCAGCTTTACTGTATCATTGCTTGCCTTGATTTTTTCAATATCACCTGAGCTTAAATTCGTTGTCAGCTTAATACTGATCGTATCAAGACTACTGAGCTCGCTGACATCCGCTGTTGCTATGATATTACTGGCTGTCAGTGAACTGAAAACCGACCTCGGTGCCCATATCGTAACTCTGTCAATTACTGCCGTATCATCCAGCACCTCATACACCTGACCGGAATCTGTGATCAGCTCTGTATTTAACAGCTTCACCGGGATGTTGCTGAATGAGCGGTCAATGGTCGGATCATTCATGTTATTTACAACAAGCCAGAGCATAAAGGAAAAAAACAGTGATATAATTTTCAGACCCAGATTTGCCGTAAGCTTATTTTTCACTCTTTGACCGTCCTTTCCACAGAATACGCTTCTTTGGCTCTTCCTCCGGCTTATTCTGTATCGACTTCAGTCTTTCCTTAAGCCTGTCACCATCCAGGCTCCTTTCCAGCTCTCCCTTATAAGCTACACTGATCTTACCAGTTTCCTCTGATACGATCACTGTCATGGAATCTGTCGCTTCTGAAATCCCGACACCAGCCCTATGTCTGGTCCCCAGATCCTTGCTCAGTGCCATATTATCAGAGAGAGGCAGATAACAGGTTGCCGAGGTAATCCTGTTTCCTCTTATAATAACCGCCCCATCATGAAGAGGTGTATTCTTTTCAAAAATATTAATCAGAAGCTGGCTGGTAACGATACCATCTACATCAATACCGGTTCTTTCGTATTCACTGAGTGACTGGTTCTGCTCAATTACGATCAGTGCACCTGTTTTCACCTTTCCCATTTCCACACAGGCCTTAGTAATCTCATTGATGGTCTTATCCGAAAATCTTCCTTCTTCTGATGTTCTGTAGGTTTCAAAGGGAATAATGGAGCTGATAATATTTTTCTGCCCAAGCTCCTCCAGTGCCTTTCGCAGTTCAGGCTGGAGGATAACTACTACCGCCGTTACCGCTACTCCAAAAGCATTCTGCACGATCCACAGAATTGTATTCATCTGAAAATAGGCAGCTATCAGGATAAAAACTGCGATCACAATAATTCCCTTAAGAAGTGACCATGCCCTGGTATTCTTTACCCACACCAGAATATGGTACATCAGGAATGCAATCAGCAGGATCTCCACAATATCTACCCACCTGATGCTTGGCATCCTCGCTATATATGTTGCTATAAAATCATTTAGCTGAGACATTTATGTTCCCCGTTTCACAAACGTTTTCCGTTATCTCCGTCCCTGTGTGGAAGCTGGTCTTCTTCGGGCGGTATTGATCTTTTTCACGGTGCGGGATGGTGCAGAAACCGTGATCTTGGGTACTGCTTTCACATAGTAATAATATTCATCATCCTCAAACTGCACCTTTTCTGTCCTGCTGTAGTCTACATGAAAAGCAAAAAATTCGATCACCTTCGCCAGAAGCCCTGAAACAACCGTACCAATAATCAGTCCCAGAATGGAAACATTGGTATCAAAGATCAGATCCCCTACCAGAAGGATCATGACATCTGCCAGCGCACCGGCAATAATAGCGATTGTCCATGCATAATCTACAGAAAGTCTGCGGATCAGATATACAATGATGATCGTTGCCGTAAAGGCCACAATCGTAAGGATCATCCCCTTATTACTGATAAATCCGTCAATAATATAGCGGAACCTGGATGCCATATCCTCCGCCTCCATTGCTGAGAATGTGGAAGATCCATCTGCTATATTCCGGATAAAGAAAGTTACGATCACACCGCAGCCTACCGATACTGCGGAGGCCGGACTTCCAAGAAGTCCCATTGCCAGCGGCATTACATAAGGGATTCCTAAAATAAAGCTCATCGGAGTAAGCAGTACCACGATCGTATCCTTCGGTGAAAATCTGAAATACAATAAAAACAGCACCAGCAGCAGCACCAGTGTCACAACCGCACATTCCAGTGACAGTGCATACATATGTAATACTGTAAACACCGCTGCCACAACAACAATAAAATTCATTGGCATAAAGGAACACATCAGTGCTGCGATCAGCACTATGGAAATACTGTCAAGCCGATGCATATATCCAATCTTTCCGTTGATCAGCATCAGCGATGTAAGAGCTAATATCAGTTTTAACAGGGGTTTTAGATATACTTCATACTTGGAAATAAAATGTTTGATATACTGCTTCGCAACAAGTAAAGTTGTCATTCTGTCATCCTCATATCTTATCGTTCATACATACTGGCCAGCCTTTTCAAATTGGCATAATATGTCCGCAAATGCTTTTGCGCTTTGTTGTATCTGTTTGCATACACCACATAAGAGATCACTCCATAAGCCGCAGTTACACACAGATACAGTATAATAATACTCTTTCCAAAAGCCAGCAGATCCAGCTTGTAAATATCCTGCATGATGTTTTCAAAGTTATAAAAAGCATAAACTGCAAATATCGCCAAAAAGGAAATGGTTGCCGAAATGACTGACTTTAATAGTTGAAATCCTATATAATCGTTCCGAAAATAGTTCAGAATGCTGATATCTTTTTTTCCTTCGCCGGATTCATAAGAGGCCAGCTTCGTCATCATGATGACTTTTTCCTCATTAATCATAATCTTTCCTTTCCGGATATCTCTACAGATAACGCATTCTGTCTCTTTCTGAGCGAAGTCCTTCCGGCTTCTGGTTCACAGGCTTTACATCCGGTGTAAATGCATTACGGAAAGTATTGGTCATCTCTGCCTTACACTGCTCACAGAAACGTCCTGAACGGATCATCTTCCCGCATTTTTCACAAGGGATCATGATCGGTGAATCATCAGCAAACTGCAGCCGGTCTTCCCTGATCCACTGGCGGATCTGTGCAGGATCTACATCACACGCCTCAGATACTTCCGGAATATCTGCCCCATGATTGTCCTGGATATATTTCTTTACTTCCTGAAATTTTTCCTCCAGCTTTTCCTTGCATCTGGGACATACTACCGGTCCCATAACATAGTTAAAAATTTTTCCACAGATTCTGCAATTACGTATATCGTTCATAGTCGTAGTCCTCTTTATACTCCTCGGCCAGATGCTAACGCCATGCCATATATTTTCCTGACACCGTTCCGGTGAAGTTCCTCTGCCATAGCATCCATCGTACTGCCCGTGGTATATATGTCATCTATAATTACAATCGTACTTAATTTTACATCATTTTGGCAGATTTTAAAAGCCTTTTTCAAATTATTTTGCCTTTCCCTAAGGGTAAGGTTTTTCTGCGGCCCAGTTTTATGGATTCTTTGGATCAGGTCTTTTTTTACCGGAATTCCCGACACCGCAGAAAGAGCTTCTGCCAGAAGCTCTGCCTGATTATATCCTCTCTGTCTTCTTCTAGAGCTGTGGCATGGCACAGGGATCAGTGCATCCGGTTTTCTTACAGCCAGCCACTCCCGGTATCCCCGGTACAGTTCCTCTCCATAGAACCTTGCATATTCACGCCGCCCTCTGTACTTGAACCGGAACAGTGAATCGGCAATACTTCCATAATCATATAACGTCACATTCTGTAAAAAAACGTGTTCCCTGCTGCTGCAGTCTTTACAATACTCTTCCTGGTCTTTCCCAAGCTGCCTTCCGCACCTCATACAGAAGGGTTCTCTGATATATCGGATCTTTGACCGGCATCTGTCACATATCCCCTCTTTTCTTCTGTCAAACGGAATGATCTCATCACAAAGGACACATCTTTTCGGAAAAACAAGATCGGCTGCTGCCTCTGTCAGCCATTTTACCGTCTCCTTCCATCCCGTATTTCTCCGGTTTCCGCTGCCGTCAGTCCTTTTCCATTTCTTCACACTGGATTTCCCTGATTCTATCATTCAGACTGGTATACCTCCTGTTTTCTCTTGCATTGTCGATCATCTCCTGCACCAGTCTGCTGCTGCCAAGTATGGTAACGCACTTTCTTGCTCTGGTCACTCCGGTATACAGCAGATTTCTGTTAAGAAGAAGCCTTGGGCCCGTAAGCAGCGGCAGAATGACCGCCGGATATTCACTTCCCTGGGCTTTATGGATGGTGATAGCATAAGCCAGTTCAATCTCGTCCAGCTGGGAAAAAGGATATTCTACCAGTCTATGTTCATCATACTCTACCGTCATGGTCTGTGCTGGCTCACTGATGTCCCTGACGATCCCCATATCTCCATTAAATACCCCCATTCCTTTATCAACAGGGATTCCATAGCGGCTTCTGACTTCCCAGGCAATCTGATAGTTATTTTTTATCTGCATCACCTTATCTCCCTCACGAAAAAGACGTTCCCCGGTCTGATATTCTTTTTTCTGAGGGCTTTCCGGATTCAGATATTTCTGCAGTATCCCATTCAGGATTTCCACTCCAAGGCTCCCTTTTCTCATGGGTGTCAGTACCTGTATATCAAATGGATCTGCATCTACATACCTTGGCAGCTTCTCCCGGATCAGCTGTATCATGTGCTTATAGATCACACCGGGCTCTGTTCTCTCCAGAAGAAAGAAGTCCCTGCTCTTATTATCAAAGCTGATCCTTTCCCCGGCATTGATCCTGTGTGCATTCAGGACAATATCACTTTCCTGCGCCTGCCGGAAGATCTTCTGCAGAATAACCACCGGGAAGCAGTCACTCTCAATCAGATCATGAAGCACCTGTCCAGGCCCCACACTGGGAAGCTGGTTCACATCCCCAACCATGATCAGCCTGGTTCCCACACTGACCGCCTCCAGGAGTGCTTTGAAAAGATGGATATCTACCATGGACATTTCATCTATAATAATAACGTCTGCTTCCAGTGGATTTTCTTCATTCCGTTCAAATTCTGCCCCCCTGCCTTCCTCCACAGTGCCATTGATCTCCAGTAATCTGTGAATCGTCCTGGCCTCAAACCCTGTAGTTTCTGTCATACGCTTGGCAGCCCGTCCTGTCGGTGCCGCAAGCAGAATATCCATTCCCTCTGCCTCAAAAAGCCTGATGATCGTATTGATCGTTGTCGTTTTCCCTGTACCGGGACCTCCGGAAAGGATCATGATACCATTAACGGCACTGGTGATCACTGCTTTTTTCTGAAGGTCATCCAACAATATCCCCTGTTGTTCTTCCATCTGCTCCAGAATACCAAGAAGTCTTTTTTCTTCTTTTCCTGTCAGCCCATCCCCAAAAGATATATTCAGGTCATGTAGCATTCGTGCGCATTTCAGTTCTGCATAGTAATAGGCTCCTGCGTATACTCTTTTTTCTTCCTTGAGGGTTTTGATCACCAGTTTTTTATCCATAGCCAGATTATTGATTCCCGGCCATATTGCTTCCTTCCCAATGCCAAGAAGCCCCGCCGTGCGTTCCGCAAGCAGATCCCCCGGCAGATAGGTATGTCCTTCTGCCGCCGCCTGCATCAGTGCATAAAGGATGCCGCTCCGGATCCGATAATCAGAGTCCGGACAGATCCCCAGTCTGGCTGCGATCTCGTCCGCAATCTTGAATCCCACTCCACTGATATCTTCTGCCAGCTTATACGGATTTTCCTTCATGACTCCGTACATGGCCGAGCCATATTTTTCATAAATCTTCACTGCGAGAGTATTGGAGATTCCATATTGCTGCAGATAAACAAAGGCCTGGCGCAGCTCTCTCTTTTCGATCATCTGGTCTGCAATCTCCGAAGCCTTTCTTTCACTGATACCCTTGATCTCCGAAAGTCTCTCCGGTTCTTCTTCTATAATTCGGAATGTGTCCTTTCCAAAGGCTTTCACTATCCTTTTGGCAAGAGCCTCCCCTATTCCCTTGATGGCTCCAGAACCCAGATAGCGTTCCATACTAAGCGCATCATCAGGCGGAACCACCCGGTAGCTTTCTGCCTTCATCTGCATGCCATACATGGGATGCTCCACATAATTTCCCTGTATATCCAGTGTTTCTCCCGCCTCTACATTCCGGAAAAATCCAACACATATGACCTCCTCTTCCTCTTCTATTACACTCAGTACTCCATATCCATTTTCCCTGTTCTGGTATATGATATGGTCTACATATCCATGAACCTTGTCCATTTCTGTTCCTCTTCCCTATTTTTCTGCGCTGCCCGGTTCTATCCATTTTTGTCAATATATGCCCGGCTTTGCGTAAAAAAAGCTGCCTTTGCAAGACGGTATCAACCATCTCACATCAGCAGCCCCATATGATTCATTTTTATAAATTATAATTTCGCTTCATCTGTTCATAAAGCATCTGTGCAATCCCAAGTCCTTCCTTCTCTGTTGAAGTACTTGCCAGCTCCTGCAGTGTATTCTCTCTGAAATAATCCACCAGATTCTGGTTCGGATCGCTGTCATCATCTGATTTGATACAATCTACGGTTTTCTGCATCTCCTTAAATACCTGCTCCAGCAGATAAGATTCAAACTGCTTACAGGCATCTAACAGCTTCTCATCATCTGCGTCTGAATAATCTGTTTTGTTCAGTGTATTCCTCAGCTCGTCAGCTTTCGTATTCTGCTTTGTCAGATAATCTGTATATGTACTGATAGTGCTAACATCCATAATTTATGCCCTTACTTTCCTTACCGTTTCAGATTATTCGCTGTCTGCATCATTTCATCTGTAGTGGTAATTGCCTTGGAATTCATCTCATAAGCACGCTGTGCAACGATCAGATTTACCATCTCATCAGCCACCTGCACATTGGAGCCTTCCAGATATCCCTGTACCATACGGCTTGGCGTTACATTCCGGTTGGTTGCTTCATTCAATACTGCACCACTTGCCGCTGTTGCCTGAAAAAGGCTGTCCCCTGTTCTCTGCAGTCCACCAGGATTATTGAACTGATACATACCGATCTTAATGCCCAGAGACTGTGCATTATTATTGGCATCCGGATAACAGACCGTTCCATCCTGTGAGATCGTAATCTTGCTGGTAATATAATTGCTGCCAAGAGTGATCGTCCGTCCGGTAGAGCTCAGAACCGGAAGTCCGTCCTGATTGGTCAGGATCATTCCTCTGTTGCCATTGGTTGCCCAGGTAAAATCACCGTTTCTTGTATAGTAGGTATTGCCATCGCTTCCCTGAATAGCAAAGAATCCCTCGCCTTCAATGGCAAAGGCTGTATCGCTGCTGGATGCTAAAAGGCTTCCCTGGTTAAAGCTGGAATTGATAGAAGAATTTCTTACACCAAGCCCCACCTGGGAAGTAGTAGGCTTCGGATCTCCGTTTGCCGTCGTAGTAGCCGTCTGAAGTGTCTGATAAAGCAGTGACTTAAACTGTGCCGTCTGCGCCTTATATCCCGTAGTATTTACATTAGCAAGGTTATTTGCAATTGTATCAACATTTGTCTGCTGGGCATTCATTCCCGTTGCCGCTGACCATAAGCTTCTTACCATTTATTGTAGTCCTCCTTACAGCTTACCTAACTGATTCGCTGCGATGTCCAGCGTTGAATCTATTGTAGTAATGATCTTCTGGTTGGATTCATATGCTCTCTGCACACTGATCATATTTACCATCTCAGTAACAGCAGATACATTGGATGTCTCCAGATAGCCGGAATAAACCTGTGCCTTCGGATCTGTCTCCTCTGCACCCTCGATCGGCTGGAAATAATTCTCACCATAATGCTCCAGATAATTATAGTCAGCGAAGTCCGTCACCTGGATCGTATCTGCAACACGTCCATTCTGGATCAATTGTCCGCTGACATTGATCTGTGTATCCAGATTAGGATTGATCTTCACTGCCTGACCGTTGGTATTCAGTACCGGATCTCCATCTCTTGTAACCAGCTCACCGTCCTGGGTCAGGGTAAAATCACCATCCCTTGTATATTTCACGGATGTATTTCCGCTTTTATCTGTAAACTCTACAGCAAAGAATCCAGAATCTGTCAGTGCCAGATCAAAGGTGTTCCCTGTGGTCTTGATAGCCCCCTGCTCAAAATCGGTATATCCTTCTCCTATCTTAACTCCCGGCTGATTGATACCGATTCTTTTCGCCAGATTGTATCCTTCCGATGCATCCTTGATCTTATAGGCAAGTACGGCATCAAAGGACTGGCTGGTTGCCCCTTCCTTCTTATAACCATTGGTATTCACATTGGCAAGGTTGTTTGTCAGGACATCCATGCGATGCTCCTGATTGACCATACCCGAATATGCTGTATAGAGTCCTTTTACCATTTACGTTTCCTCTTTAAATCTCGTCTCTGTAGCCCGCCAGAAATTCCACATATTTACCGGTACCGATTGCTACCGCTGTCATGGGATCCTCTGCTGTCATGGTATTGATACCTGTCTTTTCACAGATCAGATCCTCCAGCCCGCGCAGAAGACTTCCGCCTCCTGTCAGGACAATTCCTCTGTCAGCAATATCTGCAGCAAGCTCCGGAGGCGTTTTCTCCAGAACGCTGTGGATCGTTTCGATGATCTGTGCTGTTGCTTCTCTTAATGCCTCTTCTGTTTCTTCAGAAGAAACGGTAACTGTCTTTGGAAGTCCTGTTACCAGGTTCCTTCCACGGACATCCATATAATCCACCTCGGAACGTTTGAATGCGGTTCCGATCTTGATCTTGATATCCTCTGCAGTACGTTCACCGATCAGAAGATTATGTTTTTTACGCATATAGCGGACAAGTGCTTCATCAAAATCATCACCCGCAATCTTAATAGAAGCACTGACAACTGTTCCTCCGAGGGAAATAACTGCAATGTCAGAGGTACCTCCTCCAATATCAACGATCATATTTCCACAGGGCTTGGAAATGTCTATTCCTGCACCGATTGCCGCTGCAATAGGTTCTTCTATGATAGAAACCTCTCTGGCTCCCGCCTGCAGCGTTGCATCCTCAACTGCCTTCTTTTCTACTTCTGTGACGCCACTTGGTACACATACAGCGATTCTCGGCTTACGGAAAGCCTTCTTACCCAGTGCCTTCTGGATGAAATATTTCATCATCTGCTCAGTGACCCTATAATCAGAAATAACACCCTGTCTCAAAGGACGGACTGCCATAATATTACCGGGTGTTCTTCCCAGCATCAGTCTGGCATCCTCCCCGATTGCTTTGATCTTATTCGTATCTCTATCGTAAGCTACAACAGAGGGCTCCTTTAATACAACGCCTCTTCCTCTGATGTAAACCAGAATGCTGGCTGTTCCCAAATCAATTCCGATATCTGTATACTGCATATTACGATACCCCTTTCTGCTACTTTCCACCTTAAAAAGGCGCTACGAAATTATTATAACCCATAGATTTGCATTTTCAAAGGGATTTCATAAAATTTTAATGGAAAAAGACACAGCAATGCAAAACGAATCCGTTCGTTTTTCACTCCTGCGTCCATGCTTATTATTTTAATCGGTATTTTTCCTGGTTTTCTTTATACTTCTCCAACATTTTTTTAATATATTGTCCGGTATAGGAATCAGGATTTTCTGCAACCTCTTCCGGTGTACCCTTTGCGACAACCTGTCCACCGCCATCTCCGCCTTCCGGTCCCATATCAATAATATAATCTGCACATTTGATCACATCCAGATTGTGTTCAATCACCACAACTGTATTGCCATTCTCTACCAGCCTCTGCAGGATCTCCACCAGCTTGTGTACATCTGCAAAATGCAGTCCGGTAGTAGGCTCATCCAAAATATAAATAGTCTTGCCGGTACTCTGCCTGCTCAGCTCTGTGGCAAGCTTGATCCGCTGTGCTTCTCCTCCCGAAAGAGTAGTAGACGGCTGTCCGAGCTTTACATAAGAAAGTCCCACATCATTCAATGTTTCAATTTTTCTTTTAATGGAAGGAATGCTATCAAAAAAGGGAACTGCTTCTTCAACTGTCATCTCCAGCACATCATAAATACTCTTTCCCTTATATTTAACATCCAGTGTCTCCCTGTTATAACGCTTTCCGCCACAGACCTCACAGGGTACATACACATCCGGCAGGAAGTGCATTTCGATCTTGATGATCCCGTCACCACCGCAGGCTTCACATCGGCCTCCCTTAACATTAAAGCTGAACCTTCCCTTCTTATAGCCTCTGGCTCTGGCATCCTGTGTTCCCGCAAACAGATCTCTGATCTGGTCAAATACTCCGGTATAGGTAGCCGGGTTGGATCTCGGTGTCCTTCCGATCGGAGACTGATCAATATTGATCACCTTATCAAGCTGGTCAATGCCCTGAATTTCCTTGTGCTTACCGGGAATCGTTCTTGCCCGGTTCAGGCTCTTTGCCAGATGCTTATAAAGGATCTCATTGACAAGAGAACTTTTACCCGAACCTGAAACACCGGTCACACAGGTCATCACACCAAGGGGGATATCCACTGTCACATTTTTCAGATTATTTTCTGCAGCTCCTATAATCTTAAGAAAACCTGTCGGTTTCTTCCGGGTATCTGGAACCGGAATCTGCAGTATGCCGCTGAGATACTGTCCCGTAACAGAATCCGGGATCTGCATGATCTCTTCTGCGGTTCCCTGTGCTACTACTTCTCCACCATGAGAGCCGGCTCCCGGTCCGATATCCACAATATGATCCGCTGCCAGCATGGTATCCTCATCATGCTCTACAACGATCAGGCTGTTGCCAAGATCCCTGAGGTTTTTGAGCGTATTCAGCAATTTATCATTATCTCTCTGATGCAGGCCGATACTTGGCTCATCCAGGATATAGCATACACCCACAAGTCCGGATCCGATCTGGGTTGCCAGACGGATTCTCTGTGCCTCTCCGCCGGAAAGAGTACCTGTTGCCCTGGCAAGAGACAGATAGTTCAGTCCCACATCGATCAGAAAGCCGACTCTTGCGCGGATCTCCTTAAGCACCTGGCCGCCGATCAGCATCTGCTGCTTTGTGAGCTTTAGATCCGTCAGAAACTGCTGCAGATTACCAATGGACATGGCTGTGATCTCATAAATATTCTTATCGCATACAGTAACAGCAAGCGCTTCCTTTTTCAGACGCATGCCACCACATTCCTTACAGGGCGTGATCCGCATAAAGCTTTCATATTCCTGCTTCATGGTATCAGATCCCGTTTCCCGGTACCGGCGCTCCACATTTTTGATCAGTCCTTCAAAGGTGACAGGATAAGTTCCTTCTCCCCTCTGTCCGACATAATGTACCTTGACTTCCCCGAAGCCACCATAAATGAGCATATGCCGGATCTTTTCCGGAAGCTCTTCAAAGGGGGTATCCAGGCTGAAATCGTAAGCCTTTGAAAGTGCCCGAAGGAGCGCATTGGTAAAGCTTCCCTTATCCGTACTGGACTGCCAGCCCATCACCTGGATTGCTCCCTGGTTCAGGCTTAAATGTCTATCCGGGATCATCAGCTCCGGATCAAATTCCATCTTATAGCCAAGTCCAAAGCAGATCGGACAGGCTCCAAACGGGTTATTAAAGGAAAAGCTTCTCGGTTCGATCTCACTGATGCTTATGCCGCAGTCCGTACAGGCAAAGCTCTGACTGAAGGTCACCTGCTCACCGCCGATCACATCCAGCAGAAAAAGTCCTTCCGTAAGTGCCAGTACATTCTCAATAGAATCTGTCAGTCTCCGCTCGATCCCCGGCTTCACTACCAGTCTATCTACTACGATCTCTATGTTATGCTTGATATTCTTATCCAGCTTGATCTCTTCAGAAAGCTCGTACATGTTTCCATCAACCATGACACGTACATAACCACTTTTTTTCGCCCGTTCAAATACCTTGGCATGTTCTCCCTTTTTGCCTCGGACTACAGGTGCAAGAAGCTGGATCTTTGTCCCTTCCGGAAGCTCCATCACCTGATCTACCATCTGATCGACACTCTGCTTACGGATCTCCTTGCCGCATTTGGGGCAATGCGGAATGCCTACCCTTGCATACAGCAGTCTGAAATAATCATAAATCTCTGTAACAGTTCCCACTGTAGATCTGGGATTTCTGTTTGTGGACTTCTGATCAATGGAAATTGCAGGAGACAGTCCCTCGATTTTCTCCACATTAGGCTTTTCCATCTGACCCAGGAACTGCCTTGCATAGGAAGACAATGACTCCATATATCTCCTCTGTCCTTCCGCATAGATTGTATCAAATGCCAGGGAAGATTTGCCGGAACCTGACAGTCCTGTCAGGACCACCAGCTCGTTTCTCGGAATATCCACATCTATATTCTTCAGATTGTGTTCATTTGCGCCCCTGATCTTAATATATTCTCTCGGGCGTATTCTGGGTGTTTCTATATGCTTATCTGCTAAACTCATTTTATTACCTGTACTTTCTCTTCTCTATTCTTCTTCAAGCTCATGGAGCTTTTTCTTCAGCTCTGCCATCTTGTCCCTAAGCTCTGCTGCCGCTTCAAAGTTAAGATCCGCTGCCGCTTTCTTCATCTGCTTCTCCACCTTGCCGATCAGCTTCTGCAGTTCCTCCCTGCCCATAGATTCCGGATCCTTCTCAAACCGGAGTTCTTCCTTCTCAATTGTCTTTGAAATACTGATCAGATCCCGGACTGCCTTTTTGATGGTCTGTGGTGTGATACCATGCTCTTCATTATACTTCTGCTGCAGCTTCCGTCTTCTGGCAGTCTCCTCAATAGCTGCCTTCATGGAATCTGTCATATTGTCAGCATACATGATAACATGGCCTTCCGCATTACGGGCAGCACGGCCTACTGTCTGGATCAGGGATGTTTCAGAACGCAGAAAGCCTTCCTTATCCGCATCCAGGATTGCTACCAGTGAAATCTCCGGAATATCCAGCCCCTCCCTCAGCAGGTTGATCCCTACCAGCACGTCAAATACATCAAGACGCATATCCCGGATGATCTCCGCTCTTTCCAGCGTATCAATATCCGAATGGAGATATTTCACCCGGATCCCGGCTTCCTTCATATAGCCGGTCAGATCCTCTGCCATACGCTTGGTCAGTGTGGTGACCAACACTTTATTATGCTTATCTGTCTCCTTACGTACCTCACTGATCAGGTCATCGATCTGTCCCTCTACCGGCTTCACTACGATCTCCGGATCCAGAAGTCCGGTAGGTCTTATGATCTGCTCCGCACGGAGCAGCTCATGCTCTTCTTCATATTTTGAAGGTGTTGCCGACACGAAAAGAAGCTGATCGATATGCTGTTCAAACTCTTCAAAGCAGAGAGGTCTGTTGTCCAGTGCGGAAGGAAGCCGGAAACCATAATCTACCAGTGTCGTCTTCCTTGACCGGTCTCCATTATACATAGCCCCAATCTGCGGCACTGTCATATGGGACTCATCTATGATCATCAGAAAATCATTTCCAAAATAATCCAGCAGGGTATGTGGCGGTGTTCCCGGCTGTGCCCCGTACAGATGTCTGGAATAGTTCTCAATACCGGAGCAGAAGCCTGTTTCCCGCAGCATCTCTATATCAAAATTAGTACGTTCCGAAATACGCTGGGCTTCCAGCAGCTTATCCTCACTTTTGAAAAAGCGCACTCTCTCATCCAGCTCAGCTTCAATATTCTTACAGGCTGTATTGATGCGCTCCTGTGGAATGACATAATGGGATGCCGGGAAAATAGCAATATGCTGCAGAGAAGCATGCACCTGCCCGGTCAGTGGATCTGCTTCCACGATCCTGTCGATCTCATCCCCGAAAAATTCCACCCGGATCAGATAATCTCCACCCTGTGCCGGAAAAATTTCAAGAACATCTCCACGTACACGGAAGCATCCTCTGCTCACTTCCATATCATTCCTGTCATACTGGATATCGATCAGCTCCCGGATCACCTCATCCCTGTCCTTCACCATACCCGGACGCAGGGAAACGATCATGTCCTGATAATCCTCCGGACTGCCCAGTCCATAAATACAGGACACACTTGCGATCACGATCACGTCCTTCCTCTCTGACAAGGATGCCGTTGCGGACAGACGCAGCTTATCGATCTCATCATTGATGGAAGAATCCTTGGCAATATAAGTATCTGACGAAGGCACATAAGCCTCCGGCTGGTAATAATCATAATACGACACAAAATATTCCACTGCATTCTCTGGGAAAAATTCCTTGAACTCCCCGTAAAGCTGTGCTGCCAGTGTCTTATTATGTGCAATGATCAAAGTAGGTTTATTCAGCGCTGCGATCACATTAGCCATCGTAAAAGTCTTACCGGATCCGGTAACACCTAACAGCGTCTCAAACTGATTGCCTTCTCGAAATCCCTGCACAAGCTCTGCGATCGCCTGTGGCTGGTCTCCGGTCGGCTGATATTCTGAATGCAGTTTAAACTGACCCATATGTTTTCTCCTAATTTAAATCTACCTTTTTAATATACCACGGTAAATTATATTTGTACAGGAGGATCAGAACATTTGTTTGTGTTTTGAGTAATCTCCTTGATGTACCAATCGGAGATCTATTCATACAAACCGATGAAACTCTAGAAAAAGAGCCTGCAGATCCATAACCTGCAGGCTCTAAATCAAAACAATATTATTTTTATCCAATCTTTTCTTTCAGAATTTCGATTCCCTTTTCCACCTGGCTGTCCAGACCTTCTGTTTCTGCCAGATCGGTGTCATATTCTGCTTCAACATCCGGCTCGATTCCACTTCCCTGAATATTATTGCCATTCGGTGTGAACCAGCCGCTGACAGTCAGCTTCACAGCGCTGCCATCCTCCAGTGTGATCAGCCTCTGTACGATACCCTTGCCGTAACTGGTTGTTCCCACAACAGTTCCCTTATTGTGATCCTGGATCGCTCCAGCCAGGATCTCCGCTGCACTCGCCGAATACCCATTGATCAGTACCACCATGGGTATGTCAATTTCATATTCACCATCACAGGTATATTCTGTCCGCTGTCCGGAAGGCACTTCTGTATAAGTGATCAGTCCTGCCGGCAGAAGACGTCTTGCAATCTCAACTACCACAGAAAGATCTCCGCCCGGATTGCTCCGAAGATCCAGGATCAGTCCCTTCATGTCATCAGCACGAAGCTCTGCCATAGCCTCATTAAACTGATCCAGGGTAACTGTATCAAACTCTGTGATCTGCAGATAGCCGATTCCTTCTTCACCTTCCACCATGCCATAGCGCACTGTAGTTGTTTCGATCAGCTTGCTTCTTACAATATCTACTTCAAGGAAGTCAGCCTCTCCCTCCCGGTAAATGGTCAGATGAACGGTAGTCCCTTCTTTTCCCTTGACCATGGAAACAACCCTGCTGGTGCTGAGTCCCCTGGTTTCTTCCCCATCTACCTCATAGATCACATCGCCTTCCTTAAGACCAGCCTCCTCGGCAGGCGTTCCTTCCATGACACCGGCGATCACCGCCATATCCTGCTCCTTGTCCAGCGTAATATAAGCCCCGATCCCGTAGGAAACACCATTGTTGCCATCCACAACCTCTTTCAGCTCCTCTGCGGTATAGTACTCAGAATAAGGATCATTCAACGCCTCTGTCATACCCTTATAGATACCTGTCTGCAGGTTCTCCTCTGTCGTAGGCTCATCCTTGTAATCGTAGTAATATTTTTCGATTACGCTCTCCAGGCTCCTCATCTTCTGTATGGTTTCTGCATTCACAACACTGGATTCACTCTGCGCACCCCCCTGGGTCTTCACTAATCCATAAATGCTTTTTCCCGCAAAAACCCCGGCTCCAACCAGCACACATACAGCAATTCCTGCTGCCATTCCTCCAAAGAAAAGTGGCAGTCTCCTGTCTTTTTCTCCCTTCCGCAGCTCAGTCTGTTGTTCTCCCTGTAATGTCTGTTCTGTTTCCTGCTCTTCCAATCCACACACTCCCGTCTGTTATCAACCCTTCAGGTAACTCCATGGATTCACATAGCTTCCACCCTTCCGCACGCTGAAATGCAGATGATTGCCTGTGGATCGCCCTGTAGTTCCCACCGCAGCTATCTTCTGCCCCTTAGAAACCTCGGTCCCCTTGGAAACATAAAGTGCCGATGCATGCATATAAATCGTATACAGGCTGTCACCATGATCGATCATGATATAATTTCCCATACTGCTGTTGTAATCAGCAGCAACTACTTTACCATCATATGCGGCCAGGATCGCACTGCCTCCCGGTGCTGCCATATCAATTCCATTATGGAATTTCTGAATACCAAGAGTAGGATGGATACGGTTTCCATAATCATCCGATATCCTCGTATACGACGGCGCCGGCCAGGTGAATACTCCACCATCATATCTTCTGCCCTGCTCCTCTGCCAGTCTGGCTCTTTCCTCTGCGACTGCCTTTTCCAATGCCGCAATGGTTTGATTCTGTTCTGCAATATCAGCCTCATATTCCGCAATGGCAGCCTCTTTATTCTTGATATCAGATGTTACATTACTGATCTCCTGTTCTTTGGCCGAGATCAGTGCATTCATGGAAGCCTCTTCTTCTTCCTGTACCCTCCTGGCCTCATCCAGAACGCTTTTTTCCTCCTCCAGGCTTTCCTTGCACAGGGAAACATACTCAGCCTGTGCTACATATTCATCCAGCTTTTTCCTGTCATATGAGGAAAGCATCTCAATATACTCAGCCTTGTTCAACACCTCGCCAAAGCTGTCTGCCGCAAAAAGAAGTTCAAGGTATACCGTATCTCCCTTTTCATACATAAACTTGATCCGGGCCTTCATTGCCTCATACTGGGCTTCCTGTACCGCCACAGCCTCCTCCAGCTCTTTTTCCTTGGCAGCAATTTCCTCTTCCTTCTCTGTGATCAGACCCTTAAGTTCTTCTATCTTGGCCTGTATCGTAGACAGATTAGCATCCAGCTCCGTAATATAATTGGCCAGATTATTCTTGGAGGTTTCAAGCTGCTTCTTGATCTCTTTTACATTACTCAGACTGCTTTGAAGGCTGTTCTTTTCTTCTTTTGCTTTTTTTATCTCTTCTTCCTTCTGCCTGATGCTGTCATTCGTCAGCTCCTGTGCACTGGCAGAAAGTGTGCCTGCGCTTCCGGCTGAACTTACCAGCAGAACACTCAGCAAAAGGCAGAGTCCTTTTTTCCATTTTTTCATGAATATGATCACACTCTCAAATGCTTTCTAACCGTAATGATACTTCCAAGGAAACCGATTCCTATGCCCATGATCAGTGATCCCGGCAGGAGCTTCGCAAAGATTTCATTTACAGGCAGAAAGGCAAGCAGCTTTGACAGATTGGAAAACTTACCTATGATATAACCGATCACTTCATTATAAACACTGTAGATGATCCCCATGGGGATCAGTGCTCCGATTGCTCCGATCAGCATACCCTCAATGACGAAGGGAGATCTGACGAAGAAGTCTGTAGCACCGATATATTTCATAATGGAAATTTCTTCTTTTCTAACTGAAATACCGATCGTAACAGTATTACTGATCAGGAAAATAGATACCGCAAACAGGATCGCTATGATACCGATGGATGCATAGGCGATCAGCGCATTGATGCCGGTCAGTGATGCTGCCGTGATATCAGACCGGTTTACCTCACGAATCCCGTCAAGCCCTTCCAGGAAAGAAACAAGCGCCGGCTGCATGGATACATCATTCAGATAGATCTCATAGCTTGCAGAATTTTCCAGCGGATTTTCTGTAAATCCGTCTGCATATTCACCAAGATATTCCTCCTTAAAGCTGTCCCATGCTTCATCTGCTGAGATAAAATTGATCTTGGAAACCTCAGGTCTCTTCTGGATCTCATCCCCGATCTGCTGAATCCGGTCATCACTGATACCTTCATCAAAGAAAACCGTTACAGATACACCCTCCTGCGCAGTCTTCACAATATTCTGCACATTCATCAAAATGGAATAAAAAAGACCAAACAGAAACAGGCAGGCACTGATCGTAGCTATAGATGCCAGTGAAAACCATTTATTTCTGAAAATGTTAATAAATCCCTGTTTGATGGTATAAAAAAATGTACTAATCCTCATCGTCTATATAACCACCCTTCTCTTCATCACTTACAATGACACCCTTCTTCATTGTAACGACTCTTTTCTGCATGGCATTAACGATCTCACGGTTATGGGTTACGACCAGCACTGTCGTACCGTTCTCATTAATCTGCTCCAGCAGCTTCATGATCTCCCATGAGTTCTTAGGATCCAGATTTCCGGTAGGCTCATCTGCCAGAAGAATGCTCGGCCTGTTAACCAAAGCCCTTGCGATCGCCACTCTCTGCTGCTCACCACCGGAAAGCTGCCTCGGCTTCGCCTTATATTTGCCTGCAAGTCCTACCGTTGCCAGTATGCTTGGTACATTTCTCTTTATCTCCTTGGTCGGTTTCTGGATAATTCGCTGTGCAAAGGCAACATTCTCATATACATTCCTGTCCTTTAAAAGACGGAAATCCTGGAACACGATCCCCAGATTCCTGCGGAACATGGGAATTTTTCGGTGCCTGATCCTGACGAGATCATATCCCATAACATTGATCTCTCCCTCCGTAGGCACAAGCTCCCGGAGAAGGAGCTTGATCATGGTTGATTTTCCTGATCCACTGTCTCCTACAATAAATACAAACTCTCCCTTTTTAATATGAAGATCTACCCCATTCAGTGCGGGAGCACCTGTTGCATAAGCCTTGCTGACATGATTCATTGTGATGATCTCATCACTTGCAGTTCCTTTTCTTCTTCTGCTCCTTTGCTCTCTTGCCACTTTTTTCACCACCTGTATCTTAATACTCAAAACTTTCCATGTACTTCATATATTTCACGACCATCAGTGCGATACGGAATGTGATCGCATCCTCAAATACCCGAAGGTCAAGCCCTGTTCTCTTCTGCAGCTTATCCAGACGGTATACCAGTGTATTTCTGTGGATAAACAGCTGTCTTGACGTTTCAGAAACATTCAGGCTGTTTTCAAAAAACTTATTGATCGTAACAAGTGTTTCCTCATCAAAATCATCCGGACTCTTATCACCGAAGATCTCACGGATAAACATCTTGCAAAGTGGAATGGGAAGCTGATAGATCAGTCGCCCGATTCCCAGCTCACTGTAAGCGATCACATTCTTTTCATCAAAGAAGATCTTACCGACATCCAGTGCCATCTTTGCCTCCTTGTAGGAACGGCTTACTTCCTTGATCTCCTTCACAACAGTTCCATACGCAATATGGATTCCTGACATATGCTCCTTCTGCAGGAACTTCTCAATGCCTGCCGCCGTCTTCTCGATCTCCTTCATGCTTTCGCCTTCTGAAAGATCCTTTACAATAATAACATTATTCTCATCAACTGCCGTAACAAAATCTCCACTGTTATTACTGTAATAGGAACGCATCATCTCCAGGATGTTACTGTCTTTTCCATTCTCCGTCTCAACAATCATGACCACTCTGTTGACATCTGTCTGAATATGAAGCTTCTTTGCCCTGCTGTAAATATCAATCAGAAGCAGATTATCAAGCAGCAGGTTTTTGATAAAATTATCCTTGTCAAACCGCTCCTTATAGGCTACCATCAGATTCTGTACCTGGAATGCCGCCATCTTGCCGATCGTATATACATCCTCACCGGTTCCGGCTGTAACCATGACATACTCCAGCTGCTGTTCATCATAAATCTTAAAGTACTGACACCCCTGGATCTCCTGGGAATCTGCCGGTGACTTGGCAAACTCAGCTACGGCACCTCCATTTACACTGATATTTCCTGTGGAAGCAACCTCCTTGCCCTCGGTATCCATAATACAGAACTCTACCCGTGCAATGGCTTTCAGTCCTTCAATCGTGCTCTGTAATGTTTGATTTGATATCATATCCCCACTCCTTTAGCTGCACGTATTTTTCACTTATACATTTTTCACAATACTTCTGCCCTAGAAATTAACCCCAAGAAAAAACTTCTTTTCTATTTTAAAACAAATGTACAAATAAATCTACTTATTTTTCAATGATATTTGTGAATTATTCATGTTTTCCTCAATAGTTTTTTGAAATTCCCGTGTGAGGGGGAAAGTTGATTACAAACAGAATAAATTACAGCAGTGAAAGTGACGATA